>NZ_JBVHTA010000048.1:0-62856 GCF_055566095.1 Streptomyces sp. NPDC027962
ACACCCACCCCATACGACAACGTCGGCTCCCAAGACCACAACCAGGTCTTGGGAGCCGACGTCACGCACGGGCCCGAATTAACCAACAGCGTCCGGACTTCCGCACCGGGCCTTCGTGACGGTGACGCGGATCCCTTCCGTCCGGTCAGGGCTTGATCAGACCTTGAGCGCGGTGCGTCCGTCCATCGCCTCGTACCCGCCGGGGACGCCGTCGAGGTCCACCGCCGGATCGAAGACGGGCGACGGGTCGAGCGTGCCGTCCAGGACGTCGGGCAGCAGCTCGGGGATGTACGCGCGGACAGGTGCGACGCCGCCGCGCAGGGCGATGTTCCGGTTGAACATGTCGCCGAGGCCGAGGCCGGTACCGCTGCCGTGCGGGACGCCGACGTACCCGATCGAGCCGCCGTCGCGGGTGGTGCCGACGGCCGTGCCCATCGGCTGCTCGGCGCCGACGGCCTCGATCACGGCGTGCGCGCCCTGACCACCGGTCAGTTCGCGCACCGCGGCCACGGCCGCCTCGCCGCGTCCGGCGACGACGTCGGTGGCCCCGAAGGTGCGGGCGATGCCGGTGCGCGCTTCGTGCCGCCCGAGCGCGGTGATCCGCTCGACGCCGAGCCGCCGCGCGGCGAGCACGCCGCACAGCCCTCCGACCGCTCCGTCACCGACGGCGGCGAGAACGGTTTTGCGGCTGATCACGGTACGCCTGTTCACCGGGCGGGCATGCACCGATGACCGGCAGCGGGCCGATCGCCGACCGTACGATCCGGTGTCCGGCACTTTTCACGGGGAGGAACCGCGTTGCAGGGTTTGGAAGTTGTCGTCTTACGGCTGGCAGGGACACTGGCCGTGACCGTCGTGAAGTCGCTGATCGCCGCCCGGCCGGGGGCGGGTCTGGTCCCGGGGCGCAGGGCGGCGCCGCTCCCCCGCCCGAACCCGGCGCCGGTGGCGAAGAAGCTCGTCGCCCAGCTCTCGGATCCCTACAGCGATCTGCCGGAGCACGAGCGGGAGGCGGCGATAGAGGGCGTACGGGACACGATCCAGGCGGCCGGGAAGATATCGCCGGACCGGCTGTTCGCCCTCGACCTCCTACCGGAGCGGCTCCACCGCTCGCTGCGCGCCCCCGACGCGGGGCTGGCCGAGCGGGCCGTCGAACTGTACGACGAGCTGCTGCAGCTGTGCTGCGGGCACCTGGTCGAGGCGCTCACCGCCGACCAGTCTTTCATGGCCCGGTCCGCCGTGGAGCAGATCCGACGGGCCGGGCACACCGAGGTGCTGGTCGAGGACATGCGCGGCCGGCTCGGCCCGCATCCGGAGGCGGCGGCGCTCGGCTTCGAGGGGCGGTACGCCGACTTCGTGGCCCAGACGCACGGACGGCTCGAGCTGTTCGGGCTCACACTGGGCCGGTCGGGCAGCGAGTGGCCGCTGGACACGGCGTACATCTCGCTCGCCGTCAGTGGCGGCGGGGCCGGTGAGGAGGGCTTCGGCCTGCCCCGTACGGGGCAGGTCGCCGCCCGGGTCGAGCAGGCGGTCGCCGGAGCGGACCGGCTGCTGCTGCGGGGGCCCGCCGGGTCGGGAAAGTCGACCCTGGTGCAGTGGCTGGCGCTCAACGCCGCACGGCGCACTTTCGGCCATGAGCTCGACGACTGGAACCGGTGCGTGCCTTTCGTGCTGCGGTTGCGGGCTTTCACATCCAACGGCGCGCTGCCCACACCGGACGAGTTCCTGCGGGCGACCGGCGTCCCGCTGCACGGTTCCGCCCCGGCCGGCTGGACCGACCGGATGCTGGCCGAGGGCCGGGCGCTGGTCCTCGTCGACGGCGTGGACGAGGTGCCCACGCGGCAGCGGCACCGTATCGAGACCTGGCTGAAAAACCTGATCGCCGCCTACCCCAAAGCACGCTATGTGGTGACGACCCGGCCCTCTGCTGTGCCGGAGGACTGGCTGGCCCGGCAGGACTTCACCGCGCACGCCCTGCTGCCGATGCAGCGCGACGACGTGCGCTCCTTCATCGGCCACTGGCACGACTCGGCCCGCCGCGAGTGCCTGACCGACCCGGAGCGTGAACTGCTCGACACCTACGAGACGTCGCTGCGCCAGGCCGTCAGCACCCGCAGGGACCTCGGCCGGCTCGCCACCAACCCGCTGATGTGCGCGCTGCTCTGCGCACTGAACCGCGACCGCAGGATGCAACTCCCCCGCGCCCGTAAGGAGCTGTACGACGCCGCGCTGGACATGCTGCTGGTCCGCAGGGACACCGAGCGCGAGATCGTGGGCGTGGAGGGCGTCGACCTCACCCGCGAGGAACAGACCGCGCTGCTCCAGCGCCTCGCGTACTGGCTCATCCGCAACGGGCAGGCCGAGGCGGAGCGCTCGGAGGCCGTGGAGATGGTCGCCGAGTGGCTGGCGGCCATGCCGCAGGTGCAGGGGACGGCGGAGCAGGTCTTCTCGCACCTGCTGATCAGGAGCGGGCTGCTGCGCGAACCGGCGCCGGGGGCCGTGGACTTCGTGCACCGCACCTTCCAGGACTATCTGGGCGCCAAGGCCGCGGTGGAGGCGCGCGACTTCGGCGTGCTGGTGAGCAACGCGCACGACGACCAGTGGGACGACGTCGTGCAGATGGCCGTCGGACACGCCCGGGTCGAGGAACGGGCCCGTCTGCTGCGGCAGTTGCTGCGCCGGGCGGACCGGGCACAGCGCCACCGGCACCGTCTGGTGCTGCTGGCGGCGGCATGCCTGGAGCACGCGCCGGAGCTCGACCCGCAGGTGAGGGCGACGGTCCAGGAACGCACGCAGGAGATGCTGCCGCCGCGCAGCCAGGACGACGCGGCCGAGCTGGCGAAGGTGGGCGAGCTGGTGCTGGAGCTGCTGCCGGGTCCGGACGGGCTCGAGGAGTACACGGCCGCGGCGGTGGTGCGCACGGCGGCGCTCATCAAGGGCGACGCGGCGTTCGAGGTCGTCGCACGCTTCCGGGCGGACGCGCGCTACCAGGTCGCGTTCCAGGTGTCGCAGGCCTGGGGCTCGTTCGACACTGAGTCGTACGCCGAGGACGTCCTGTCCGCGGGAGCGTGGGACGACTCGTACCTCCATGTGCAGACGCCGGGGCAGTTCCAGGCGCTGCGGCACACGCCGAGGGCCCGCCGGGTGCATGTGAGCGGCAGTCACGCGGACCTGGCGCCGCTGCTCGTGCTGCACGGCCCGGAGTGGCTCTTCGTCTACCGCAACCGGTCCCTCGCCGACCTGTCCGTCCTGGCTTCCCTGTCCGGGCTCAAGGACGTCGGGATCAGCCAGTGCCCGGAGATCCGGGATCTCTCGCCACTGGCCCGGCCCGGACTGGAGCGGCTGTCACTCTTCGAACTCCATCCCGATCTCCGGCCGGACCCGCTCCGGGACATGACGGATCTGCGCGCCCTCCACCTGGCTCACCCCCTGCTGGTGGAGAGCCTTGCGGAAATTCCGGTCGGCGACCGGCTCACCTCGCTCGGGCTCGCCCGGCAGACCCGCTATCTCAGCCTGGAGGGCATCGGCCGCTGGCCACAGCTCGAATCGCTCACCCTGGCGGGCACGACCCAGCTGCGCCAGCTCTCCCGCATGGCGTCCCCTCCCGCGCTGACCTCGCTGACGCTGAACGAACACGATCCGCTGGACCTTCGGCTGTTGCGCGGTCTCAAGGGCCTGTCGAGGCTCCACTTGTGGCGGTGCGAGATACCGGAGGGCCTGGGGGCGTTGCGCGAACTGCCCGCCCTGACCACTCTCCACCTCTCCCAGTGCCAGCAGTTCTCGGCGCCCCTCGACCTCGCGCCGCTGGCGGGGCTCGACCAGCTGACGGTCACCGTCTACGACGATGGGTCGACCACCGGACAGGACCTCTTTCCCGACGCCAGGCTCGTCGTGACACGCAAACCCTGACTACCCGCCGCCTTCACACGCCCCGGCTCAGAAGCGGGCGGGCGGCACCGAATACCGCCTGCGGCCGGGGCCGGTTGACGGCTGCGGCCCGCAACAGGCCACGGCGGGCGACCCGGTCGCGGCGCTCGGCTGCCGGGGCAGGGCCGGGACTGTCGGTGCCGGGCCGTATTCTCTGTGACCATGCTCGACGACCGTACGACCGCAGCGACGGCGTGGCCGGCCGCGTACCCACAGGGGTACGCGGTCGTCGACGTGGAGACCACCGGACTCGCCCGCGACGACCGGATAGTGTCTGCTGCCGTCTACCGCCTCGACGTCCACGGCAACGTCGAGGACCACTGGTACACGCTCGTCAACCCGGAGCGTGATCCCGGGCCGGTGTGGATCCACGGTCTGACACGCGATGTGCTGGAAGGCGCCCCGCTGTTCGGCGACATCGCCGGCGAGCTCTCCGCGCGACTCGACGGCCGGGTCCTCGTCGCGCACAACGCCACATTCGACTGGTCCATGATCGCCAGGGAGTACGCACGGGCGCGGGGCGCCGCGCCGACCCGGCAGCGGCTGTGCACCATCGCGCTCGCCAAAGAGCTTCGCCTTCCGCTGCCCAACCACAAGCTGGAGTCGCTCGCCGCGCACTACAAAGTCGTGCAGCAGCGGGCGCACCATGCGCTGGACGACGCGCGCGTGCTGGCGGAGGCGTTCCGGCCGAGCCTGCACACCGCGGCCCGCGACAATGTCCGGCTGCCGCTGCTCGAGTGCCGGCCGCTGACGGAGTGGTCGGACGCGCCCGCCGCCCCGCGCGTCGGCTACCAGCCGTCGTACGGGCACAGCAGCTGGCGGCCCTCCCGCAAGCGGCCCCCGTGCCCCTACCCCAACCCGGGGCGGTACGAGCCGGGCGGGCAGTTGGTGCAGGGGATGCGGGTCGCCTTCTCCGGTGACACCTCCGTGGAGCGCGAGCTGCTCGAGGACCGGGCGATCGAGGCGGGGCTGCATGTCGCGACGAGCGTGTCGCGGCTCACGAGCCTGCTGGTGACGAACGACCCGGACTCGTCGACGTCCAAGACCGTCAAGGCCGCGTCGTTCGGCACACCCGTCGTCGACGAGGGCGCCTTCACCCAGCTGCTGCGCGATGTCGCTCCGGCGCCCGGGGCACGGTCCGCACCCGCATCGGAGTGAACCCGGCGCGACTCGCCCGCCGCCCGCTCGCCCGTGGCACCGAAGCGTTTCACCCTGTGGCGCATGGCACGTTGCGAGGTTTGCGGAAACGACTACGGCATGTCCTTCGAGGTGCACGCGCAGGGCGCGGTGCACGTCTTCGACTGCTTCTCCTGCGCCATCCACCGCATGGCGCCCATCTGTGAGCACTGCCGGGTGCAGATCATCGGCCAGGGCGTCGAGGTCGAGGGCCACTGGTACTGCGGCGCCCACTGCGCCCGGGCCGAGGGGAGGGCCGGGATCGTCGACCGGGTATGACTGCCGGGCCGGCGGGGGTCTCCGGCGGACCCCCCGTCCGGGACCCCCGCGCCGAGCAGGTACGGTCGAAGCCGTGTACCGCTTCCTGTTGTCCCGGCAGTGGGTGATCCTCACCCTCATCGGCCTCGTTCTCGTCCCGACGATGATCGAGCTGGGCTTCTGGCAGCTGCACCGGCACGAGCGGCGGGTCGAACAGAATGCTCTGATCGCGCGGAATCTCGAGGCGAAGCCGGTCCCGATGGGCGAGCTCACGTCCCCCGGGCACACGGTCCCGCGCTCCGACTACTGGCGGCAGATCACCGCGACCGGCACCTTCGACACCGCCCACGAGGTCGTCGTCCGCCGCCGCACCAACGCCGACGACCGGGTCGGCTTCCATGTACTGACACCGCTGGTGCTGGCCGACGGCCGCACCGCCTTGGTGAACCGCGGCTGGGTCCCTGCGGCCGCCGACCAGACCGCCTACCCCGAGGTGCCGCCCGCGCCGGACGGCACCGTGACCGTCACCGGCAGGCTCAAGGCCGACGAGACGACCGGCGCCAGCGGAATCAAGGATCTGAAGGGCCTGCCGCCCCGCCAGGTGATGCTGATCAACAGCGAGCAGCAGGCGCGGCTGCTGGACCGGCAGGTGCTCGGCGGTTACCTGGAGCAGACGGCGCCGAAGCCCGCGAGCGGCGGCCCGGAGCTGATCCCGACGCCCGACCACGACTCGATCGGCGCGCACATGGCATACGCGGTCCAGTGGTGGCTGTTCGCCGCGGCGGTGCCCGTCGGCTGGGTGATTCTCGTCCGCCGGGAGAAGCACGACCGTGCGGCGGCGAAGGAGAGCACCCCCGAGCCCGAGCCGGCGGCTGCTTAGCCTCCACCGCCGGCGGGAACACGCCAGAGCGTGACCCAACGCATCGAGGACTACGCCCTCATAGGGGACTTGCAGACCGCCGGCCTGGTCGGCGTCAACGGCTCCATCGACTGGCTGTGCCTGCCCCGGTTCGATTCCGCCGCCTGTTTCGCCGCCCTCCTCGGCGACGAGGAGAACGGCCACTGGCGGATCGCCCCCAAGGGCGCGGACGTGTGCACCCGCCGGCGCTACGTGGGCGAGTCACTGGTGCTGGAGTCGGTGTGGGAGACGCGTACGGGAACGGTCAGGGTCCTCGACTTCATGCCGCAGCGCGACGAGGCCCCGGACGTGGTGCGCATCGTCGAGGGAATCAGCGGCACGGTCGAGATGCTCGGCACGCTGCGGCTGCGCTTCGACTACGGCTCCGTGGTGCCCTGGATGCGGCGCGCGGACGGCCACCGGATCGCGATCGCCGGTCCCGATTCCGTATGGCTGCGCAGCGAGCCGCCGGTCAGGACATGGGGTCAGCAGTTCAGCACCTGCTCGTCGTTCACGGTCGGCGAGGGCGACCAGGTGGCGTTCGTGCTCACCTGGCACCCCTCCCACAAGCCGCGTCCGAGGCTCATCGACCCGTACGAGTCGCTGAAGCACTGCCTCCAGGACTGGGAGACGTGGTCCTCGACGTGCCGGTACCAAGGCCCCTACCGTGACGCGGTCCTGCGCTCCCTGATCACCCTCAAGGCACTCACCTACGCCCCCACCGGCGGTATCGTCGCCGCGCCCACGACATCCCTGCCCGAGGACATCGGCGGCGTGCGGAACTGGGACTACCGCTTCTGCTGGCTGCGGGACTCCACACTCACCCTGGGCGCCCTGGTGTCGGTCGGCTACCTGGACGAGGCCGCCGCCTGGCGGGACTGGCTGCTGCGCGCGGTCGCAGGCGACCCGGCCGACCTGCAGATCATGTACGGGCTCGCGGGTGAACGCCGCCTGGCGGAGCTGGAACTCGGCTGGCTGGCCGGCTACGCCGGATCGGTGCCGGTCCGCGTCGGCAACGACGCGGCCTGTCAGCTGCAGCTCGACGTGTACGGCGAGGTGATCGACTCGCTCTTCCTCGCCCGCGAGGCCGGCCTCGCCCCCGAGGGGCACGCCTGGAACATCCAGCTGAGCCTGCTGGGCTTCCTCGAGTCCAAATGGCGCGAGCCGGACGAGGGGCTGTGGGAGGTACGGGGACCGCGCCGGCACTTCGTGCACTCCAAGGTCATGGCGTGGGTCGCGGCGGACCGCGCCGTACGCACCCTGGAGGCCGATCCGTCGCTGCACGGCGACGTGGCCCGCTGGCGGGCCATGCGCGACGAGGTCCACCGCGAGGTGTGTGAGAAGGGCTTCGACCCGGTGCGCAACACCTTCACCCAGTCGTACGGCTCCGCCGAACTGGACGCCGCGGTGCTGGTCATCCCGCGCGTCGGGTTCCTGCCCCCCGACGACCCGCGGGTGACCGGCACGGTCGACGCCGTGTGGCGGGAACTCGGCAGCGGCCCCCTCGTACGCCGCTACACCGCCGATGCCTCCCAGATCGACGGGCTGCCGGGGCGTGAGGGCGCGTTCCTCGTCTGCTCCTTCTGGCTCGCCGACGCGCTGCGGCTGACGGGCCGCGAGAAGGAGGCCCGTGACCTCTTCGAGCGGCTGCTGACACTGTGCAACGACGTCGGTCTGCTCTCCGAGGAGTACGACCCCTCCTGCGGACGGCACCTCGGCAACTTCCCCCAGGCGTTCAGCCACATCGGCCTGGTCACCACGGCCCTCGCGCTGACGGGACAGGAGACGGCAGGATAAGGCCATGGATCTTGGACTGAAGGACCGCGTCTACATCGTCACGGGCGCCTCCCGGGGCCTCGGCAACGCCTCCGCGCGGGCGCTCGTCGCCGACGGCGCGAAGGTCGTCATCACCGGCCGGGACGAGAAGACGGTCAAGGACGCGGCCTCCGAACTGGGCGCCGCTGCGGTGGGCGTGGCCGCCGACAACGCCGACCCGTCGGGCGCCGATCGCCTGGTCGCCGCGGCACGGGCGCACTTCGGGCGCCTCGACGGCATTCTCATCAGCGTGGGCGGCCCGGCGCCGGGCTTCGCCGCGGACAACACGGACGAGCAGTGGACCGCCGCCTTCGAATCGGTCTTTCTCGGCGCGGTGCGCCTGGCCCGCACGGCCGCCGCGGAGCTCGGCGACGGCGGGGTCATCGGATTCGTCCTGTCCGCGTCCGTGCACGAGCCCATCCCCGGCCTGACGATCTCCAACGGCCTGCGGCCCGGTCTCGCCGGCTTCGCCAAGTCCCTCGCGGACGAATTGGGCCCGCGCGGCATCCGCGTGATCGGGCTGCTGCCGTCCCGCATCGACACGGCCCGCGTCCGCGAGCTGGACGCGCTGTCCGGCGACGCGGAGGCGGCACGCACGGCGAACGAGTCCCGCATCCCGCTGCGGCGCTACGGCACCCCGGACGAGTTCGGCCGCACGGCGGCGTTCCTGCTCTCGCCCGCGGCGTCCTACCTGACGGGCGTGATGCTCCCGGTGGACGGCGGGGCACGCCACGGTTTCTGAACCGTTTCCCGCACCCCGCCCTTCCTGTACCGGGCCCTTGGGCTCAGTGCCACGTTCCCCGCCGGGTGCGGGGTCTCCCTTTCCACGTCTGGCGGTGTGGTGGCCCCCGGCCCCCGGCGCCGAGGTCGTCGGCGGGGGCGGCTTGTCAGGCCTCCGGGGGTACGACCCACGACCGGCGACCCGTGGGGGAAGACCCCGGACACCGCGCGAAGCGCGGAGCCGGCCGGCCGGGCGGGGATGGGGGCCCACGGCCGCCGGGCCGCGAGGAGGAGGGCGGGGCCGGGGTTACGTCACGCGCCGGGCCCGCCGGCGGCCCGTGTCCAGCCTTACCTCCGCGGGGAGCGCCTCCAGGCCCGCCGAATCCCTCGCGTGCGCGATCGCCTCGTCCGTGAGTCGCGTCAGCGTCTCGCCCGGCGCCGCGTCCGGTTCCAGCTGCAGGGCCATCCGGACCCGCGGCGTGGTCCGGCGGCCGGACAGAACGACGGACGCGCGCGAGACCCCGTCCAGCGACGACGCCTCCTCCGTCAGCACGCCCTCCAGCGCCCGCCCCCTCAGCAGCGCCCCTTCGCCCTCGCCGCTCTCCACGAGCACCTCCGAGAGCCGTGCACGGCGCAGTTGGGCGAGGAGCCACCACAGGCCGAGTACGAGCAGCAGTGCGAGGGCCGCGATGACAACCGGCCACCACCACCCCTCGTCCCGCCACCGCGCCCGGTCCGCGTCGCTGAGCAGGACGTCGTTCCGCCCGTCGTAGGGCCACCACGACGGTACGGAGAGACCGGCGCCCGCCGCGAGGACCGTGCCCCCGGCGCACACCAGGACCAGCCCGGCGAGGCCGAGGACCACCCGGTTGACGGCTCGAAGCATCCCCTGCACCGGTCCTCACCCCTTCTTCGGCGGCCGGCCGACGTGCACGGACAGGGTCGGCGGCCTGGCGAGGCCGAGTTCCTTCAGGCCGGCGCCGAGTGCCTCGTCCAGGTCCGCGCGCACGTCGTCCAGTTCACGGAAGTGCGCCCGCGACCGCACCGACGCCTTCGAGCGCCTCATCCGTACCCGCACGGTCTGCACTCCCGAGACCTCCATCGCCCGGTCGCGCAGGACCAGCGCCGCAGCCTCGCGGTGGAGGCCTGCCCGGAGGTGCGCCCGGTCGCTCCGCATCGGCAGCAGCGCCCGGAGGCCCGGGGTCACCGCGATGACGATCAGCCAGATGCCGAGGAGCACCGCAAGCCCGGCGCCGACCAGCACCGCGACCTCGTCCAGCCGCCATTCGGCGAGGCGGTCGGCGGTGACGCGCCGCCAGTGCATGGCGGGCCGCTCTGCCCGTACGGCGGCGATGTCGTACAGCAGCAGCCCCGCCCCCCCGACGACGACCAGGGCGAGCAGACCGGCAGGCACCCGGCGCACGGACCAGAAGCGGCCGGCCTTGCCACCGTCGTCGTCCGCCGGCGCCGGGTCGTACGCGGACGCCGACGCGGACTGGTCCAGTTCGAGAACGGGTCGGGCGGGACGCTCGAGGCCTGCCGACTGCTCGCGTGCTGTGGGCTGTTCCGGCTCGGTCATCGAATCCTCCCCTGCGCCGCGCGGCGCGAGTGGACGGAGTACAGCCGCTCGACCTGCACCGCCACCTCGGGGACCTCCATCCCCGCCAACGCCCTTACCCGTTCGACGACTCGGCGACGCACAGCACCGCACTGGGCGCCGATGTCCGACGGGTAGTCCAGCTCCAGGCTGACCCGCACCCGGGCCGTGTCGTGGTGGACGACGACCATGGCGTGCGGCGGTGCACCGCCTTCCGGTACGCCGTGGAGCGCTTCACGTGCCGCCCGCGCGGCGATCTTCGCCACGACGCGGTCGGCAATGCTCGTCGCCCCCCGATCGGCCGGCGCCACCCGGTCCGCGGGCGCGCCGCCGGCCGGCGTACCGCCCGTCCCTGCAGCGTCCGCGACCACGACGCGTCACCGCCGCCCTTCGCCACGCTGGCGACCCCGGAGGAAGTCGCCGACCTCGAGGTCGCCCTCGAGGAACCGGCCGACTACGAAGCCGACCGCTCCCAATGCCGCCACCAGCAAAAACGCCCCGAACCCACCGAAGTACCCGGCGAAGCCGAGCGCCATGCCGGCGATCAGTCCGACCACGGCCATGCTCATGTCGAGCTCCTTCTCATGCCTTCAAGCGGCCTCTACGGGCTTTCCCACTGCTCCACCGGCGTCTCAGGCTCCACCGGCCTCTATTGGAGTCGCGACTCCGACTCCTCCTCTTCCTCTTCCGGCAGTTTCACGTCGCTGACGGCGATGTTCACCTCGACGACCTCGAGGCCGGTCATCCGCTCCACGGCGGAGATGACGTTCTCGCGGACCGCGCGGGCGACATCCGCGATGGAGACTCCGTAGTCGACGACGATCTCCAGGTCGAGTGCCGTCTGCACCTCGCCGACCTCGGCCTTCACGCCGCGGGTGGCACTGGACCTGCTGCTGCCGGCCCCTCCCACCCGGTCGCGTACGGCGCCGAAGGTGCGGGCCAGCCCGCCACCCATCGTGTGTACGCCCAATACGTCCCGGGCGGCCAGCCCGGCGATCTTCTCCACGACACCGTCAGCGATGGTGGTGCGGCCACGGGATCCGGGTTCCGCGAGACGCTTGCCGCCGGTGGCCTTACGCGTCGCTTCGCCGGAGCCGGACGGCTCATTGCCGGATGTCGGGCTCAGGTTGCGGCCAGGTGTCTCGCTCATCGCCGTGATCCTTTCCGAGCTGTTGTGACCTCCAATTGCCCACACTAGGTGCGTTTGCCCGCATCCGCCCCGGGGATGCGGCAGGCTGGAGCAATGACCACTTCCGATGCGGTGCGGCGGCAGGTGCGGAGGGCGACGGGCCTCGGCAGACTGCTTCCGCTCGGCGGTCCGGCGGACGGCGCCTGGCTGTCCGAACGGGCGGCCGCGACGATGCTGCGCGGTGCGGGCTCCGCAGCCGTGCCGGGAGCCGCGCCGGAGGCGATCCGGCTCTCCCTGGTGGACCCGGAGGCCGCCGAGGACCCGACGGTGCCCGCGCCGCCGAGCGCCCTGCGACCGGGGCCGCTGCGCGTCGAGGCCGATGTGTCGGTCTGGGGTCTCAAGGAGCCCTTGCCGACGCTGACGGCCGCACTGCGGGCGGCCTTGTTCGAGGCGGCCTCGGACGTCCTGGGCCTCACGGTCACGACGGTGGATCTGCGTGTGGGCGAGTTTCTGGACTCCGCTCCCGAGGAGCAGCCGGTGCCGGATGCCCCCGAGGCGGTGCAGCCGTCGGACCCGGCCGGGACCGCCGCGGCCGCTACACCGGGCGTTGCCCACCTGACGGCGACGCTGGGCACCGCCGTGCACTACGGCCCGGACCATGTCCGCGTCGAACTGGCGACGGCGCCGGGGCATACGGCGTTGGAGGTGGCGAGAGCGGTGCGGAGAGCGGTGGCGCGGACGCTGTCCGACGATCGCGCGGTGACGGTCGTGGTCACGGCGGTCTCGTGACGGTGCCGCGTCCCGGACCCCGGCGGGACGGGGGGTTCGAGCCCCGCCGGGACGGCTCCCACCGGCACCTTCCCGTACGGGGAGTTCGAGGCGCGGCGGCCCGGAGGCAGCGTTCTGTCCGTCAGTCCGCGAGGCCGGCCAGGTCGCGCAGGCGTCGCCCCTGCGCAGCCCGCTCCGCCGCACGCTGCTCGTCGTACGAGCGGCCTGCCGCGTCCCGCAGCAGCGCCTTCGTCTCGATCAGCGCCTCCCGGGGCGCGGCGACCAGGGCCTCGGCCAGGTCGCGTACGGCGCCGTCGAGCTCCTCCGCGGGGACGACGAGGTTGGCCAGGCCCGTGCGCTCGGCCTCCTCCGCGTGGACGAAGCGGCCGGTCGCGCAGATCTCGAGGGCGCGGGCGTAGCCGACGAGCGACACCAGGGGGTGCGTGCCGGTGAGGTCGGGGACGAGCCCGAGGCTGGTCTCACGCATGGCGAACTGCACGTCCTGCGCGACGACCCGCAGGTCGCAGGCGAGGGCGAGCTGAAAGCCGGCGCCGATCGCATGGCCCTGGACGGCCGCGACGGAGACGATGTCATTGCGGCGCCACCAGGTGAACGCCTCCTGGAACTCGGCGATGGACGCGTCGATTTCCGCGTCGGAGCCGCGTGCCAGGTCCATGAAGGACGGCTCGCCGTCGAAACCTTCCGGCGTGAACGCCTGCCGGTCGAGCCCCGCGGAGAAGGACTTGCCCTCACCGCGCAGCACAACGACCCGCACGCTGCCCGGCAGTGACCGTCCGGCCTGCGTCAACGCCCGCCACAGCGCGAAGTTCTGGGCGTTGCGCTTGGCCGGATTCGTCAGGGTCACCGTGGCAACCGCATCTTCGACGGTGAGCCGTACGCCGTCCTTGTCGAGTACAGGATCGAGCGAAGTCATGAGACGCCTCCGGTTCGGTGCAGTCGGGCTTACTCTTCGGTCTTGAGGAAGGTAAGCTACTGCACAGTAACCGCCCGGTCGGTCGTGGGACCGACCAGGGGGCCACCGTGACACCGACGACGGAACCGATGAACCGGACGAGGAGCCTCTTCCGGCGGGACGGTCAGGCCGAAGCTGCCTTCTTGCCCCGCGTCGCTCCGCCACGTCCTCGCAGAACGACTCCGGACTCGCTGAGCATCCGGTGGACGAATCCGTAGGAACGGCCGGTCTCTTCGGCCAGCGCCCGGATGCTTGCACCGGAGTCGTACTTCTTCTTCAGGTCTGCCGCGAGCTTGTCGCGCGCGGCGCCGGTAACCCGGCTGCCCTTCTTCAGAGTCTCGGCCACCCGTGCCTCCTCATGGGAAGTGCGCTCTGGACTTCTCATGATCACCCCTACCGGGCATCCTGGCCACCCATTCGACAAGGTCAGTACGGAACGCTTTGCCGTGCGGTATACGACCGCCACGACCGGAATGTCGCATTCCGCTTGGCTCCGGGCGAGAGCCTGGATGAGATCACAGGAGAAATGCCAGGTCAGGGGGCCGCGGGGGAAGCTTCACGACCAGGGACCTGACGACGGCGGCCCACCAGTCGCCACGCCGCGATACGAGACGCACTCACACAGATGATGGATCACGCATAGGCCGAATGATCCATAGCAAGTGGATCAACAGGGTCCGGTACAGCCGCCGGCCCCCGTTGCACGTGCCGTCAGGAGGCCGTCAGGCCAGTGCCACGAGGTCCGCGTAGTCCGCGCCCCACAGGTCCTCGATACCGTCCGGCAGCAGGATGATCCGCTCCGGCTCGAGCGCCTCGACCGCACCCTCGTCGTGCGTGACGAGGATGACGGCGCCCTTGTAGGTGCGCAGCGCACCGAGGATCTCCTCGCGGCTGGCCGGGTCCAGGTTGTTGGTGGGCTCGTCGAGGAGAAGGACATTGGCGGACGAGACGACCAGGGTGGCCAGGGCGAGCCGGGTCTTCTCGCCGCCGGAGAGCACGCCGGCCGGCTTGTCCACGTCGTCGCCGGAGAAGAGGAACGAGCCGAGTGTCTTGCGGACCTCGACGAGGTCGAGGTCGGGCGCGGAGGAGCGCATGTTCTCGAGGACCGTGCGGTCGGGATCGAGCGTCTCGTGCTCCTGGGCGTAGTAGCCGAGCTTGAGGCCGTGGCCCGGGCTGACCTGGCCGGTGTCCGGCTTCTCGACGCCCGCGAGGAGCCGCAGCAGGGTGGTCTTGCCGGCGCCGTTGAGGCCGAGGATGACGACGCGCGAGCCCTTGTCGATGGCGAGGTCCACATCGGTGAAGATCTCGAGCGAGCCGTAGGACTTGGACAGGCTCTCCGCACTGAGCGGCGTCCTGCCGCAGGGCGCGGGCTCGGGGAAGCGGAGCTTGGCCACCTTGTCGGCGACCCGGACGTCCTCGAGACCTGCCAGCAGTCGCTCGGCACGGCGCGCCATGTTCTGCGCGGCGACGGTCTTGGTGGCCTTGGCGCGCATCTTGTCCGCCTGCGAGTTGAGGGCGGCTGCCTTCTTCTCGGCGTTCTGCCGCTCACGCCTGCGGCGCTTCTCGTCGGCCTCGCGCTGCTGCTGGTAGAGCTTCCAGCCCATGTTGTAGACGTCGATCTGCGAGCGGTTGGCGTCGAGGTAGAAGACCTTGTTGACAACGGTCTCCACGAGGTCGACGTCGTGGGAGATCACGATGAAGCCGCCGCGGTAGGTCTTCAGGTAGTCACGCAGCCAGACGATCGAGTCGGCGTCGAGGTGGTTGGTGGGCTCGTCGAGCAGGAGGGTGTCGGCGTCCGAAAAGAGGATGCGGGCGAGCTCGACGCGGCGGCGCTGACCGCCGGAGAGCGTATGGAGCGGCTGGCCGAGCACCCGGTCGGGCAGGCCGAGCGCGGCGGCGATGGTGGCGGCCTCCGCCTCCGCGGCGTACCCGCCCTTGGTCAGGAACTCGGTCTCCTGGCGCTCGTACTGGCGCAGCGCCTTCTCGCGGGTGGCACCCTGGCCGGTGGCGATGCGCTCCTCGTTCAGCCGCATCTTGCGGATCAGGGTGTCGAGGCCGCGGGCCGAGAGAATGCGGTCGCGGGCGAGGACGTCGAGGTCGCCGGTGCGCGGGTCCTGCGGGAGGTAGCCGACCTCACCGGAGCGGCTGATGGTGCCGCCTGCGGGGACGCCCTCACCCGCGAGGCACTTGGTGAGCGTGGTCTTGCCCGCTCCGTTGCGGCCGACGAGGCCGATGCGGTCGCCCTTGGCGATACGGAAGGAAGCGGACTCGATGAGGACGCGCGCTCCGGCGCGCAGCTCGATACCGGATGCGGTGATCACGGAAAAACTCCAGGGCGGTAGGACGGCGGAAGGGACGGGCGGTAGACGCTTCTACGCCGTCTAATGCACAAGGAGAATTGCCATACGGCCCAGTCTAACGGGACGGGGCAAGTGGTTTTCCGCCCCGGAGCGCCGCGGAACACCGCGGAACGAGGCAGTGCGCCCCGGACGCGAGGGCCCACAAACACGTTCCGCTGAGGGCCGTTCGCCGGTGGCACCGGCGGCCGTTGTCAGTGGCGGGTGCCAGACTGAGATGCAGATCACATCCTGTCGTCGAGCAAGTGAGGAGTGATCGGGATGGCTCAGTCGCCGAGCATCTGTCCGACGCTGGTGTACGCGGACGCGAAGGCCGCTGTCAGACAGCTCACCGAGGCCTTCGGCTTCCTCGAACACGCGGTGTACGAGAACGAGGACGGCGGGATCGCCCATGCCGAACTGACGCACGGCAACGGCATGGTGATGCTGGGCAGCAAGGGCACCGGCAGCGAGTTCGACAAGCTGATGAAGGACGCCGGACCGACGGGAGTGTTCGTCCACGTCGACGACGTCGACGCGCACCACGCCAGAGCGGTGGAGCACGGCGTGGAGATCGTCACGCCGCCCACCGACCAGGACTACGGCTCCCGCGACTACATGGCCCGCGATCTCGAGGGCAACATCTGGAGCTTCGGCACGTACGCGCCGGGAGCGGCGGAGTCCTCGTAGCTCTTCGTTCCCCGCCGCATCCGTTCCGCCGGCGCTTCAGTGTGGCCGTCGCAGGAGTCAGACCCCGCCGGTGTGCACCTGGAACGCGGCCCTGCGGACCGCCTTGGCGAGGGCCGGGTCCGGGTGCGCGGCCGCGAGCGCGACCAGCACCTGGACCGTTCGGGGGTGGCCGCCGGCCCTGACCGCCTCGAGCAGCGCCGGGACCGTGCCCTGCACCGCGGAGTCGAGGTGGCGCAGCAGCAGCTGGGGCTCGCCATGGTCGGCGACGGCGGCCGCGGTGTCCACCCACAGCCAGGTCGCTTCCTCACGGGTGAGGACGTCGGCCGCGTCATCCGGGTCGGCGCCCTCGTACTCGGCGAGCCACAGCAAGGCGTACGGGCGCAGGGACGGTTCCCCCGCCGCCGCGCGGACCTCCGCCTCCGCAGGCGCGCCGACCACGCGCAGCGCCTCGAAGGCGAGGCCGCGCAGCAGGGCGTCCTCGCCGCGGGCGACGGCGAGCAGTTCGCCGACGGCGCTGGAGACGGTGCGTGCCGCGAGCCAGGCGCGGTACTCGGCGCGGGCGGGGCCGGGGGTGAGGCGGGCGCAGCCGCGGAGCATGTCCTCCGCGGACTGCTCGATGTTGCCGGCGGGGCTCTGGGCGGCGACGCAGATCTGCTCCAGCTTGACCCACACCGCCCAGCTGCCCAGCGGGGTGAGCGTGGCCTGGCCGCGTTCCAGGGTCAGGGCACCGACGGCGGACAGTCCCCCGAGAGCCCAGTCGAGGAGCACGGAGACGGACGCCTCTGCCTCACCGGCCTCGGGCTGCGGTGCGGCAGGCGGGACTGTTTGCGCGTCGGACCGAGGACCGTAAGGAACTTCGCAGCGTTCCTCGCGCAGTTCGGTGACGCGCTGCTGCAGCAGGTCGAGCAGGGCGGCCACGAGCACGGGACCGGCCGAGAGCTGAAGGAGGGACAGCACCTGGGGCACAGCCTCGACGACCTCGGCGACCGCCGCGGGCGCGACATCGCCGGGGGCAGGGTGGATCAGCGACCAGGCGTCGAACAGGGCTACCCAGCCGCGCAGCACGGCCATGTCGTCACGGTCCCACGCCCGTAGACGCCAGCCAGGGCGGGCCGTGTCGCCGTGCAGCTCGACCAGACCGGCGAGGCGGGCGCGGTCCCAGCCGGCCCGCACCTGATCCTCGGTCAGGTCCAGTGCGACGGCGGCCCCTTTGCGGGCGCGCTCCGCGAGCGGCGTGGTACTGGGATCCCGGTCGGCGGCTGCCCACCGGGCGATCCGCACGGCATCGGCGAGGACCGTCCTCGCCTGGCGGGCGAGTTCGGCCGGGGCCGGCGTGCCCTCCGGCGGCCGGGGTGCCGGACGCGTGCGCCGGGTCGTCACGGCCCGTCGTGCCGTCGCCAGGGATCGCGGGCGGACAAGACGGAGTCTGGGGTTGCGCGCCAATTGCTCATCAGGCTTTCGGGACGTCACAGGGTGCAGTCTTCCCGTTGACGGCCCGAAAGCCCAAACGGAACCCTGGAACCCGGCGCCCGCACCCCCACGGCCCGGGCTACATCAGAGGGGTCAGGAAGCGGCGGAGGACTTCCTCGTACGCCTTCGGGTCCGCGTTCCACATGGCGGCGTGCGGGGCGTGCGGGACAGTGTGGAGGGTGACGAGCTCGGGTCGGCGGGCGGCCAGTCGGCGTGAGCGGTCCCAGGAGGCGAGGGTGTCGTGGGGGCCGTGGAAGATCAGGGCCGGCACGTCGAGCGAGAGCGGGTCCCCGACGGCTTCGGCGAGCCGGTCGCTGTGCGGCCCGGTGCGGCCCTGGGCAGCCCGGACGACCAAGGGCAGCAGAGGGGCGGGGGTCCGGCGGGCGGCGGCCAGGGCGCGCACGGTCGCCTCCCACTCGAGCACCGGCGAGTCCAGGACGACGCCGCTGATCCGGTCGCGCAGACCGGAGTCGGCGGCGGCGTGCAGGGCCATGGAGGCGCCGACCGACCAGCCGTGGACGATGACGCGCTCCGCGCCGTTGCGCACCGCGTGACGCACGGCCGCGTCGAGGTCGCGCCACTCGGAGTCGCCGAGGTGACCGAGACCGTCCGGGGGCCGGGGAGCGCCCGGGTCGCCCCGGTAGGCGAGGGACAGGATCGGGAACTGCTGGGCGTGCAGGAACTCCATCACGTTCATGGTGTGTTCCCGGGTGGTGCCGAGGCCGTGCACGGCGATGACCCAGGTCGTGCGGGCGCCGGGCACGAACCAGGCGGGCAGCGCGCCGAGTTCGCCGGGTACGAGGATCTCGGAGTGCGCGATACCGAGAGCGGCGCCGGGGTCGCCGATGTACACCTGCGGGGTGAGTCGGACACGGGTGCCGGGATGCAGGCCGCCCTCCGTGATGTGCACGAGGCGGCGCACGACCGTGTCCGGACCGTGCGGTACCCCGTCGAGCACCGGACCCACGACCGCGTGGACGCCCGGCCCCTCGAGCCCGTACGTCCCGGGGCGCAGCGATGCCAGGCTGCGGGTCAGGACGACCCTGCCGGGTGCGGTGTCGTGCACGGTGAGCCGGGGGTCGCCCGGCAGAGGCCGGCGCGCCTGCGCCCTCAGCGCGGCGTGGCTCGCGTAGCGGCCGGCCGCGACCGCGGCCGCGCCGACGCCGATCAGGGTGGAGACGGCCGCTGCCGTCGCTGTAGCCGGGCGCACCTGTCCAGTGTGGGCGGGGGCGCGGGCGGGGGCCAGTGGGCGGGGCCGCGCGCGTGGCTCCACGCAGGCCGGGGCGCTGCCCCGAAGGCGCGTGGGTGGGCAGACGCTCCACCGCCGCATCAGCGGGCCTGTTGGCCGTATCCCCGGAGCTGGGCCGATGCCTCTGCGAGCTGGGCGGGCGACAGCAGGCTCGGCGTGCGGCCCGGGATGGAGGACGCCGTCAGCCAGAGACGGCACATCCACTCCAGTTGCGCCGTGCGGTCGTAGGCCCGGGCCAGGGTGTCGCCGTAGGCGACCGTTCCGTGGTTCTGCAGGAGGCAGGCCGTGCGGTCGTGCAGGGCGTGGAGCATGTTCCGGGCCAGTTCTTCCGTGCCGTACAGGGCGTAGGCGGCGACGCGGACCGGGCCGCCGAGGGCGGCGGTCATGTAGTGGACCGGCGGAAGCTCGGGGACCAGGGTCGAGACCGCCGTGGCGTGCACCGCGTGGGTGTGGACGACGGCGCGCGCCCCGGTCTCGCGGTGGACCGCGAGATGCAGCGGCAGCTCACTGGTGGGGGCGAGGGTGCCGATGACCTGGGTGCCGTCGAGGTCGACGCCGACGGTGTCCTGCGGGGTGAGCCGGTCGTAGGGCACTCCGCTGGGCGTGACGAGGACCAGCTCGCCGACCCGTACGGAGACGTTTCCGGACGTGCCCACCACGAGTCCCTCGGCGGCCGTCCTGCGGGCCGTGTCCACGAGGTCCTGCCATGCCCGTTCGATCGCGTCGTGCCGCGCCTCATCAGTCATGCCGTGATCCTGTCACCGAAGGCCCGCCGGCCCGATGACGGCCCGGCGACAGCCGCAGGGACACGGAGGGTGTTCGAGTGGCTGCGGGGAGCGGCGCCGGGTCGGAAATCAGACAAGCGGAACCTCCTGGCTCCACTTGGGGACACCCGGCCGCCGGACCCAGTTCACCTTCCGTTCATCCAGGTTGCCTACGGTCCACCAGTCAATGACGTCAAACGATTGCCTGGGTAAATGGAACACATCACACTGCTGCTCGCGATTGTGATCGTGACAGCGCTCGTGTTCGATTTCACGAACGGTTTCCACGACACCGCCAACGCGATGGCGACGACCATTTCGACGGGCGCACTGAAGCCCAAGACAGCGGTGGCCATGTCCGCCGTTCTGAATCTCGTCGGTGCTTTCCTCTCCGTGGAGGTCGCCAAGACGATCTCCAGCGGGCTGGTCGACGAATCAGGCATCTCACCTGAAGTCATCTTCGCGGCGCTCGTCGGCGCCATCCTCTGGAACCTGGCCACCTGGCTGGTGGGGCTGCCGTCCAGTTCCTCGCACGCCCTCATGGGCGGTCTGATCGGCGCCACCGTCGCCTCGGCCGGCTTCGGCGCGGTCAACAACGGCGTTGTCGTCACCAAGGTCCTGATCCCGGCCATCGCCGCACCGCTCGTCGCGGGCCTCGCCGCCATGCTGGCCGCCCGGCTCACGTACCGGATCGGCCGCAACACCGACGAGAAAGCCACCGCGAAGGGCTACCGTGCGGGGCAGATCGCCTCCGCCGGTCTGGTCTCCCTGGCGCACGGCACCAACGACGCCCAGAAGACGATGGGCATCATCACGCTGGCTCTCGTGGCCGGCAATGTGGTCGCCCCCGGTTCCAACCCTCCGCTGTGGGTCATCGTCTCCGCGGGTCTCGCGATCGCGCTCGGCACCTACCTCGGCGGCTGGCGCATCATCCGCACCATGGGCAAGGGCCTCACCGACCTCCAGCCGCAGCAGGGCTTCGCCGCCCAGACCAGCGCGGCCAGCGTCATCCTCGCCTCGTCGAACCTCGGCTTCTCCCTGTCGACGACCCACTCCTGCTCCGGTGCGGTCATGGGTGCCGGTCTCGGCCGCAAGGGCGGAGTGGTCCGCTGGTCCACCGCCACCCGGATGTTCGTGGCGTGGGGCCTGACCCTGCCGGCCGCGGGCCTCGTCGCGGCGGGCTCGGAGTACGTCACCAAGCAGGGTGACTGGGGTGTCGCGGCCGTCGCCGTCTTCCTGGTCGCCGCGTGCACCGCGATCTGGTTCGTCTCGCGCCGCCAGGTCGTCGACCACACCAACGTCAACGACGTCGACGGCACCGAGGAGCGTGCGGGCGTCGTCACGACCGCCATCGCGGCCGTCACCCCGCCGCCCGCCGGCGAAATCAAGACCACTATCCCGGCCCCGGCCGAGCCCGAGTCGGCACGTCCGGCCACGGTGTAAGGAACAGCATGAAGATCGACTGGGCAGCTCTCGGCTCCGTATTCGGCGTGAGCCTCGTCGCCACCGTCGCCCTGGTGGGCCTGTTCACCCTGGGCATCGTGGGCCTGACCAAGCAGGAGGCGGCCTCGCAGGCCGGAGGCTCCGGCGCACTGGCCCGCACGGGCGCTTACGCCTGCTTCGCGCTCTGCGCGGCAGCCGTTTCCTACGGGATCTATCTGATCGTCGTCTGACGACGGCCGGACCCTCGCGAGGCCGGGTCGAGGACACCTGCGGGTGCCTTCGACCCGGCCTTCGTGTGTCCACCGGTGTGGGGCTCGGCACACTGTCCCGCCGCAGGTCAATGGCGAGTTGACGGGCGTTCGCGCGCGTGGTGGACTGCCGGGGCCGATAACGGCGGCAGAAGAGGAAGTCCGGTGCGAATCCGGCGCGGTCCCGCCACTGTCACCCGGGAGCACGAACCCCGGGGAGCCAGGAACTCTCACCGCCGGTCACGTCGAACCAGGGCGCGGACCCTGAGTGAGGACTCGTCTCATGCCCGGCTGCGGTACAGCCCTGTCCGTCGGACGCCACTTCGGGGATCGCTGATCCCGTGCGTGCCGACCGAGTATTCGTGTACGGCGCCGCCGCCGGCCTCGCTGGTGACCTGCTCCTCGGCGATCCCCGCCGTGGGCATCCGGTCGCCGCGTTCGGACGGATGGCCGCCGCCCTCGAGCGTGTCCTGTGGCGTGACCACCGCGGCCGGGGCGCGCTGCACACCGCGGTGTGCGCGGGCGGCGCCGTCGCCGCGGCGACTCTGGCCGGCCGTGCCGTACGCCGCTCCCCCGCCGCGTCGATCGCGCTGACCGCCGTCGCCACGTGGGCGGTTGTCGGGGGCACGACGCTGGGGCGTGAGGCCTCGGCCATCGGCGACGCGCTGGCCGCCGGGGACGTCGAAGCGGCCCGTGAACGGCTGCCTCATCTGTGCGGGCGCGACCCGCAGACCCTGGACGAGCAGCAGATCGCCCGCGCCGTCGTCGAGTCCGTCGCGGAGAACACCTCCGACGCGGTCGTGGGAGCCCTCGTGTGGGGCGCGCTGGCCGGCGTGCCCGGCCTTGTCGGCTTCCGTGCGGTCAACACCCTGGACGCGATGGTGGGCCACAAGTCGCCCCGCTACCGGCGCTACGGCTGGGCATCGGCGCGCCTGGACGACGTGGCGGGCTGGCCCGGCGCACGGCTGACCGCGATCCTGGCGGCCGTGAGCGGGCCGGATCCGCGGGGGGCGGTACGGGCCTGGCGGGCCGACGCGGGCAAGCACCCCAGTCCCAACGCGGGCCCGGTCGAAGCGTCGTTCGCCGGCGTGCTGGGGGTGCGGCTGGGCGGCACCCTCTCGTACGGCGGCCGGGTCGAGCACCGGCCGGTTCTCAACGGCGACGGCCGGGCGGTGGAGTTCGACGACATCGGGCGGGCGGTGCGGCTGTCGCGGCGTGTCGGCCTGCTGACCCTGGTGGTCTGTGCCACGGGGCGGATGCTGGGTGCAGGGCGCGGCGGAAGGAGGCCGGCATGACCGGTGGGGGGTTGCTGGTCGCCGGGACGACCTCGGACGCCGGCAAGAGCGTCGTCACGGCCGGGATCTGCCGCTGGCTGGTGCGGCAAGGGGTCAAGGTCGCGCCCTTCAAGGGGCAGAACATGTCCCTCAATTCGTTCGTGACACGTGAGGGCGCGGAGATCGGGCGCGCACAGGCCATGCAGGCGCAGGCCGCGCGCGTGGAGCCGACCGCCCTGATGAACCCGGTGCTGCTGAAGCCCGGCAGCGACCGTTCCAGCCAGGTGGTGCTGATGGGCAAGCCCGTGGGCGAGTTGAGCGCCCGCGGGTTCTTCGGGAAGACCGGCGGGGCATCCGCCGGGAAGGAACTGCGCGGCGGTCGGCGGCAGGAGTTGTTCGAGCCGGTCATGGCGTGCCTGGAGGAGCTGCGGGGCACGTATGACGCCGTGATCTGCGAGGGGGCGGGCAGTCCGGCCGAGATCAATCTGCGGCGCACGGACATCGTGAACATGGGCGTCGCGCGCGCGGCGGGGCTGCCGGTGCTGGTGGTCGGGGACATCGACCGGGGCGGGGTGTTCGCCCAGTTCTTCGGTACGACGGCGCTGCTGAGCCCCGAGGACCAGTCGCTCGTCGCGGGTTACCTCGTGAACAAGTTCCGCGGCGACGTGACCCTGCTCGAGCCGGGGCTCGACATGCTGCTCGGGCTCACCGGGCGGCGGACGTACGGCGTCCTGCCGTACGCGCACGGGCTCGGCATCGACGAGGAGGACGGGCTGCGGGTGTCGCTGCGCGGCGCCGTACGGGAGTCGGTGGTCGCGGCGCCCGTCGGTGAGGACGTGCTGCGGGTCGCGGTGTGCGCGGTGCCGCTGATGTCGAACTTCACCGACGTGGACGCGCTGGCCGCCGAACCGGGCGTCGTGGTGCGGTTCGTGGACCGCGCCGAGGAACTCGTGGACGCCGACCTGGTGGTCGTCCCGGGTACGCGCGGCACGGTCAAGGCGCTGGCGTGGCTGCGGGAACGCGGGCTGGCTGATGCCGTGGCCCGGCGGGCGGCGGAGGGACGGCCGGTGCTGGGCATCTGCGGCGGCTTCCAGGCGCTGGGCGAACGCATCGAGGACGACGTCGAGTCGCGGGCCGGCGCGGTCGCGGGGCTCGGACTGCTGCCCGTACGCGTGCGGTTCGCCCCGGACAAGACACTCACGAGACCCGTCGGCGAGGCACTCGGAGAGCGCGTCGAAGGGTACGAGATCCATCATGGCGTGGCCGAAGTCCTGGGCGGAGAGCCCTTCCTGGACGGCT
Organism: Streptomyces sp. NPDC027962; assembly: GCF_055566095.1. Classification (NCBI taxonomy): domain Bacteria; kingdom Bacillati; phylum Actinomycetota; class Actinomycetes; order Kitasatosporales; family Streptomycetaceae; genus Streptomyces; species Streptomyces sp. NPDC027962. The sequence goes on from NZ_JBVHTA010000048.1 coordinate 24,032, forward strand.
GCCGGGTGGGCGCGGTGTGGGGCACGCACTGGCACGGGTCGCTGGAGAGCGACGGATTCCGGCGCGCGTTCCTGCGGGAGGTCGCGGCGCAGGCGGGCCGGCGCTTCGTGCCCGCGCCGGACACGAGCTTCGGGGCGCTGCGCGAAGAGCAGCTGGATCGGCTGGGGGACCTGATCGAGGAGCACACGGACACGGACGCGCTGCTGCGGCTCATCGAGGACGGGGCTCCGGAGGGGCTGCCGTTCGTGCCGCCGGGGGCGCCGTGAGGGGCCACGGCGGTCGTGCCCGGCCACGCCCCCCGGGCCCGGGCGATCCCCGCAAGGGCAGGGAGCACGTCGCCTCGTCCAGTCCCGGCGCGTCGAGGGGCGGACCATCCCCCGCATCGCGGGGAGTACATGACCACCATGCCGAACATCAGGCACCTGCCTTGCACCGATGCGCAGCCGCCACTCGAAGGAGTGATCGCCACATGAGCACCCGATTTCCGTTCACCGCAGTCGTCGGAATGGACGACCTGCGGCTGGCCCTGCTGCTCAACGCGGTGACCCCGGCCGTCGGCGGCGTGCTCGTGCGCGGTGAGAAGGGCACCGCGAAGAGCACCGCGGTACGTGCCCTCGCCGACCTGCTGCCCGACGTGCCCGTGGTCGCCGGGTGCCGGTTCTCCTGTGCGCCCGCCGCGCCGGACCCGTCGTGTCCGGACGGACCGCACGAGGCCGGGGCAGCCGTGGAGGCGCGGGCGGCGCGCATGGTGGAACTGCCCGTCGGGGCGTCCGAGGACCGGCTCGTGGGCGCGCTCGACATCGAGCGGGCGCTCTCGGAGGGCGTGAAGGCGTTCGAGCCCGGGCTGCTCGCCGACGCGCATCGCGGCATCCTCTATGTGGACGAGGTCAACCTTCTTCATGATCATCTCGTGGACCTCATGCTGGACGCCGCCGCCATGGGCGCCTCCTACGTCGAGCGCGAAGGCGTCTCCGTACGGCACGCCTCCCGCTTCCTGCTGGTGGGGACCATGAACCCCGAAGAGGGCGAGCTGCGGCCCCAGTTGCTGGACCGGTTCGGGCTCACCGTGGAGGTCGCGGCCTCCCGTGACCCCGATCTGCGGGTCGAGGTCGTCCGGCGCAGGCTGGCGTACGACGACGACCCGGCGGGCTTCGCGGCGCGCTGGGCCGGTGAGGAGGATGCGCTGCGCGCGCGGATCGTGGCGGCGCGGGAGCTGCTGCCGCATGTGGTCCTCGACGATGTGGCGCTGCGTCAGATCGCGGCGACGTGCGCGGCGTTCGAGGTCGACGGTATGCGTGCCGACATCGTGATGGCCCGCACGGCGACCGCGCTGGCGGCGTGGGCGGGCAGGGACGAGGTCGCGGAGGAGGACGTGCGGCAGGCCGCGCTGCTGGCGCTGCCGCACCGCAGGCGGCGAGCTCCGTTCGACGCTCCGGGCCTGGACGAGGACAAGCTCGACGAGACGCTGGACGAGTTCGGCGGGGACGACGAGCCCGACCCGGATCCGGGGCCGGAGGGCGGTCCCGGCGGCGGCGGTGGCGGTGGCGGTGGCGGTGTGCCGCCGCAAAGCGGCGGGCCGGACGCCCCGGAGACGCCCGAGACCGCCGGCTCCGAGTCGGCGCCTGCGCCGGCCCCCGCCGCAGGGGGCAGCACCGAGCAGCAGCCCGTGCGTGCGGCCGAGCCCTTCCGTACGAAGATGCTGAGCGTCCCCGGTCTCGGCGAGGGCGCGGCGGGGCGCAGGTCCCGGGCGCGTTCCGAGCACGGCCGTACGACCGGCGCGCGGCAGCCCCGAGGGGCGCTGACGAAGCTGCACCTTGCGGCCACCGTGCAGGCCGCCGCGCCGCATCAACGCGCCCGGGGGCGCAGCGGGCCCGGTCTGGTGGTCCGCCGGGACGATCTTCGTCAGGCGACCCGTGAGGGACGCGAGGGCAATCTCGTGCTGTTCGTGGTGGACGCGTCGGGCTCGATGGCGGCCAGGAAGCGGATGGGCGCCGTCAAGGGCGCGGTGCTGTCGCTGCTGCTGGACGCCTACCAGCGGCGCGACAAGGTCGGGATGATCACCTTCCGCGGCAAGGAAGCGGAGCTGGCGCTGCCGCCGACGTCGTCGGTGGACGCGGCGGCGGCCAGGCTGGAGTCGCTGCCGACGGGCGGCCGTACGCCCCTGGCGCAGGGCCTGCTCAAGGCCCACGACGTGCTGCGCATCGAGCGGCTGCGCGACCCGTCGCGCCGCCCGCTGCTGGTGGTGGTGACCGACGGCCGGGCCACCACGGCGGGAGCCGGTGACGCCTTCGCGCTCGGGCTGCGTGCCGCACGGCTGCACGCGGCGGAGGGTACCGCGGCCGTCGTACTGGACTGTGAGGCCGGGCCCGTACGGCTCGGTCTGGCCGGCCGGCTCGCCGGAGAACTCGGCGGCAGCGCCGTCACCCTGGACGAGCTGCGGGCCGATGCGATCGCCGGGCTCGTCCAGGACGTTCGGAACGTAACCGCTACCAGAAGGGCCGCGTAATGCCACAGGGACAGCCGACCGTCGTACCGGACGACGGACTCACCACCCGCCAGCGCCGCAACCGTCCGCTGGTCTTCGTGCACACGGGCATCGGCAAGGGAAAGTCGACGGCCGCGTTCGGGCTTGCGCTGCGGGCCTGGAACCAGGGCTGGCCGGTCGGGGTCTTCCAGTTCGTCAAGTCGGCGAAGTGGAAGGTCGGCGAGGAGAACGCGCTCAAGGTGCTGGGCGCGAGCGGCGAGGGCGGCACGGTCGCCTGGCACAAGATGGGCGAGGGCTGGTCGTGGATCCAGCGCGAACCCGCCGAGGGCGAGCAGTCCAACGAGGACAAGGCCCGTGAGGGCTGGGAGCAGGTCAAGCGGGATCTGGCCGCCGAGACGCACAAGCTGTACGTGCTCGACGAGTTCGCATACCCGCTGCACTGGGGCTGGATCGACACGGACGAGGTCATCGAGGTGCTGCGCGAGCGGCCCGGCACCCAGCACGTGGTGATCACCGGCCGCAACGCGCCGCAGAAGCTGATCGACTTCGCCGACCTGGTCACCGACATGTCGAAGGTCAAGCACCCCATGGACGCGGGGCAGAAGGGCCAGCGGGGCATCGAGTGGTAGCACGTCTCGTCATCGCCGCACCGGCATCCGGCGCGGGCAAGACCACGGTCGCCACGGGCCTGATGGCGGCATACGCGGCGGCCGGTCTTGCCGTGTCCCCGCACAAGGTCGGCCCGGACTACATCGATCCGGGCTACCACGCGCTGGCCACCGGCCGGCCGGGCCGCAACCTCGACGCGTACATGTGCGGCACGGAACTGATCGCGCCGCTCTTCGCGCACGGCTCCCGCGGCTGCCGACTCGCCGTCGTCGAGGGCGTGATGGGGCTGTACGACGGCGCTGCGGACCAGGGCGAGCTGGCGTCGACCGCCCAGGTGGCGAAGCTCCTGCGCGCGCCGGTGGTGCTGGTGGTGGACGCCTCCTCGCAGTCCCGGTCGGTGGCGGCGCTGGTGCACGGCTTCGCGTCGTGGGACCCGGAGGTGCGGATCGGCGGGGTGATCCTCAACAAGGTCGCCACGGACCGGCACGAGCATCTGCTGCGGGAGGCGTTGGGGGAGTCGGGCGTACCGGTGCTGGGTGCGCTGCGGCGGGCGGCGGACGTCGCGACGCCGTCGCGGCACCTGGGGCTGGTACCGGTCGCCGAGCGGCAGGCGGAGGCGGTGGACGCCGTGGCGTCGATGGCCGAGCAGGTACGGGCCGGGTGCGACCTGGAGGCGTTGCTGGCTCTGGCGCGCAGCGCGCCACCGATGACTGCGGCGCCGTGGGAGCCGGGGGCCGTGGTGAGGCTGCCCGCCGGCGGGCCCGGCCTCCCGGGGGCCTGTGAAGCGCCCCGGCGGGACGATGACCCGCGACCGGTGGTCGCGGTGGCCGGTGGAGCCGCTTTCACGTTCTCGTACGCGGAGCACGTGGAGCTGCTGCGGGCCGCCGGGGCCCAAGTGGTGACGTTCGATCCGCTGCGGGACGAGAAGCTGCCGGAGGGGACGCGCGGCATCGTCATCGGTGGCGGGTTTCCCGAGGTGTACGGGCCCGAGCTGTCCGCGAACGAGTCGTTGCGGGGGGCTGTCGCGGAACTGGCCCGCTCCGGCGCCCCTGTCGCGGCCGAATGCGCCGGGCTGCTGTATCTGGCCCGCTCGCTCGACGGGAGGCCCATGTGCGGCGTCCTGGACGCCGACGCGCGTATGTCGGGCCGGCTGACGCTCGGGTACCGGGAGGCCGTCGCGGTCGTCGACAGCCCCCTCGCCGCTGCCGGAACACGGCTGCGCGGGCACGAGTTCCACCGCACGGTGCTCGAGCCGGGTGCGGGCCCCGCCCCCGCCTGGGGCATGGTGCGGCCGGAGCGCCGGGTCGAGGGGTTCGTGCAGCAGGGCGTCCACGCCAGCTATCTGCACACGCACTGGGCGTCGCGGCCCGAGGTGGCGGCGCGGTTCGTGGCGGCGTGCCGCGGATGAGAGGGCACGGTTCACTCGGCGACACCGACGACCAGCCAGATGAAGCCCACTCCCCCGACGGTGCACAACAGGGTGGAGCGGGCGGGGTGTTCGTGGTGGGCCTCGGGCAGGATCTCGGCGGCGGCGAGGTACAGCAGCGCACCGCCGAAGAAGCCGAGGTAGCTGCCGAGAAGTTCCTCAGGAAGAGTGAACAGCACCGTGGACGCCGCACCGACGACGGGGGCGAGGGCGTCGGCGACGAGCATCAGATTGGCCCTGCGGCGGGTGTTCCCGTACAGGCTGGTGATCGTGTACGTGTTGAAGCCGTCGGCGAAGTCGTGGCTGATGACGGCGAGCGCCACGGCGGCGCCCATGCCGCCGCCGACCTGGAACGCGGCACCGAGCGCGACGCCGTCCATCAGGCTGTGGGTGACCATGGCGGCGGCCGCCGTGAGGCCCACCTGCGGCACCCGGTGGTCCGCGCCGTGCGCGGCCTGCCGTACGGCCAGCAGCCGTTCCACCATGTGCGCCGTGACGAAGCCGCCGACGAACAGCAAAAGCGCCTGCGGTACGCCGAGCACCGGCCCGCCCGCGGCCTCCAGCGCCTCCGGCAGCAGCTCCAGGCCGACGACGCCGAGCATCAGTCCGCCTGCCAGGCCCAGCACGAGGTGTCGGCGGTCGGTGACCCGTCCCGCCGTCCAGCCTCCGAAGAGCGTCATCAGGAACGCGCCGAGCGCGACGATCACCGCCATGCGCCCTTGCTAGCCGATCCCGCGGCCTTGGCGCACATCCCGCCGTCCCGGATTCACCCGGTTGACGAGCCGTCCGTCACACCCTGAGGAGCGTGCCCCGTGAGCGACACCAGAAGCCTGGTCGTCGGCATCGGCGCGTCGCGGGGCGTGCCCGCCGACGAGGTGCACGCGCTCATCCTTGGAACGTTGCGAGAGGCGGGGCTGTCCGCGGCCGACGTGGTCGCGCTGGCGACCGTCGACGCCAAGGCGTCGGAGCCCGGCGTGGTGGCCGCCGCCGGGCGGCTGGGCGTTCCGCTGCTCACGTACGGGGCGGAGCGTTTGGCGCGGGTGCCCGTGGAGAGCCCGTCAGGGGCGGCGCTGCGCGCGGTCGGGACACCTTCGGTGGCGGAGGCGGCGGCGCTCGCGGAGGGAGGCGAACTGCTCGTGCCCAAGCGGCGGTCGGATCCGGTGGGCAGGCCGGCCGGTGTGACGTGCGCCATCGTCCGCAGGATGTCGGTTACGTCTCCGACCACTGCCGGTCTGCGCCGGCAGAGGACATGATGACCGTCGTGCATTTGTTCACCGCCTCTGTTCGATCCCCACTGTGTTCGAACCTCACTGTTCGCCCCCACATCGAGGAGATGTCCGTGACCAGCTCTCCCCCACCGCGGCACGGCAGCCATGTACACGCACGCTGAGCACCCCGAGCGCCCCGAGGAGCCGGAGCGGCGCTTCGGCGGGCACGATCTGCGGCACCACGGCGACGCGGAGGTGCGGGACGGTGCGGCGGGCCTGGTCGACCTCGCCGTCAACGTCCGCACCGGAACGCCCCCGAGCTGGCTGAGGGAGCGCATCACGGGCTCCCTGGCCTCGCTCGCGGCCTATCCGGACGGGCGGGCGGCGCGGGCCGCGGTCGCCCGCAGGCACGGGCTGCCCGAGGAGCGGGTGCTGCTGACGGCGGGCGCCGCGGAGGCGTTCGTACTGCTGGCGCGCGCCCTCCCGGTGCGGCGGCCCCTGGTGGTGCACCCGCAGTTCACCGAACCGGAAGCGGCACTGCGGGACGCGGGCAACGACGTGGAGCGGCTGCTGCTGCGCGAACGGGACGGCTTCCGGCTCGACCCGAAGGCGGTCCCGGACGAAGCGGACATGGTCGTGGTCGGCAACCCGACCAATCCGACGTCGGTGCTGCACGCGGCGGCGGAGCTGGCCCTGCTCGCCCGCCCGGGGCGGCTGTTGGTGGTGGACGAGGCGTTCATGGACGCGGTACCCGGCGAGAGCGAGTCGCTGGCGGGGCGTACGGACGTGCCTGGGCTCGTGGTGCTGCGCAGCCTCACCAAGACGTGGGGACTCGCGGGCCTGCGCATCGGTTACGTGCTCGCCGAGCCGGAGACGATCGCGGCGCTGGAGCGGGCGCAGCCGCTCTGGCCGGTGTCCACGCCGGCGCTGGCGGCGGCGGAGGCGTGCATGGGGCGGGCCGCGCTGGCGGAGGCGGAGGCGGCCGCGGGCCGGATCGCGGCGGACCGGGCGCATCTGCTGGCGGGACTGGCCGAGTTCGAAGAGGTGCGGGCCGTGGAGTCGGCAGCGGGACCGTTCGTCCTGGTACGGGTGCGGTGCGGGGCGCAGGTGCGGGACCGGCTGCGGCTTCTCGGCTTCGCGGCGCGGCGCGGGGACACGTTCCCGGGGCTCGACGACGACTGGCTGCGGCTGGCGGTACGGGACCGGGTGACGACCAACCGCTTCCTGCAGGCGCTCGACCAGGCGCTGTCGATGGTCGGGCACTAGAAGCTTGCCTGTCCGGCCCAGATGGGCCGCGGGGCGCGTCGGCCGGGCCCCTCCCCCCTCCCGGAGGGGCCCGGCCGCCGGCTCAGCCCCTGGAGCGGCGGCGGGCGGCCATCGTCGTCACGGCGCCGGCCGCGAGCAGCACGGCCGCGCCGCCCGCGATGTACGGTGTCGTCGAACTGCCGCCGGTCTCCGCGAGGTTCTCCTTGGCGGGCTCCTCACCGGACTGGGCGGAGATGCCCTCGGCGGGCTTCTCGTCCGCCGGCTTGTCCGCCGGCTTGTCCTGCGGCTCGTCCTGCGCGGGAGGCGCCGGCTTCTCGGGCGCCTTCGGCGCGTCCGGTGTCTCGCAGGTCGCCTCGACGAGGGTGACCTCGCCGTTGACCTCCGCCACGTTCCGCTTCAGCGGGTTCACGGCCACCTTGAGCTGCAGGGCGGTGGCCGCGGCCGTACGGGACGTGGCGTGCGTCTTCGACAACTCGAGGCTCACCTCGCCGACGCCCTTCACCTCGACGCGCGTCGGTCCGCCCGCGCTGAGGGTGACCTTCTTCCCCAGGACCCTGACCGTGCCCAGGACATTCGATTCGGCCACCGGCTGTTCGCCCGCCTCGCAGACGGCCTTGGACGTGACCTGCTCCACCTCGATCAGCGACAGCAGGCGCAGACCCGGCACATGAACCTTGGCGTTGACCAGATTACTGTGGGCCTCGGCCGTGCCGTCCTCGACCGCGGCCTTCGAGGTCGCCACCTCGGCGCGCAGCACCTGGACGGGCCTGCCCTTGTCGACCCCCTCCAACTCGACGCTGAGCGCGGTCTTCTCGGCGCTCGCGGGGGCCTGGACCTCGTTGAGGGAGGTCTTGAGCGGCACATGGACGGTCCTGTTGAGCAGCGAGACGTCCAGACCGGTTCGGAGCACGACCGCGGTGGCCCGTCCTTCGCCGCCGCCGGTGGCGTGGGCCGGGGCGGCGAGCGCCACGGGTGCGGCGAGAAGCGCGGTCGCGGCCGTCGCGGCGGCGGCCTTGCGTACGGGCATGCGGAAGGTGGTGCTGTTCAAGGTGGCGGAACCCCCACAGAGACATGACGTCGACCGCCTCCCACGGGGACACGCGGAGGCGGCGACCGAGACACCGGAATCTTTACGCACGGTGAGTGAACTGACAGGCACGTGACCTCAGTTCACCCTAAAGGGAAGTTTCCGTGCTTGTTTTCGATTCCTGAGGCACGCGCGTTCGCCTGAACCCCGCCCGTCGCTGCTTCCGGGTGGTGCGCCGGTCCACCGGGCGGCGCGCACGTGAAGTGCTTCAACGAGGGGCGAGGCCGCTGGTCACGCTCGGTCAACCCGGCGACGCCCGGCCCTGCGCCCGCTCCCGACCCGCTCAGTCGATGACGCGCCCGTTGAGGATCACCCGGCGCGGAGCCGCGAGCGCGCGCACGTCGGCCCGGGGGTCCTCGTCGTACACGACCAGATCGGCGGGAGCGCCCTCTTCGAGCGACGGGCGGCCGAGCCATTGCCTCGCCCCCCACGCGGTCGCCGACAGGGCCTGGAGCGGCGGGATGCCGGCCTTCACCAGTTCCGCGACCTCCGCTGCGACCAGACCGTGCGCCAGGGAGCCTCCGGCATCCGTGCCGACGAAGACGGGGATGCCCGCGTCGTAGGCCGCGCGCACCGTGTCGTAGCGCCGCTCGTGCAGGCGTCGCATATGGGCCGACCACTGGGGGAACCGGGACTCGCCGCCGTCTGCGAGGGCGGGGAAGGTCGCGATGTTCACGAGGGTCGGGACGATGGCGACGCCGCGCTCGGCGAAGAGCGGGATGGTGTCCTCGGTGAGCCCGGTCGCGTGCTCGATGCAGTCGATGCCCGCCTCGACGAGGTCACGCAGCGAGTCCTCCGCGAAGCAGTGCGCCGTCACCCGGGCGCCGAGGCGGTGCGCCTCGGCGATCGCCGCCTCCACCGCGCCGCGCGGCCAGCATGCGGTCAGGTCGCCCGCCTCGCGGTCGATCCAGTCGCCGACCAGCTTGACCCAGCCGTCGCCGCGGCGGGCTTCCCGCGCCACGTACGCCACCAGGTCGTCCGGCTCGATCTCATGGGCGTAGTTACGGATGTAGCGGCGGGTGCGGGCGATGTGCCGGCCCGCGCGGATGATCTTCGGCAGGTCCTCGCGGTCGTCGATCCAGCGGGTGTCGGAGGGAGATCCGGCGTCGCGGATCAGCAGCGTGCCGGCCTCGCGGTCGGTGAGGGCCTGCTTCTCGCTGGTCGCGGCGTCGACCGGGCCGTGGTGGTCGAGGCCGACGTGACAGTGGGCGTCGACGAGGCCGGGCAGCGCCCAGCCGTGCACGGTGACCGCCTCGGCGCGGGGGCGCTCGAAGGTGATCCGGCCGTCGACCGCCCACAGTTCGCCCCGCACCTCCTCGGGCCCGACGAGCACCCGCCCCTTCACATGCAGCACCGTGTGATCGCTCATGTCAGGAACTGTACGAGGCGCTCGGTACTCTCGACCGAGAGCCCGAACACTGCCCGAATACTGCCCGAACCTCCGAGAACCGGGCACCGCCGTGACACACCCGCTGCTGGATCTGGCCCCGCTGACCGCCGAGCGCTTCGCCTCCATCGAGCGCCGGGGCGCCGCACTGGCCGAGCACGGCGGGACGGGGGATGGAGGGGCCCGCCGGGCAGCCGGCGGGAGCTGGGCCGTAACGGCTCCGCCGACGCGAGCCGGCGGTCCGGTCAGTAGCTGCAGAACCGCTTTCGAAAACCGAATTCACAGCACCGCCCACAAATGCGGGGAGCAAATTCCTATAAACAGCTCCCCGCATTCTGCTGCCCCCGATCCGGACCTCTAAACGCACGGATTCATATCGGTTTTGGACGCACTTCAGACACGTGTCAACGGCGTAACGCGCATGTGACGGACAACACAGCCGGAGCGGTTCGTCCGGACTTATCCGTGCAATAGGGGGCGATAGCGAGGGTGGACCGGATCGACCTCGCACCCGCGCGATAACACAAAGGCTCCCGTCACGCAACCCTTTAGCGCGATGCATTCTTCGAATTTGCTCGGTAAATTAAATCGACATGACCGCCGCACAAGAAGACCTTGTACGAGCCCAAGACGAATTCCTGCAGATCGACACCCCACGAGTGGAGGACGGAGCCGCGATCTGGCGCATAGCCCGCGACTCCGAGGTACTCGACCTCAACTCCTCGTACAGCTACCTGCTGTGGTGTCGCGACTTCGCCGCCACCTCCGTCGTGGCGCGCGGCCGTGACGGGGAGCCGATCGCCTTCGTCACCGGGTACGTACGCCCCGACCGCCCCGAGGCGCTCGTCGTCTGGCAGGTGGCCGTCGACCGGTCGCACCGCGGCCGGGGACTGGCCGGCGTCCTGCTGGACGCACTGACCGCCAAGGTCACCGGCGGGCACGGGGTCCGCGAGATCGAGACCACCATCACCCCGGACAACACCGCCTCCGACGCTCTGTTCACCTCCTTCGCCAAGCGCCACGGAGCATCCCTGAGCCGCGAAGTCCTCTTCGACGGCGGGCTGTTTCCCGAGGAGACGCACCAGCCGGAAGTGCTGTACCGCATCGGCCCCGTCGCCGCATGACCGGTGCGCACGACGAACCGTGCGTACGACGTGTGAAGCGCAACGCGTGATGCCCGACCTTCTCTCGCCCCTCCCCCATCCCATGGAGTTTGCTGTGACCATCACCCCGCCCGCCCTGAGCGTCTTCGAGACCCTCGAGTCCGAGGTGCGCAGCTACTGCCGCGGCTGGCCCGCCGTGTTCGACCGCGCGCAGGGCAGCTACCTCCACGACGAGGACGGCCACACCTACCTGGACTTCTTCGCCGGTGCCGGGTCGCTCAACTACGGGCACAACAACCCGGTTCTCAAACGCGCTCTGATCGACTACATCGAGCGCGACGGCATCACCCACGGCCTGGACATGGCCACCACCGCCAAGCGCGCGTTCCTGGAGTCGTTCCAGAACGTGATCCTGCGGCCGCGCGACCTGCCGTACAAGGTGATGTTCCCCGGCCCGACGGGCACCAACGCCGTCGAGGCCGCGCTCAAGCTGGCCCGCAAGGTGAAGGGACGCGAGTCGATCGTCTCGTTCACCAACGCCTTCCACGGCATGTCGCTCGGCTCGCTCGCCGTCACCGGCAACTCCTTCAAGCGGGCCGGCGCCGGCATTCCGCTGGTGCACGGCACCCCGATGCCGTTCGACAACTACTTCGACGGCCAGGTCCCGGACTTCCTGTGGTTCGAGCGGCTGCTCGAGGACCAGGGCTCCGGCCTCAACAAGCCGGCCGCCGTCATCGTCGAGACGATCCAGGGCGAGGGCGGCATCAACGTCGCCCGCGCCGAGTGGCTGCGCGCGCTGCAGGAGCTGTGCCACCGCCAGGACATGCTGCTGATCGTCGACGACATCCAGATGGGCTGCGGCCGTACCGGCGGCTTCTTCTCCTTCGAGGAGGCGGGCATCGTCCCGGACATCGTCACCGTCTCGAAGTCCATCAGCGGCTACGGACTGCCCCTGGCTCTGACCCTGTTCAAGCCAGAGCTCGACATCTGGGAGCCCGGCGAGCACAACGGCACGTTCCGCGGCAACAACCCGGCGTTCGTGACGGCCGCCGCCGCGCTCAACACCTACTGGTCCGACGGCCAGATGGAGAAGCAGACCATCGCCCGCGGCGAGCAGGTCGAGCGGGCGCTGCTGTCGATCGTCGACGAGATGGGCGGCGAAGGCGTCAGCTTCCGCGGCCGGGGTCTGGTCTGGGGCATGGAATTCGAGGACAAGGCCCGCGCCTCCGCGGTCTGCGCCCGCGCCTTCGAACTCGGCCTGCTGCTGGAGACCTCCGGGCCGGAGAGCGAGGTCGTGAAGCTGCTGCCGCCGCTGACGATCTCCCCCGACGAGCTGGACGAGGGCCTGCGCATCGTGGCGCGCTCCGTCCGCGAGACCGCCTGACCCACCCCAACGACCGAGAGGTACCGAACCACAGTGATCGTCCGATCGTTCAAGGACATCGAGAACACCGACCGCCATGTGAAGTCCGCTTCCGGCACCTGGGAGAGCAAGCGCATCGTGCTCGCCAAGGAGAAGGTCGGCTTCTCGCTCCACGAGACCGTGCTCTACGCGGGTACGGAGACGTCGATGTGGTACGCGAACCACATCGAGGCGGTGCTCTGCGTGGAGGGCGAGGCCGAGCTCACCAACGACGAGACGGGCGAGACCCACTGGATCGAGCCCGGCACGATGTACCTGCTGGACGGGCACGAGAAGCACACCATGCGTCCCAAGACCGACTTCCGTTGCGTCTGCGTCTTCAATCCCCCCGTCACCGGACGGGAGGACCACGACGAGAACGGCGTCTACCCGCTGCTGACCGAGGAGGCCTGAGCGATGACCACCGCACCCGCACGCACCGACCTGTACCCGACCCGTGGCGCCACCGAGGTGATGACTCCTCGCAAGGACCCGGTCGTCTGGTCCGCCCCCGGCACGCCGGGGCCGATCGCCACGGCCGACCTCATGGGCTTCGAGCGGGACGGCTTCCTCACGGTCGACCAGCTGATCGACGAGGACGAGGTCACGCTGTACCGCTCGGAGCTCGAGCGGCTGATCGCCGACCCTGCGGTCCGGGCCGACGAGCGCTCGATCATCGAGCCGAAGTCCCAGGATGTGCGATCGGTCTTCGAGGTCCACAGGATCAGTGAGGTCTTCGCCTCGCTGGTGCGCGACGAGCGGGTGGTGGGCAGAGCCCGGCAGATCCTCGGCTCCGACGTGTACGTCCACCAGTCCCGTATCAATGTGAAGCCGGGCTTCGGCGCATCGGGCTTCTACTGGCACTCGGACTTCGAGACGTGGCACGCGGAGGACGGGCTGCCGAACATGCGCACCGTCTCCGTCTCGATCGCGCTGACCGAGAACTTCGACACCAACGGCGGTCTGATGATCATGCCGGGGTCGCACAAGACGTTCCTGGGCTGCGCGGGCGAGACGCCGAAGGACAACTACAAGCAGTCGCTGCAGATGCAGGACGCCGGCACTCCGTCCGACGGGGCGCTGACCCGCTACGCCGGCGAGCACGGCATCCGGCTGTTCACCGGCAAGGCCGGATCGGCGACCTGGTTCGACTGCAACTGCATGCACGGCTCGGGGGACAACATCACTCCGTACCCGCGCAGCAATGTCTTCATCGTCTTCAACAGCGTGGAGAACGAGGCGGTCGAGCCGTTCGCGGCGCCGGTGCCGCGGCCCGACTTCATCGGGGCGCGGGACTTCACGCCGGTGCGCTGAAGCGACCGTGAGCGGCGGCGTGATCGCCGCATACGGATGGGCCGGTCCCCTTCTTGGGGGCCGGCCCATCCGTATGTCCGCAGACCGGCGGGGGTATCAGCCGGTGAGCGCCGGGTAGTCGATGAAGCCCTTGTCGTCGCCGCCGAAGAACGACGCCGGGTCCGGGGTGTTGAACGGGCCGCCGGCCGCAAGGCGCGCCGGGAGGTCCGGGTTGGCGAGGAACAGCGCACCGTACGCGATCACGTCGGCGACGCCGTCCTCGATCAGGGTCAGCGCCTCCGGCCCGGTCGGTCCGTCGGTCGCCGCGTTGAGCACGATCGTCCCGGAGAACTGCTTGCGGAGCGTCTGGGTGAGCTCCCGCAGCCGGGGGCCGGCCTCGAGGATGTGCAGGTAGCCGAGACCGAGCGGCTCGAGCCGCTGGACGAGAGCCGTGTAGACCTCCTCCGGCTCCGGCTCCTCGATGCCGTTGTACGGGTTGGAGGGCGAGAGCCGCAGGGCGGTGCGCTCGGCGCCGATCGCGGCGGCGACGGCCTCGGTCGCCTCGGCGGCGAAACGGATGCGGTTCTCGACGGAGCCGCCCCACTCGTCGGTGCGGAGGTTGGTGTTGGGCGCGAGGAACTGGTGGATGAGGTAGCCGTTGGCTCCGTGCAGCTCGACACCGTCGAAGCCCGCCTCCACGGCGTTGCGGGCGGCGGCGACGAAGTCCTCGATGGTTGCCCGGATCTCATCGGCGGTCAGTTCCCTGGGCGTGACGAAGTCCTTGGGGCCCTCGTGCGTGAAAACCTGCCCCGGCGCGGCGACGGCGGACACACCCACCGGTACGAGACCGTCGGGCAGCAGCACGGGGTGGCCGATCCGGCCGGCGTGCATGAGCTGCGCGAAGATCGTGCCGCCCGCCGCGTGCACGGCGTCGGTGACCTTGCGCCAGGCGGCGACCTGCTCGTCGCTGTGCAGCCCCGGGGTGTCCGGGTAGCCCTGGCCGACCACGGAGGGCTGGACGCCCTCGGTGATGATCAAGCCGGCCGAGGCGCGCTGCTGGTAGTACTCCACGACGGACGGCGTCGGCGTCAGACCCGGGCCGTAGGCGCGGCTGCGGGTCATCGGCGCCATGGCGATGCGGTTGGCCAGGTGCTTGCCGGCGAGCTGGATCGGGTCGAATGCGGTGGTCATGGGAGGCTCCCGAAGAAGATATGTGGTCGGCCAAGTAATCGGCTCGACGCCACTGTAACGCATTCATTGGCCGACCAAGGTAATATGGTCGGAAGCAGTTGAAGCTCGGCAGAGGAGAGCAGATGTCCGCCGCACCGGAGGCGCAGGGCGACCCCGCCTGTACCGAACTGCTGCCGCACGCCGCGAGCAGCGGTCCCGTCAGCCACGCCGTCTCCCGGGTGGCGCGGCTCCACCGCATCGCTGCGGGCAAACTGCTCAAGAAGCTGGGCCTCTACCCCGGCCAGGAGTTCGTGATGATGCGCCTGTGGGACGCCGGTCCGGTGCGCCAGTCGGAGCTGATCAAGGCCGTCGACCTCGACCCCTCGACCGTGACCAAGATGCTGCAGCGCCTCGAGCAGTCCGGCCACGTCCGCCGCCGCCCCGACCCGGCCGACCGCCGAGCCGTCCTCGTCGAGGCGACGGAACGAAGCTGCGCGCTCCTGTCCGATGTGTCGGCGGCCTGGGGAGAGCTCGAGGAGCGCACCTTGGCCGGCCTGGACGACGAGGAACGCCAGGAACTCACACGGCTGCTGGCGAAGGTCGAGACGAACCTGTGCACGGAGACATGGGACTGCCCGGAGCGACGCGCCTGACGCGCGGCCCCGGGCAGTGATGCGACGGACCAGCGGCAGGCATGACCCGCGTAGAGCGGCGTGCCGGACACGCCCCCGGGCAGTGGTGCGGGGGACCGGCCGGCCCGGCCCGACGCAATGCCCGCGGCGGACCCTAGCCGGCCAGACACTCCATCACACGGTCCACGTCGGCAGCCGTGTTGTAGAGGTGGAAGGTGACGCGCAGATTGTCCGCACGTCCCGAAACGAGGACGCCGGCATCGGCCAGCCCGGCGGCCCGGTGGCCGAGGCCGGGCACGGCGACGATCGCCGAGTCGCCGGCCACCGGCTCCGTGCCGCGCTCCACGAGCGCTCTCCTGAACTGCCGGGCCAGCGCCGTGTCGTGAGCGTGAACGGCCTCGATGCCGATCTCCTCCAGCAGCGCCAGCGACTGCTCCGCCGCGTGGTACGACAGGTAGGCCGGTGACTCGTCGTAACGGCGGGCGGAACGGGCGAGTTCGGTGATCGGACCGTACAACGTGTCGGACTGCCAGAGCCGTTCGGCGGCGAACGTTCCCGCGTGCGCCGGCAGCAGCACCTCCTGGGCGTCCTCGGTCACCGTGAGGAAGGAGACGCCGCGCGGGCCGAGCAGGAACTTGTACCCGGCGGTGACGGTGTAGTCCCACTCCCCCGCGGCCAGCGGCAGCCACCCCGCCGACTGGCTGGCGTCGAGGAGCGTACGGGCCCCGTGTGCCGCCGCGGCGGCCCGTACCGCCGCCATGTCGGCGACCCGGCCGTCGGAGGACTGCACGGCGGAGAAGGCGACGAGCGCCGTGCCCGGACGGACGGCCTCCGCGAGTTCGTCGAGCGGGGCGTATCGCAGCTTGAGGTCGCCCCGGACCGAGAAGGGCGTGATCACGGAGGCGTACTCGCCCTCGGGGAAGAGAACCTCCGCGCCGGGCGCGAGCGATGCCGCGACCAGCTCCACATGCACGGAGACCGAACCGCCGACGGCCACCCGCCCTTCGTCGACTCCCGTCAGACGGGCGAAGGACCGGCGGGCGGCGTTCACCGCCTGCCAGTCACCGGAGCCGCCCGGACGCCCCTCGCCCAGCTCTTCCGCGAGTGCGACGACGGCACGGACGGACCGGCGTGGCAGCAGCCCGTTGGCGGCGGTGTTGAGGTAGGTCGCGCGGGGCGTGAACTCCGCGCCGATCAGCGTCTGCGAGATCTCCATGGCTCAACCCTGCGGTCGGGCGGCCGCGGGGTCAATCACGCCTTGCGCACACGATCGTTGAGCGGCGCTGATGAATCAGCCTTCGACAGCGGCCGCCGGGACCTCGCAGGCGCCGTCGGCGTCGCATGCGTCCGCGGCATGCGCACCGACGGCCGTGACCTTCCGGCCCCGCCACGCCTGCTCCAGCGCCTGGGTGAACAGCGCGGCGGGCCGGCCGCCGGAGACACCGTACGTCCGGTCGAACACGAAGAACGGCACCCCCGTCGCGCCCAGTTCGGCGGCCTCGCGCTCGTCGGCACGTACGTCGTCGGCGTAGGCGGTCCCGTCCTCGAGGACACGGCGCACCTCAGGCTCCTCGAGCCCGGCCTCGACGGCCAGCGAGACCAGCACCTCCGGCTCGAAGACGGAGCGCTCCTCGGCGAAGTTGGCCCGGTAGGCGCGGGTGAGCAGCTCGTCCTGCAGGCCGCGGGCCCTGGCCAGGTGCAGCAGCCGGTGGATGTCGAAGGTGTTGCCGTGGTCCCGCCCCTCGGTGCGGTACTCGAGCCCCTCGGAGCGCGCGTTGGAGGCGACGTGCTCCTCCATGGCCTGTGCCTCCTCACGGGTGCGGCCGTATTTCTTCGCGAGCATGTCGACGACCGGAGCGGTGTCGCTCTTGGCCCGGTTCGGGTCCAGCTCGAAGGACCGGTGCACGACCTCGACCTCGTCCCGGTGCGCGAAGCCGGCGAGCCCCTTCTCGAAGCGGGCCTTTCCGACATAGCACCATGGGCAAGCGATATCGGACCAGATCTCGACGCGCATGTTCTTCATCTCTCCGGGTTCGTGCGGGCGTGCGGCGTTGCGGAGGTGTCCTCCGCACGGGCTCAACGAAGAACAGGCCCCGCTCATTCCGAAGCGGACCCCTCCTGCCGGCCCGCATTCGACACCCGGTCCAGCCATTCACCCAGGAGGGCACCCTCCGCTGCTGTGAGCGCCGGACTGGGCGACTCGATCAGCAGGGTGCTCAAGCGCGCCGCCGCGGCCGGGACGTCCACGTGCCCGGACGCGGGCGCGGGCCCTTGGCCGGTTCCGGGGGCGGACACGTCGGGTGTGAGGATCGCGGCGTGCACGGCGTCCCGCACCCGCCGCGACATGGCCCGGTCCGTGAACGTCGCGGGGCGGGCGACGAGCATCAGCGCCACGCCGACGTTGGCCGACATCACCATCCGGGCGGCCACCTCGGGGGCGACGCGCAGCTTCCCCTGCGCCGCGGCGCGCTGCAGATCGCGCGTGAGGATCGTGTGCGCCTCGAGCGCGGAGGCGGGCGGCCTGCGCATCGCGGGCGAGTTCATCAGCCGGTACAGATTCGGGTTGCGCAGGGCGAAGTCCACATGGTTGTCCCAGCCGAGGCGCAGATCCTCGACGGGGTCCGAGTCCGGGTCGGGCACACGTTTCGTCTGCAGGTACTGGTCGAAGCCATGGTCGACGACGGCCGACAGCAGGCCTTCCTTGTCCCCGAAGTGCCGATAGAGCGCCGGTGCGCCGACCTGAGCGGCCTCGCACACGGCCCGGGTGGACACGTCTCCGTCCGCGGAACGGGCGACAAGATCGGCGGCGACTTCGAGGATGCGCGTTCGGGTACTCATCGCCCGGGACGCTACCAAAGGCGTGTTAGCGCTGTTACGCACGTCGGCGTCAGACGATGCCGCCGTTGACCCGCAGGATCTGGCCGTTGATCCAGCGGGCGGGACCGGCGAGGAAGGACACGACCTCGGCGATGTCCTTCGGGGTGCCGAGGCGCTCGAGGGGCGGCTGGGCGGCCATCCGCGCGATGGTCTCGCCGTCCTTCCCGTCGAGGAACAGGTCGGTGGCGGTCGGCCCGGGGGCGACGGCGTTGACGGTGATGTCCCGGCCGCGCAGTTCCCGGGCCAGGATCAGCGTCATGGCCTCGATTGCGCTTTTTCCGGCGGCGTAGGCGCTGTACCCGGGCAGGGACAGCCCCAGGACGGAGCTGGAGAAGTTGACGACGGCCCCTCCGCTCCGCAGCCGCCGGGCGGCCTGCTGATTGACGACGAAGGTGCCCCGGATGTTGGTCCGGTGCATGCGGTCCATGGAGTCCAGGTCCAGCTCCGCCAGCGGCGCGAGCGTCATGCTGCCGGCGGCGTGGACGACGACGTCGACGCCGCCGAACGCCTCCTCGGCGGCATCGAAGACGGCGGCGACAGCGCTCTCCTCGGCCACGTCCGCGCAGACGGCGATCGCCTGCCCTCCGGCATCCGCGACCTCTGCCACGGCCGCCTCCGCCTCGGTCCGGTTGCCCGCGTAGTTCACGACGAGGGCGACACCGTCGGCGGCCAGCCGCTGGACGCTCGCCCGTCCGATGCCGCGGGATCCTCCGGTGACGACGGCGACGCGACGGGGGGTGGAGGTGGTGGCTTGCTCTGCCATGACGAGTGCTCCCTGGGACTGTGTGGGCGTGCTTCCACTCTGGAGTAGCAACGCTAACACTTCACCGTAGCATTGCTAACGCCCGCCCGGCCGGGAGTCGGCGGTCTGTACCGCGAGGCGGAAGTTCAGGTGATTGCCGACGAGCGGCTCCTCCGGGTCCGGGTACCAGCCGTGGTGGACGTAGAAGGCCTTGGCCCGCTCGTTCTTCTCGAAGACCTCGAGGCGGGCGGTCGTCACACCCTTGCGCTGCCAGGCCTCGACGCAGGCGGCGTGCAGCTCGGTGCCGATGCCGGCGCGCCAGCGCTCCGGGGCGACGTGGAGCTGGGTGAGGGTCATGACGCCGTCCACCTCGCGGAAGGCGGCCATGGCGACGATGACGCCGTCCCGCTCCGCGCACAGCACGTCGCCCCGCCCGATCGCCCGCTCCCAGCCGGCCCGGGTGCGGGCCCTCTCGGCCGGGCCGTCGAAGGCCTCGTCGGGGATGTGGCCCCGGTAGTAGGTGGCACGGGCCACCGCGTGGAGGGCGGCGATGGCGTCGAGGTCGGCGGGAGCGGCGATTCTGATCATGTGGGGGACGACGCCACGAGGGAGGGGACGGTTGCAATGCGGGTGCACAGGGCGCGACAGGCGCTCGGCGTCGAACCCGTGCGCCGCACGCCGTGCCGAGACAGCGTCCCCCGTCCTCGGCTCACGCTCCCCGGACGGGCCGTGGGCCCTTCCCGTGTGACCTCGCGCGCGCCGACCGGCGACGGGGCCCCGCTCAGGACCCGTCGCGCAGCCCTTCCGGCCAGCTGTCGCGGTACTCGATGCGGTCGAAGGAGACCACACAGCCCTCGCCCACCGGGGACTGGGCCATGAAGCCGACCAGCGCGGCGCCCGCACGGTCCTCGTCGCCGAGGGTGAAGATACGGACGAAGGTCCACTGCTCGCCGTCCGTGGAGGCGTGGAAGGCGAATGCCTTGCCCGTGCGGCTGATCCGCAGCCAGACGCTGTCGCCGTCCACCACGAAGGAGTTGGCGTCGTCGGAGTGGCCGCGGGTGACGACCGTGCAGACCGTCGGCTTGTCCGGCGAGAGCTCCAGGCAGAGCTTGGCCCACTCCTGCTCGGTGACATGCAGATAGAGCACGCCGGCGTCGAAGGCCGCGGCGAAGCCCACCTTGACGCGGGCGATCAGCTGGAAGTCGCCCTCCGGCGCGCCGAGCAGGCGGGGCGCGTCGGAGGCCGGTTCGAGGGCGTGGCCCGTCGGGGGGACGAAACGGTCCTGGCGGGGGCCGGCCCAGGCGGTCAGCACTCCGTCTTCGCAGGACCAGTCGGCCTCGGGCCCGTATGCCCGCAGGGGGAAGGGGAGATCGGGCAGCTTCAGTTCCATGCCGATCAGTGTTGCAGGCGGCCGTCCACGAGCCGTGGAAGACCGAGCGGGTTGTCGTCGCGCAGCTCCGGGGGGAGCAGCGCTTCGGGGGTGGTCTGGTACGTGACCGGGCGCAGCCAGCGCTCGATGGCCGTGGCGCCGACGGAGGTGGACATGGAGGTGGTGGCGGGGTAGGGGCCGCCGTGGTGCTGGGCCGGTGCGACGGCGACGCCGGTGGGCCAGCCGTTGACGAGGACGCGGCCGGCGAGAGGGGTCAGTTCGGCAAGGATCCGGGTGCCGTCGCCGTTTCCTTCGCTCTCGTCGGTGGACAGGTGGACGGTGGCGGTCAGGTTGCCCGGCAGGCGGGACAGGACGGCGGTGACCTCGTCGTGGCTGTCGTAGCGGGCGACGACGGTGACCGGCCCGAAGCACTCCTCTAGCAGGAGGTCGTGCATCCCTTCCCCCGTGAGGCGGGCGGCGGACACGGTCAGGAAGCCAGGGCTGACGGTGTGCTCGGAGGCGGCGCCGGGCGTGACGGGAGCCTCGACGCCGGGCAGGGCGGTGCGTTCGGCGACACCGGCGACGAAGTTGTCGCGCATGCGGGCGTCGAGCAGGACGCCCGCGGCGGTGTCGCTCACGGAGTCGGTCAGCGCCTTGAGGAGCTGGTCGCCCGCGTCACCTGCGGGTGCCAGCACGAGGCCGGGCTTGACGCAGAACTGGCCCGCGCCGAGCGTCATCGAGCCCGCGAGCCCGGTGCCGATCTGCTCGGCGCGCTCCGCGGCGGCCGCCTCGGTGATCACGACGGGGTTGAGGGAGCCCAGCTCGCCGTGGAACGGGATGGGTACGGGGCGGGCCGCCGCGGCGTCGAACAGCGCCCGTCCGCCGCGCACGGAACCGGTGAATCCGGCGGCCGTGATCAGCGGGTGCCGCACCAGCTCGATGCCCGCGTCGAAGCCGTGGACCAGGCCGATCGCCGTCCCGGGGATGCCGTGTTCAGCGGCCGCCCGGCGCAGCACGGCCGCGACCAGCTCGGAGGTGGCCGGGTGGTCCGGGTGGGCCTTGACCACGACCGGGCAGCCCGCGGCCAGCGCGCTGGCGGTGTCGCCGCCCGGGACGGAGAACGCGAACGGGAAGTTGGAGGCCGCGTAGACGGCGACGGCGCCGAGCGGCACCTTGTAGCGGCGCAGGTCCGGGACCGGCGGGGTCGCGGCCTCGTCCGGATGGTCGATGATCACCCCGAGGAAGGCACCCTCGTCGACGACGTCCGCGAAAGCACGCAACTGGTAGCAGGTGCGGGCCAGTTCGCCGGTCAGCCGGACCGGGCCCAGGGCGGTCTCCGCGTCGGCGGCCTCGACGAGATGATCCTTCGCGCCCTCGAGGCGCTGAGCGGCGGCTCGCAGGAACGCGGCGCGGACGGCACGGTCCATGAGCGAGGCGCGGGCGTCGTGTGCGGCCCGTACGGCGGCGTCGACCTCCGCGGCTGTGGCTTCCACCGCAACCTGTTCGCGCTGCTTCCCGGTTCGGGGGTCGACACTCCAGACTGGTGCTGCTGTCACCGCGGCTTCCTTCCGCTCTCTGCCACCCACCCGGATTGTTCGGTATTCTGAACAGAGTTCCAGGTGGTGAATATGCTGGGGACTCTATTTCCGGGCGTTCCGCCCGGTCAAGAAGGGGCGTAGAGCGATGTCAGCTGCCGATCCCGGTGGGGCACAGGTCAAGTCCGCAGTACGGACGGTCGAGTTGCTCGAATACTTCGCCGGGCGCCCCGGCATGCACTCGCTCGCCGCCGTCCAGGAAGCCGTCGGCTACCCCAAGTCCAGCCTCTACATGCTGCTGCGCACCCTCGTCGACCTCGGCTGGGTGGAGACGGACGCCACCGGGACGCGGTACGGCATCGGGGTCCGCGCCCTGCTCGTCGGCACGTCGTACATCGACGGCGACGAGGTCGTGGCCGCCGCCCGGCCCACCCTGGACCGGCTCTCCGACGACACCACGGAGACCATTCACCTGGCGCGTCTCGACGGCACGAACGTGGTGTACCTGGCGACGCGGCAGTCACAGCACTATCTGCGTCCCTTCACACGCGTGGGGCGGCGGCTGCCCGCGCACTCCACCTCGCTCGGCAAGGCGCTGCTCGCCACGCACAGCGACGAGCAGGTACGCAAGATGCTGCCGGCGACGCTCGCACCGCTCACCGAACACACCATCACCGACCGCGAGAAGCTCATCGAGGAGCTGCACCTCATCCGCGAGCAGGGCTATGCCGTGGACCGCGAGGAGAACACCCTGGGGCTGCGCTGCTTCGGCATCGCCATCCCCTACCGCACCCCGGCGCGCGACGCGATCAGCTGCTCGGTACCGGTGGCCCGGCTCACGCCCGCGCACGAACAGATGATCAAGGACGCGCTGTTCGACGCGCGCGACCGGCTGACGCTCGCGACCCGGAGGCTCTGACCGTGGACACGGTACACATCGTGCTGCGCGAGGTTGAGGACGCCGATCTGCCCGTGTTCTTCGGGCACATGAGCGACCCCGAGTCCAACCGGATGGCGGCCTTCACCAGCAAGGACCCGACGGACCGAGCCGCGTTCGACGCCCACTGGGCGCGTATCCGCGTGTCGGACGCGGTGATACGCACGGTGCTCGCCGACGGAGAGGTCGCCGGCCACACGGCGGTGTACGGACCGCCGCAGCAGCGGGAGGTCACGTACTTCATCGACCGCGCCCACTGGGGCCGCGGCATCGCCACGCTCGCTCTGCGGTCCCTGCTGGACCTGGTCCCGACCCGCCCGCTGCACGCCCGCGCGGCCGCGGACAACGCGGGGTCGATCCGGGTGCTGGAGAAGTGCGGGTTCGTGGTGACGGGGCGGGACCGGGGCTTCGCGAACGCCCGGGGCGAGGAGACGGACGAGATCGTGCTGGCGCTGCGGTGACGCTCCCCGGCCCTGCGGGGTGGCCGCCCCCGTCCTCACGGCAGCCGGGCTCCCCCGTGCGGCGGAGGCGGATCGTCGTCCCGCAGGACGCGGGAGGGCAGGCAGGGGCGGCACGGTGGGTGCATGACAACGACCTCGGCCGGCACCGGCCTTCCTCGGCGGACCCACCCCGGCAGAGCGGCGCTGCGCGCCGTCGCGATATCCGCCTGTGTGCCGTACCTCGGACTCAAGCTCGCATGGATCGCGGGCAGCCGTGTCGGGATTCCCGACGGGAGCAGGCTCCTCGACCACCGCGTCCTCATGGCCGTGGCCAACAGCGTCACGGTGCTGATGGACGGCGCCGTCATCGTGCTGGCGCTGCTGCTCACCCGGCCGTGGGGCCGGCGGGTGCGGGCCTGGCTGCTGACCGTGCCGATGTGGGCCGCGACCGGGCTGCTCGCGCCGATCATGATCGGCTTTCCGCTGCAGCAGATCGCCGTCGCATTGGGCGGCACCAGGACTCAGGACGCCGCCGAGCCGTTCCTCCACGACTGGGTGTTCACCGTCGTCTATGGCGGCTTCACCCTCCAAGGACTTGCTCTCGGCACGCTGTTCATGCTGTACGCCAAGGACCGCTGGGGTCATCTGTGGCGGGGCAGGGTATGGGATCTGCCGACCGCTGCGACAGGCGCCTTCATGCGCAGGACCGCCGTCGCCGGTTCACTGCTCGCGCTGTTCCCGGCCACGATGCACGTGCTGTGGGCGACCGGTTCGACCGTCGCACTCCCCGCGGACCGTGCCGCGCAGCGCACCACGGACTTCTATCTGCTGGAGGCGAGCCGCGTCGGCTTCGTGGCCGTCGCCGTCGCCGGCGTCCTCCTGCTGGCCTTCCGGCTCCGGCCCACGCTGTCCGTGAGGTCGCCGCTCGCCATGGCGTGGGTCGGCTCCAGCGCCCTGGGCGCCTGGGGCGGATGGCTGCTGCTGTCCACGCTCATGCCCGACAGCAATGAGGAAAACTCGCCCGCGGTGCCGCTGACGCTCACCTACATTGGGGAGATGATCACCGGCCTGCTGCTCACGTGCGCCGTCGCCTCCCTGCTCCGCCGGCGCGGCGCGTGACGTACGCAGGCTCGGTGCGGCCGGCCGTGCATGCCCTGTTCGGCCGCCGGGCCAGGCTGCGGTGGGTCCATCTGGTGCTCGGCGGCGCGCTGTTGATGCCGTTCTGGCTCGTGGGCACGGTGGTCATCGGGCCGCTGGCCGAGGAGAGGAACCTCTTCACGGGCTCGACGGCGCTGCAGTTCGGTGCGTACGCCTTCGCGCTCCCGCTCGTCGCCGCCGCCGGACTGTTCCCCATGGCCAGACCCCTGTCGGTGGCCTTGGCCCGCGCGCTGTGCGGGGTGCCGGCCGAGCTGCTGGCGGAGGGGCAGGTGCGCAGCCGGACGGCGCGGACGCGCACCGCGGGCTGGCTCGTCCTGCATCTGGGGGTCGGCGCGCTGGTCAGCGGGGCGTCGCTCGCGCTGCCCCCGTTCGCGGGCGGGCTGATCGTCGCGCCGGCGTTCGCGGAGGTTCGGGATTTCCTGCAGGCACCGGACACCGCCTGGTCGGCGGTGCTGCTGCCGCTCGCCGGCGTCGGGATGCTGCTGGCGCTCGCGGCCGTGTCCGCTGCGGCGGGGGCCCTGCTGGCCCGCCTGGCGCCGGTGCTGCTCGGCCCCACCCCGGCCGACCGGCTGGCCGCGGCCGAGCGGCGGGCGACGGAGCTCGCCGAGCGCAACCGTCTCGCCCGCGAACTGCACGACTCCGTCGGTCACGCGCTGTCCGCCGTCACCTTGCAGGCGGGAGCTGCCCGCAAGGTGCTCGGCAGCGACGTTGCGTTCGTACAGGAGGCGCTGGCCGCGATCGAGGAGACCACCCGGCGCACGGTCGGGGAACTCGACGCCGTGCTCGGTCTGCTGCGGCAGGACGGCGACGGAGCGGGCCGGCTCGGCGGGCCGACGCTCACGGCGCTCGACGGGCTGGTGTCGCGCGGCGGTGTGCCCGTGTCGCTGCGCGTCGAGGGGGAGCTCGCCGACGTGCCGGCGCCCGTGTCCCGTGAGGCGTACCGGATCGTCCAGGAAGGGCTGAGCAACGCCCTTCGCCATGCCGGGGCTTCACCGGTGACGCTGTGGATCGCCGTGGACGGCGAGGAACTGGAGATCACGATGGAGAACCCTCTGCCCGAGCAGGCGCCGGTGGTGCGGCCGGGAGGCGGGCGGGGCCTGCGCGGCACGGCGGAGCGGGCCGCGCTGCTCGGCGGCCGCGCCGAGGCGGGCCCGTGCGGCGCGGTGTGGCGGCTGACCGCCCGGCTGCCGCTGAAGGAGCGCCGATGAGCACGATCCGGGTCGTCCTCGCCGACGACGAGCGGATGGTCCGCACCGCGTTGCGGGTGATCCTCGACGCCGAGCCCGACCTGGCGGTCGTCGGCGAGGCGGCGTCGGGCGCCGAGGCGGTTTCCGTGGTGCGGGAACTGCGGCCCGACGTGGTGCTGATGGATGTGCGGATGCCGGAGATCGACGGCATCCGGGCCACCGAGCAGATCCTCTCCACCTCCGAGGAGCCGCCTCGCATCGTCGTCGTGACGACGTTCGAGAACGATGCGTACGTGTACGACGCGCTGCGCGCCGGGGCGGCCGGCTTCCTGCTGAAACGGGCCGCGGCGGAGGAACTGGTGCAGGCGGTGCGGCTGGTCGCGCGCAGCGACTCGCTGTTGTTCCCGTCGGCCGTGCGTGCGCTCGCCGCCGAGTACGGCCGGCGGCAGCAGGCGGCCGCGCCGCCGTGGGCGGCACGCCTGACCGAGCGCGAGGCGGAGGTGCTGCGGCTGATGGCCACCGGGCTGACGAACGCGGAGATAGCCGGGCGGATGGGGGTAGGCCCGGCGACCACGAAGACCCACGTGGCGTCGGTCCTCGCCAAGATCGGCGCGCGGGACCGCACACAGGCGGTGATCGCGGCGTACGAGTCGGGCTTCATCTCGCCCCGCTGATCCCCCTGCACCGCCCTCCCGGGCATGTGTCCGCCGCAGATGAAGAGGTCACGGGAAAAGGGGGCGGACCGGCCGACGCCCGCACCGGCACCAGCGGCGAGTCGGTCGCCCGTCGCCGTCCTCGTCAAGGACTCGGGGGCGGAGCGTTCCGAGGTCAGTGGCAACGGGCCGGCGGCGCCGGTGGCCCGGAAGACGATGGAGGCGGCGCTGGGCCGAGGCGCCCGCCGGCTGCCGTGGCCCCAGGCGCTACGACAGGGTGGCCGCGACCACGGACGCCGCTTCCGCGATCAGTCTGTCGTCATGAGCGGCGTCCTCGGTGGCGCGGTTCGACATGATCGCCATGACGATGGGGGCGGCGTCGGGCGGCCACACCACGGCGATGTCGTTGCGGGCGCCGTAGCCGCTACCGGTTCCGGTCTTGTCGCCGACCACCCAGCCCTTGGGCACCCCGGCCCTGATGAGGTCGTCCCCGGTGAGGTTGGTGCGCAGCCACGTCGTGAGCTGTGCACGCTCGTCCTTCCCGAGGACGTCGCCGAGGACGAACGCCCGCAGGTCCCCGGCCAGCGCCCGCGGTGTGGTCGTGTCCCGCGTCTCGCCCGGGGCCCATCGGCTCAGCTGCGGCTCGCGGCGCTCCATGCGGGTGACGTCGTCGCCGAGCTCTTCGAGTACGGCGTCCAGCCCCTTCGGCCCGCCGAGCTGGTCGAAGAGGAGGTTCGCCGCGGCGTTGTCGCTGTGGCGGACGGCGGCTTCGCACAGCGCCCCCAGGGTCATCCCGGTCTCGACGTGTTTCTCGGTCACCGGGGAGTGGGCGATCAGGTCGTCCCTGGAGTAAATGATCACCCGGTCCATCCCGCCCATGGAGTACTTCCGCAGCACGGCACCGGCGGCCAGCGCCTTGAACGTGGAGGCGTAGGGGAACCGCTCGCCGTCGTTGTAGGCGACCTCACGCCCGGAGCCGGTGTCGACGGCGTAGACACCCAAGCGAGCGTCGAACTTGCGCTCCAGATCCTTGAGCTCGCGTGCGGCCGGCTTCGCATCCGCTCCCGGCCCCGTGGTCCCGGCGGATGCCGACAGGGACGACGAGGTCGCGGACGGAGCAGGCGCGGGCGACGAAGCCGCGGAATCGTCCTGGCCGCAGGCCGCGAGCGGGACGAGGACGAGCGCGGCGAGCGCGCCCGCAAGGGCGTGCCGGGCGCGGGTGACCTGCATGGTCCGAACCTCCAATGCTTTCCTGCACTGTTCCATGCGGATCGCGCCATACAGTGCCGGCTGCGGATCCGGTGGGAGCGTGTCGCGCGAGCCAGGGCGACGGCCCCCCGGGCGGCGGGACACTGCGCACTGCATGCAGGAGCCCCCAACTCGGTACGGATGCTCTCCGTCCGGCTGAGCCCGGGCGACGGCGCACGGCTGTTCCACACCGCCCTCACCGCCGAGACGTCGGTCACGCGGTCGTCCAGGGCTCGTCGGCCGACACCGGGCTGTGGTGGGATCCGACCTCCGCCCGTGAGCTCGGCCACGACCCGCAGGACGACTCCGAGCAGTACGCGGAGAAGCTCGGCGCCGAGCAGGGCGAGCTCGACCCGGGG
This sequence comes from Streptomyces sp. NPDC027962, assembly GCF_055566095.1. Classification (NCBI taxonomy): domain Bacteria; kingdom Bacillati; phylum Actinomycetota; class Actinomycetes; order Kitasatosporales; family Streptomycetaceae; genus Streptomyces; species Streptomyces sp. NPDC027962. Next base: position 51,605 of record NZ_JBVHTA010000048.1, read on the forward strand.
AACCCGGCCCACGCCCACTGGGAGGCCACTTCACCACCGACCCGCCCCGATGGCCGCACTGACCGGAAAACCGCGTGCCGCCCCGCCCTGCTTCCGCCAGGATGACGGCCATGGCGAGACCTTTCGGATTCAGTTACGCGCAGCAGGGCGACGGCACGGTCGTCATCACCCACCGCGGCCGCGCGGCAGGAACCCTGCGCGGACCGCGCGCGCAGAAGTTCCTCGCGGAAGTCGAGTCGGGGGACGCGCAACTGGTGATGGCGCGGTGGACGGGTGCGTACAAATTCGGAAATGAGCGCATGGCTCGAAATCACCCTCGCAACCGGTGACGACGGTAAGGGAACGGCAAAGCGGACTCGCTCGTTACCCCGGCATGACAGCTATGACCCCCGGCTCGAACATCCCTCTGACCGCCGCACGCGTGGCGGTGGACGTCGCCGCCCCGGTGCGGCTCGACGTATCGGGCCTGCTGCTCACCGCCGACGGCAAGGTGCGCTCCGACGACGACTTCATCTTCTACAACCAGCCCCAGGGCCAGGGAGTCACCTACCGCTCCGGCGGCGGCACGGCGCCGGACGCGATCGTGGTGGACACGGCGGCCGTGCCGCCCGGCATCGAGAAGATCGTCGTCACGGCCAGCCCGGACGCGGCCGGCCAGACCTTCCAGGGCATCGAGCCGACCGCCACCATCCGCAACGGCGACGACGGCAGCCCGATCGCGACCTTCACCCCGCCGCAGCTCGGCTCCGAGACCGCGCTGGTCGTCGTCGAGATCTACCTGCGCAACGGAGCGTGGAAGGCCCGCGCGGTGGGCCAGGGCTATGCGAACGGCCTGGCCGGCATCGCCACGGACTTCGGCGTCTCGGTCGACGAGGAGCCCGCAGCCGCCCCGGCAGCCACCCCCGCGGCCCCGCCCGCCGCGGCCGCCCCGCCCGCTGATCCGCGCGTCGCGGCCACCCCGCCGCCGCCCGCCGCTCCGCCGGCGGCGCCCGCACCGGGCACCGGCAAGATCAACCTGGACAAGGGCCGGGTCAGTCTGCAGAAGAACCAGACGGTGTCCCTGGTCAAGGGCGGCCGTCCGCTGCTCACCCAGGTCAAGATGGGCCTCGGCTGGGAGCCCGCCTTCCGCGGCAAGGACATCGACCTCGACGCCTCCGTCATCGCCTATGGCCCCAACCGCAACCACCTGGACAGCTGCTACTTCGGCAAGCTCTCCATCCTGAACGGTTCCATCAAGCACTCCGGCGACAATCTGACCGGCGAGGGCGCGGGCGACGACGAGGTCATCGTCGTGGACCTGGGCAGGCTCCCGGCGGACGCGACGGGCCTCGTGTTCACGGTCAACTCCTTCTCCGGGCAGAAGTTCACCGAGGTCGCCAAGGCCTACTGCCGGCTGCTGGACGCCGCGACGGGCGAGGAGCTGGTCCGCTTCGACCTGACCGGCGCGGAGCCGCAGACCGGCGTGATGATGGCCAAGCTGATCAAGCAGTTCTCCGGTGAGTGGGAGATGACCGCCATGGGTGACTTCGTGAAGTCGCGTACCGTGCGCGGCATGGTCAAGCCGGCCGCACAGGCACTCTGAAACAGTCCGCCGGGGGCATCCGTCACAGCGACGGACGCCCCCGGCGGAGGGGATGCTCAAAAACGGTGCTCAGAGTTTGGCCAGCTTGGAGAACGGGCTGAGGATACGGCCCTGCCTGCCGGAGAAGTCGACGAGCACAGCGGCATTGTCTCCCTCCACGGCAAGGACTCTTCCGAGGCCGAACTGATCGTGGGACACCCTGTCGCCCGCTTCGAAACACTCGATCGGCGGCTCTTCCAGGGACGGACGGTTGAAGGGGCTGGACGGCAGGTGGCGCCGGGAACCGGCTGACTTTGTCATTGCCTGAAGTATGCGCCCCCGGCCCCCCGCCACGCCACGCCCGGACGATCCCACTTCCAGGGCCAGTCGGCCGCGGGGCCCCTCCGAGGCAGCGGCAGCATGCCGAATGCGCCGTCGCCGAGCCCTCCGAACGGGTGCCGGACGGGCCGTGTTCCCGCCCGGCATCGGGGGCGTCAGCGCCGGTGGGGCTGCCGCTTCCACGGCCCGGTGATCGCGAACATGATGCCCGGCGACTGGATGCTGGCGTACAGCGTCCGCCCGTCCGGTGAGAAGACGACACCGGCGAATTCGCTGAAGTCCGGGTCGTCCTCAGTGCCGAGGTTCAGCTCGTTGCGGGCGATGGGGTACGTACGGCCGCTGTCCGTGGCGCCGATCAGATGCTGCACCCCCTCGCCGTCCTCGGCGAGGATCAGGCCGCCGTAGGGGGACACCGTGATGTTGTCGGGGCCGTCGTACGGGCCGTCCTTCGACGGATCGGGGTTCATGCCGAACAGCACCTTCAGGGTCAGCGTCCGGCGGCGCGGGTCGTAGAACCAGACCTGGCCGTCGTGCTGCTCCGGGCTCTCCTCACGGGCGTACGAGGACACGACATAGGCGCCGCCGTCTCCCCACCACATGCCCTCCAGCTTGCGGCCCCGGGTGACCTCATTGCCCTTGAACTGCTTGCGCACGGAGACGTTCCGCGCGTCACGGTCGGGCACCTCGGCCCAGTCCACGCCGTACACCGTGCCGACCTTCACGGCGCGGGCGAGGTCGTCGACGAACCGGCCACCGGAGTCGTAGCACCGGGCCGCCTGCAGCACCCCGGCGTCGTCGGCGAGGGTACGCAGCTGCCCGCGGCCGTGCTTGAAGCCGTGCGGCGGCACCCAGCGGTAGAGCAGACCGTTGGGGGTGTCTGCGTCCTCCGTGAGATACAGATGCCCGCGCTTCGGATCGACGACGACGGCCTCATGGGCGAACCGGCCGAGCGCCTTGACCGGCTTCGGGTCCCGGTTGGCGCGGCGGTCGCAGGGATCGACCTCGAAGACGTAGCCGTGGTCCTTGGTCATGCCGTTCTTGCCGGCCCTGTCCTCGGTCTCCTCGCAGGTGAGCCAGGTGCCCCACGGGGTGGAGCCGCCGGCGCAGTTCTGCGCGGTACCGGCGACGCCGACCCACTGGGCGACCTCGCCGCTGCGGTGGCTCTCGACGACGGTGCAGCCACCGGGCGCGGCCGGGTCGTACACGAGGCCCTCGGTGAGCGGGACGGGGTGCGCGATCTTGGAGCGGTCGCCCTTGAGCTCGTGGTTGACGACGAGCAGCGTCACCCCGCGGGGCCCCTCGAACGTCGCGGTGCCGTCGTGCTTACCGGGAGTGAAGTCACCGGAATCCAGCTTGGTGACGCCGGTACGCGTGAGGATGCGGTACCGGAACCCGGCGGGCAGCGCGAGCAGGCCGTCCGGGTCCGGCACCAGCGGGCCGTAGCCGGGCTCACGACCGCCATGGCGTCCGCCCTCCGCCTGGGGTCCCTCCTCCGCCGCGAGGGCGCCCGGCGCGGAGGCGAGCGAACCGACGGCGCCGGTGAGGACCACGCCCGCGCCGGTCAGAGCGGACTGCTTGGTGAATTCCCTGCGGGTGAGCGACATCGATGTCTCCTGAGGCCGGCTGATGTGTACCACACCCTCGCGCCCGCGTATAAACGGCACTTGAACGCCGCACGACATCAAGAGAGGCCCTTCGCTTTCATGACCATGCCCTCCACCGGATGCCGTGTCATCGTCAGCGGTGCGTCCCGGGGCCTCGGCCGTGCCGTCGCCCAGGCCTTCGCCGCGAACGGCGACCGGGTCGCCGTCCACTACGGCACCCGCGAAGCCGATGCCCGGCACACCCTCGACTCCCTGACGGGGACAGGCCAGGCCAACGTCTTCGCTCCCCCCGGCGAACCACCACACCGGCGCGTCCACGTCCCCACCACCAGCACCAAACCGCACCGGCCGTGCGGTCCCACGACCGGCGGGAGAGGGGCGGGGTCGCACTCCCCGCCACCGGGGGAAGCCGTACCGGCCGTGGGAAACGGCCACCGGCCGGGTGGTCCCGCGACCGGCGGGAGGGGGGGCGGGGTCGCACTCCCCGCCACCGGGGGAAGCCGTACCGGCGGTGGGCAACGGCCGCCGGCCGGGTGGTCCCGCGACCGGCGGGAGGGGGTCGGGGTCGCAGGAGGGGGGTGTCCGGAAGTAAAGCGTCGCAACTCGCGCGAAGCGCGGTGAGGAAAGCCATTCCGGACACCCCCCTCCGGAGGCCCCGACCCCCACACCACCCACCCAAGCCGGGGACACCCCCGGAAACACCACACCCCCGACCGGGCCAAGCACGAGCCCGGCACCCCCGGAAACACCACACCCCCGAGCGCGCGGCGCCCCCGCACCACCACGCGGACACCCCCGGCAACACCACACCCCCGGACCGGGCCAAGCCGAAGAGGGGGACGCCGCCCCGACCGGCCCGAGCACCGGGGCGGGCCCCCGGGGGCCCCAGGCCCCCGGGCAAGCAAAGGCGAGCGTCAGCGAGCAGAGCGGGACTTGAAGGCCGCCTTCCGCGCCTCCTTCGCCGTCTGCTTGTCCCTGTGCAGGCGCCCCATCGCCTCCAGCACGTCCGCCGTCGCCGGGTGGTCCACCCGCCACGCCGCGTCGAAGAAGCCGCTGTGTCCGGCGACCAGGCCCTCCACCAGGTCCTGGAGTTCGGCCGCCTCGCCTCCCGCCGCCAGTTGCGCGGCGATCGTGTCGACGGCCAGCCAGAAGATCATGGACTCCGGCGGCGCCGGCACGTCCGCGGCGCCACGCTCCGCGAGCCAGACCCGGGCCAGGCCGCCGAGTTGGGCGTCGTCGAGTACCGCGCGTACCGAGGGCTCCGCTGCCGGGCCGACGAGGGTGAGTGCCTGCTGGCAATGGAGCCGGCGCAGCGGCGCGCCGCCGTCGTCGCCGCGGGCCGCGGCGAGCAGTTCGCGGGCGGCGTCGCCGGGTTCGCGCCGGGCGAGCCACTGCTCGGTCTCGGCACGCGCGGACACCTCGGGGAAGTGGGCGAGCCCGTCGAGGAGTGTCTCGGCGCCCTTGTCGGCGAGGTCACCGACGGCGGGTGCGTCGATTCCGGCCTCGAGGAGGCGAGCTCTGACACCGTAGAGGCCGAGCGGCGTGAGCCGGACCATCCCGTAGCGGGCGACGTCCTCGTCGTCCGCAAGCGGGGCGGCCTGCGCACCGTCGTCGCCCTCTTCGGCCATCAACTCCTCGTCGACGGGCCGGTATTCGACGAGCCCGACCGGCTCGAGGAGCCGGAACTGGTCGTCGAGGCGCATCATCGCCTCCGAGACCTGTTCGAGGACGTCGTCGGTCGGTTCCCCCATGTCGTCGGGGACGATCATCGACGCGGCGAGCACGGGCAGCGGCACCGGCTCCTCGCCGGCGCCGTTCTCCGTGACGGTCAGCAGGTAGAGGTTGGCGAGGACGCCTTCGAGGAACGCGGCTTCCGCCTCGGGGTCCCAGTCGAGCGTCTCGAGGTCGATCTCCCCGTCGTCGCCGATGACGTCGACGATGTCGTCGAGTACGGGCGCGGTGGCGTCGGCGAACACGACGTCCAGGGCGTCCAGCCACAGACCGAGCACGTCCTGTGGGGAACCGCCGGTGACCAGCGCGAGGTTGTCCCCGGCGACGACGCTGCCATCGCCGGAGTCGGCGTCGTCGGCCGGCTCCTCGACGTCGACGAGTCCGGTGTCGACGGCGACGCGCCACGCCTCGCTGGCGTACGCGGGTCCGTCGTCGCCCGCCGCGCCCAGCCCCAGTTCTTCCGCCGCGGCAGGCAGTTGCTCGTCGACGAGTTCGCCGCCGACGCCGACCTGCGTCTGCGGACCCGCCCAGCGGGCGAGCCGCACGGCCCGGGACAGCAGCGGGGTGGCGAGCGCGTCCCGCGCCAACTCCGCGTCCGAGTGCAGCCGTAGCGGCGGCAGGGTGGGGCGGTCTTCGGGCATCTTGGTGGGTCTCCTCCGCGGCGTGCCGGAAACAGGCGGCCTTGTGGGCGACTGGACGGGCCCAAGCGTAGACGTATTTCATGCCGTTTCGCCGCGCTCGCCGCAGCACGGCGGCACGGCCCACGGGTTCATCGGGCCTTCCGTCGCCGTACACCCGCCGGCCCTTGACAAGTGGCCTGCCCAGCCAAGAGATTGACGCGCGTAGAACCTACCGGCCCGTAGGACGGTGCCGGTGGACCCTCATCCCTCACATCCGGAGAACCTTGATGCCTACCTCCGTCGTACCGAGAACTACCGCCGTCGCGGCCGCCGTCGCCGCCGCGCTGGCCGCCGGCCTGCTCGCCGGATCCGCGGACGCGTCCGCCGCCGACACCTCCCAGGTGCGGATCCACGACATCCAGGGCAACACCCGTATGTCACCGCTGGTGGGGCAGCAGGTGGCCGATGTGCCCGGCATCGTCACGGGCGTGCGGACCTACGGCTCGAAGGGTTTCTGGTTCCAGGACCCGCAGGCGGACGGCGACGCGGCGACCAGCGAGGGCGTGTTCGTGTTCACCGGCTCGGCGCCGACGGTCGCGGTCGGCGACCAGGTGCTGGTTTCCGGCACGGTCACGGAGTACGTCCCGGGCGGCACGAAGTCCGGCAACCAGTCGCTGACGGAGATAACGAAGCCGGCCGTCACCGTGGTCTCCTCCGGCAACGAGCTGCCCAAGCCGGTCACCGTCTCCGCCTGGTCGGTGCCTTCCGAGTACGCCCCGGAGGGCGACCCGGCGGCGGACGGCAGCATCAACGGGCTCACCCTCGAGCCCCGCGAGTACGCCCTGGACTTCTACGAGTCGCTGGAGGGCATGAACGTACGCATAGGCACCTCGCGCGTCGTCGGGGCGACGGACCCGTACGCCGAGCTGTGGGTGACGGTGAAGCCGTGGGAGAACGACAACCGGCGCGGCGGCACCGTCTACGGCTCGTACACGTCGCAGAACACCGGTCGCCTGCAGATCCAGTCACTGACCCCGCTCGCCGAGCAGCCCTTCCCGAAGGCGAACGTGGGTGATGTGCTCGCCGGCACAACGGAAGGGCCCCTGGACTTCAACCAGTACGGCGGATACACGCTGACCGCCCGCACGCTCGGTACCGTCCACGACCGCGGTCTCGAGCGCGAGAGGACCCGCCCGCAGCGGAGCGGCGAACTGGCCGTGGCAACGTACAACGTGGAGAACCTGGACCCGTCCGACCCGCAGGAGAAGTTCGACGCGCTGGCGAAGGCCGTCGTCGAGAACCTCGCGTCGCCGGACATCATCGCGCTGGAGGAGATCCAGGACGACAACGGCGCGAAGAACGACGGCACGGTCGCCTCCGGGCAGACGGTGAAGAAGTTCACGGACGCGATCGTCGCCGCCGGCGGCCCCGCGTACGAGTGGCGTTCCGTGGACCCGGAGAACAACAAGGACGGCGGCCAGCCCGGCGGCAACATCCGCCAGGTGTTCCTGTTCAACCCGGAGCGGGTCTCGTTCAGGGACCGCGCGGGCGGCGACGCGACGACGCCGACCGGCGTCGTGCGCGGCGAGCGGGGGCGGGCGGCCCTGACGCTCTCGCCCGGCCGTATCGACCCCGCGAACGCCGCCTGGGACAACAGCCGCAAGCCGCTGGCCGGTGAGTTCAGCTTCCGCGGCAGGACCGTCTTCGTGATCGCGAACCATTTCGGTTCGAAGGGCGGCGACGAGTCCCTCGTCTCGCACCACCAGCCGCCGAACCGTTCCTCCGAGGCTCAGCGGCTGCAGCAGGCCCAGGCGGTCAACACCTTCGTCAAGGAGATCCTGAAGGCCGACCGCAGAGCCGACGTCCTGGTGCTGGGCGACATCAACGACTTCGAGTTCTCGCAGACGACGAAGGCCCTGACCGACGGCGGAGTCCTCTGTCCGGCGGTCAAGTCGCTGCCGCGCTCGGAGCGTTACTCGTATGTGTACCAGGGCAACAGCCAGGTCCTGGACCAGATTCTGACGAGCCCGTCGATCCGCGACTTCGCGTACGACAGCGTGCACATCAACGCGGAGTTCTCGGACCAGAACAGCGACCACGACCCGCAGGTGCTGCGCTTCCGCCCCTGATCGGCTCCCCGGCGGGGGTCCGCTCGGCCGTGCTCAGCCGTGCGGGCCCCGCGCCCAGGCGGTGACGTCCAGTTCCCCCGACGTGCCCATGTCCAGAAGGAACGGCAGCGTCTGCACGGGCTCTCCCTCCTTGGGCGTGACGACCAGGTGGGCACCGGGTGTCACCGCATCGGCGGACGTGACCCGGTTCGTCCAGTGCAGCACCGACTGCACGCTTGCGCCGGGCGCGACGGTCAGCGGCTTCGGCCCCTGGTCGCGGGAGGCGTCGGTGTAGGCGTTCCCGTGTGTGACGGTCAGCTTCAGCGGTTTGCGGTCCTCACCCAGAGCACCGATCTCGGGGTAGCCGTTGACCTGGTAGGGCTTGTCGCCGCAGTTTCTCAGCTCGAGCACGACCGCCCGGTGCCCCATCGCCGCGTCCACCTCGCCGAGGGTGGCGACCGCACCCGATGCGGGGCACGTGGCCCGGGCGGGTGCCGTGGTGGGCGGGGGTGTCGTGGCCGGCACGGGCGTCGCCGGAGCGGACTCGGTGCCGCCGTCCTCGCACCCGCCCACCAGCCCGGCCATGACCAATGCGGCGACCACCGCTGCGGCCGTACGGCCCCCCGCGCGCATCGTCGTGCCCCTCTCCGTCTCGGCCGCCGTCGATCATGCCAGGTCCGGACCGATTCAGTAGCACTGCTTCATGGTTTTACCAAGCAGAATTAACTGGAGCTACGAGGCAATACGCCGGACACTGCCGACATGACCTCCTCCTCTCCCTTCGGCCGCGCCCTGTGCGCCATGGTCACGCCCTTCGACGACGACGGCGCGCTCGATCTCGACGGTGCCCAGAAGCTGGCCGCATACCTGGTCGACGGCGGTTGCGACGGCCTGGTGCTCTCGGGCACCACGGGCGAGTCACCGACCACATCGGACGACGAGAAGGCCGCGCTGGTACGGGCCGTGGCACAGGCGGTCGGAGACCGGGCCGCGGTCGTCGCGGGCGTCGGCACCGCGGACACCCGGCACACCGTCGAACTGGCGCGGACGGCCGAGGCGGCGGGCGCCGACGGGCTGCTGGTGGTCACCCCGTACTACAGCCGCCCTCCGCAGGCCGCCGTCGAGGCGCACTTCCGGCGGGTCGCGGACACGGTCGGCCTCCCGCTGATGCTGTACGACATCCCGGTCCGCACGGGCACCCGCATCGAACCGGACACGATGCTGCGACTCGCGGACCATCCACGGATCGTGGCCGTCAAGGACTGCTCGTACGACCTGCTGGGCAGCTCCAAGGTGATCGCCCGCAGCGGCCTGGCGTACTACGCGGGGTGCGAGGAGCTGAACCTGCCGCTGTACGCGGTGGGCGGCGCGGGTTTCGTGTCGACCGTGGCCAATGTCGCGGCCGCGCAGCTGCGCGCCGCCCTCGACGCGCACGACGCCGGGGACAACGCCCGGGCCACGAGGCTGAACCAGCTCACGCTGCCGCTCGCCGAGCTGATGATGGCGTCCGGGCTGCCGGGCACGGTGACCGCGAAGGCGCTGCTCGGCGCGCTCGGCCTGCCGGGCGGGCCGGTGCGCGAACCGCTGCAGCCCGCCGGCCGCGAGGCGACCGACGGGCTGTTGCAGGCCCATACGGAGCTGACCGGCGGACAGTTCGCAGCGCTGCCTCAGTCGTGCACGTAGGTGCTGCCGAGGATCGCGGCATGCTCCAGCACGTCCTCGAGCGGGTCGTCGATCTGACCCGTCGAGATCAGGGAGACGCTGTGGCCGTTGTGCGATGCGTTGTGGGTCTCGTCGGCCTGCGCGACCCCGTGCGGGAAAACCGTGGCGCACAGCGCGAGCACGCCGAAAGCGGTCAGCCTGGTCTTCATGTCGGTTCCTCGCCTTGCCCGTTGGGGAGTGGACGGTGTGACTCCGCGTCCGGTCTGTTCATCCGCCTGCGGGAGGCGGAAGTTACGCAGAGTCACACGAACGAGGCGAGGAACGCCGCGATCAGTTGTGGCTGTTCTGATTGCGACGCAGGTCAAGGGCTCAGCTTGCCCCAGGGGGCCGACTCGGGGCCGTCCTCGGTACTGTCCGGGGCCCAGAAGACGCGATCCACGGCGGCCCGGGTGCGCGCCTCGCTGTTCGGCATCAGGTGCGTGTACGTGCGCAGGGCGAAGCTCGGATCGTGGTGGCCCAGGTACTCGCTCAGGGCCTTGATGCTCTCCCTCGCGTCCAGGAGCACCGAGGCGTTGAAGTGCCGGAGGGCGTGCATGCCGTTCTCGCGTCCGAGGGGAACGCCGGCGGCCGTGAGGGCCGGTCGCCACACATACTCGTTGAAGCGTGTTCGGTGAAGAGCCCGAGCCTTGTTCCGAACGTTGACGAACAGCAGGAAGGCCGTCACAGGCGCACCGTCCGGACGACGAGGCGGTCGCGGGGTGGGTCAAGGAGGTGTCACCCTGCGCGCCTTCACCACTCCCGAGCACCTCATCCGATGCATCCGACGTTGCTTACGCCGCATCCAATACCGCGCCGACCTCATAGACGGATGCCTCGCCGAGACCGGACTCACCCTCCAAGAGGCCCTGGCGGGACCCCTCAGACCGGTCCACGTGGTGTGAGAGTCGTTCAGCAATGCGGTTCGTAGAGTAGGCCGGCCGTCGGGTGTGCAGGAGGGGCCCTCAGCGGGACGCGCGCAGGGAAACGTCCAAGGTGGTCATCAGTTGCGCAACGCGGTTCTTGCCAGCTGGCGCGAGGGGATACCGATTAAGAACGTCGATCAAGACCGGTGTGGCGCGCTGCCGAGCCTGCTCGATCATCTTGTTCCCGACTTCGGTATCGTCGCCTGCGTTGATTTCAGCTATGCGCGCTGCACTTGCAGCGGCGCGCAGGATGTGGCCCACCTGGTGAGCTTTCGCGATCGGGTGGAGGTACGCGGCAGCTGCGGCATCGCCGGCAGCGCGCGCAGCCAGACGTGAGGCTTCGGTGGGAGCATCCTTCGCTGCTCGGTGTGCGTCCAACGAGGTGACACGCTGCAGCTTGGTCCTTCTCGCACCGTTGATGAACTCCCATGCGGCATCAAGGGCTGCGCGAGGACGAGGATCACTGGGGTTGGCGTCCTCGAACACAGGGAGGACTTCCTGTGCGGTCTCTGCTACGTAGCGTGCCACGACTCGCAACTCGCCCATGGTCAGCTCGAAGTCACCGGACACTGAACCGCCCCGTGTCAGGTAGAGACTCGATTCCGTGAAAGGATTGAGTCATGGCACGACCCTCCCGTTACCCGCTTGAGTTGCGCCGTCGCGCG
>NZ_JBVHTA010000049.1:0-38374 GCF_055566095.1 Streptomyces sp. NPDC027962
CCCCAGCCGTACGACTCATAGCCGTCACTGCGCAACAACGTCCGCTCCGACTCACCCCACGTCACCGTCGGATCGATGAACAACGGAAAATCCGCTGCCTTCGTACCCCTCAGCATCCCCGCATCAGGAACCACCGACAACAAACCCTTGCCCAACTCCACACCCATCCGCACAACCCGATCGCCGGGGGTGGGCTCGACACCGGCGTCGGCCGTTTCCTCGGCCTTCGCGGACCCGGTTCTCGTGGACCCGGTTCTCGCGGACTCGGTGCCGTCGGCACCGGGGGCCTGGGCGGCGGCCTTGCGGTTCTGCGCCGCGAGGTCCTGGTTGTCGCCGGCGGTGGGCTTCCCGCTCTCCGCGGCTTCGGTGCCGGCCGAGTCCCACATCTGGGCCGGAGGTGCGCGGAAAACGCGATTGCCGTCGGAGTCGACGGCGGTGAGGTTGCCCGACTTGCCCTTGAGGATTTTCAAACCCTCGGACTTGAGGGAGTAACTGACCTTCTTGAGGTCCTCGCCGGCCGCGGCCTCGGGCGTCTTGACGATCAGAACGTGCCGGAAGCCCTCGGTCGAGGCGGACACCTTCAGGTCGACCCCGTCGATGACTTCTCTGTAGAGGGCGGTGGTGCCGTCCAGCTCGGGAACGGGAAGCCTGCCTGGCCAGCCGAGCTGCAGCGAACGTCCGCGCTCGGAGATCGTCACGAGCGGGTCCTTGGACCCTCCCCCGGAGAACGTCATCCGCGCGGCCGCGGCCTTCGGCCCCACCGAGCCGTCAGGGCGCCGCTCGAGCGTCGCGTCCGGCTTCCGCCAGCCACCACCCTCCACGGCCACCCGCACCGGCACCGCCGACTCCTCCAACGTGAACGAAAAACCGTCGGGATTGGCGAACACGGTCGCACGCTCCGACCGCTCCCCCACCACCTCGACCCGCTCACCCGACTCCTTCGCCTCCGCGAGAGCCCTCCGCCCCTCGTCCTGCGCTGCGGTCGCCTCGGCGGCGGCCGCCTGCGCGAAGGGGTCCGCGCCCATCGCCGGCAGCGCGCCCATCGACACCGCGGCGGCCACAGCCGTGCCGAGCAGGCGGCGTCGTCTGCTCTCCGCGCCACGACCGCGGCGCCCCCACCTCATCCTCACAACCCACCCCACTGCTAGTCCTGGACATGCCATGCAGGAGCAAGCTACGACTCGGATGATCAAGAATGAAGGCCCTGTGGCGACACTGTGATCAAAAACCTGCGAAGAGTCACACAGGATGTTCACATTGACGCGGGCATGCCCGTATTGGACACGGGGCGTGGCGCAGGCACCGACTCGCCGAGCAGCAGATGACCGTCGCCCGCGGCCCTCAACACCCCCGGCCCGCCGACGACTTCGGGACGCACGGTGGCGAGGGGAGGAGGACCGGGGCCGCGGCTCAGGACGCCGGGCGCGGCTCCATGAACTCCAGCCGGTTGCCGAACGGGTCGTGCGCGTAGAAGCGGTCGTGACCGGGGACCTCGCCGTCCCACGTCACCTCGTGGCCGCACTCCTCCAGACGCGCCGCGAGGCTCCTGAGGGAGCGGACCCAGAATGCCGGGGTGGGCCATGCGGGCAGGCGCGAAGTCCTGTTCGGCACCAAGGTGAACCTCGAGGCCGCCGCCGCGGAACCAGCACCGCTGCGGGCGGCGAGCACCGGCGGCTTCTCCAGCTCGGTCATGCCGAGCACGTCCCCCAGAAGCGGCGACACCGGTCCTCGGCCTCTGGCGGGACAGCCAGTTGGACGTGGTGAAGACCGCCGAAGTGGTGGTTCTCGGTGACGTGAGCGTTCATCGCCTCTTCCCCCGTGCGGTCTCCTGCGTCCGACGGCACATGCCGGCACGGCGGGGCATCCTCATTCCCGCTGTTCCCGAAGGAGATCCTCTTCCTGCTGTCCCCTGAGGAAGAGGGGGGCTACCCCCACTGACGCCGCGGCCCGCACGGCCGTAGTTTCTGTGCCATGGAAGCCCGCGACCCTGAGCTCAGGAAAGAGCTCGACGCCACCCTCCACGCCCGCCGAGACCTGGGCGAGGAGTACGAATCCGCACTCGTCGAGTCGTTTCTGGAGAAGGTCGAGGAGCGGCTCGACACCGCCGTCGACCGCCGTGTCAGGCGCCGGCTCGCCGAGCAGCAGATGACGGTCGCCCGCGGCCCCCGCCGGCCGCAGTCCGGGGACAACTTCGGGGAGCGCTTCGGCTTCGGCATCATCACGATGATCCTGGCCGTCCCGCTCTCCGCGATCGGCGTGGTCAACGCCGACCTGCCGGGCCTGATCGTGACCTGGCTCGGGATCGTGGGCGTGAACGTGGCCCATGCCGCCCGTGCCTGGCCCTGGCAGCGCAAGACCCGGTCCGCCGGGTCGGAGTGGGACGAGTGACAGCCGCCGCCGACTGATTTCACATGGCTTGTGGCACGTGACTTCAGGCGCAGGGAGTGGTGCGCGGGGACCGCCGCACCCCCGGCCGAGGGCCGGGGGCCGGGACGACAGCGGTCCCCGCGAGGGACACGGGCCGGGTCAGGACCGGTTCCCGCGTCCGGGGGCGTCCTTGGAGGTCCGGGAGCCGCTCCGGAAGTCCTGTGACGCCGCCACTGGTGCCGGCCGGGTTACCTGCCCGGTCCCCCTGCCGACATCAACCAATGTGCCGGACGCGTGTTAAGCGGGTGCTGCGCGTACATGACGCGCTCGTACCGATTGCGCGAAAGGACGTTCCGAGCGGACTACTTGCTGCCCTTCGCGAGGAACGCCAGCAGGTCCTGACGGCTCACCACACCCGTCGGCTTGCCCTCGACCAGCACGATCGCCGCGTCCGCCGCGCCGAGCACCGACATCAGGTCGCCGACCGGCTCGCCGGAGCCGACCTGTGGCAGCGGCGCGGACATGTGCTTCTCCAGCGGGTCGCCCAGCGACGCGCTCTTCGTGAACAGCGCGTCGAGCAGCTCGCGTTCGACGACGGAGCCGATGACCTCCGCGGCCATCACGTCCGGGTGGCCGGCGCCCGGCTTCACGATGGGCATCTGCGAGACGCCGTACTCCCGCAGCACCTCGATGGCCTGACCGACCGTCTCCTCCGGGTGCATGTGCACCAGGCTGGGGATGCCGCCGGCCGCCTTGTCGCGCAGCACGTCACCGACGTTCGCGGCGCCCTCGCCCGCCAGGAAGCCGTAGTCGGCCATCCACTCGTCGTTGAAGATCTTGCTCAGGTAACCACGGCCGCTGTCCGGGAGCAGCACGACCACGATGTCGTCCGGCCCCAGCCGCTCCGCGACGCGCAGGGCCGCGACGACGGCCATGCCGCAGGAGCCGCCCACCAGCAGGCCCTCCTCCTTGGCGAGGCGGCGCGTCATCTGGAAGGAATCCTTGTCGGACACGGCGACGATCTCGTCCGTCACCGTCCGGTCGTACGCGGAGGGCCAGAAGTCCTCGCCGACGCCCTCGACGAGGTACGGGCGACCCGAACCGCCCGAGTACACGGAGCCCTCGGGGTCGGCGCCGATGATCCTGACCTTGCCGTCGCTGACCTCCTTCAGATAGCGGCCGGTGCCGGAGATCGTGCCGCCGGTACCGACACCCGCGACGAAGTGCGTGATCCGCCCGTCCGTCTGCTCCCACAGCTCGGGCCCGGTGGTCTCGTAGTGCGAGCGCGGGTTGTTGGGGTTGGAGTACTGGTCCGGCTTCCACGCGCCCGGCGTCTCGCGCACCAGACGGTCGGAGACGTTGTAGTACGAGTCCGGGTGCTCGGGGTCGACGGCCGTGGGGCACACGACGACCTCGGCGCCGTACGCGCGCAGCACGTTGATCTTGTCCGTGGACACCTTGTCCGGGCAGACGAAGACGCACTTGTAGCCCTTCTGCTGGGCCACGATGGCAAGGCCGACGCCGGTGTTGCCGCTCGTCGGCTCGACGATCGTGCCGCCGGGCTGCAGGGCGCCGCTCTCCTCCGCCGCCTCGATCATTCGCAGGGCGATCCGGTCCTTCACCGACCCGCCGGGGTTGAAGTACTCCACCTTGGCGAGGACGGTCGCAGAAATGCCTGCGGTCACGCTGTTCAGCTTCACCAGCGGGGTGTCGCCGACGAGGCTGATCATCGAGTTGTGGATACGCACAATGTTCTCCGGGGTCTCCGTGATGGTGCGCCCAGCGTAAGCGGCCGAACGTGGGATTGGGCGACGGTCGCTACGGGGCAGTTAGGTCATGTACGGCAACAAGGCCTGCGAGGGCTGCGGCCGCGGAGGCTGTGGTCCCGCGGGCTGCGAGGAGGTGGCTCGGACTGTGTCGAGGGCGAGGGTGGCGCGACGTATCGCGGCAGGCGCCGCGTACGGCGGAGGCAGTATCGGGCTGCTCGGAGCGGCGGCGGTCGGGCTGGTCCTGGCGGAGGTCCAGCTGGCCAAGCGGACCGTCGGCGGGGGCCGGGCCCCCATCCCGCCACGGGGCGACGGGCTCTACGGGCTGGCCTTCGGCCGCGACAACCCCCTGCACCTGGGCGTCCTGGGCGATTCCACCGCGGCCGGCCAAGGCGTGCGCCGCGCCGGCCAGACGCCAGGAGCCCTGCTCGCCTCCGGCCTGGCCGCGGTGGCGGAGCGACCGGTCGAGGTCCGCAACGCCGCGCTCCCGGGGGCGCAGTCGGACGACCTGGAGCGTCAGGTGACACAGCTGCTCGCGGACCGTACGCGCACACCGGACGTCTGCGTGATCATGATCGGCGCGAACGACGTCACCCACCGGATGCCGCCCACCCAGTCCGTGCGCTGTCTCGCCTCCGCGGTGCGCAGGCTGCGTACGGCGGGAGCCGAGGTGGTCGTCGGCACGTGTCCGGACCTCGGGACGATCGAGCCGGTCTACCAGCCGTTGCGCTGGATGGCGCGCCGGGTGAGCCGCCAGCTCGCGGCGGCGCAGACGATCGTGGTGGTGGAACAGGGCGGGCGCACGGTCTCGCTCGGCGACCTGCTCGGCCCCGAGTTCGAGGCGAACCCGCGCGAGATGTTCGGCGTGGACAACTACCACCCGTCGGCGGAGGGCTACGCGACGGCGGCGATGGCCATGCTGCCGACGCTGTGCGCGGTACTCGGCCTGTGGCCGGAGAGCGACACGCTGGACGCGGACCGGGACGAGGGCATGCTGCCGGTCGCACGGGCGGCAGCGACGGCCGCGTCGGAGGCGGGTACGGAGGTCACGGGCGCTCGCGCTCCGTGGGCGCTCCTCAAGCACCGCCGGCGTCGGCGCCTTCCCGCGCCGGAGGCCACGGCCCCGTCCGTCCCGGACGCCGAGCCCGCGAAGGGGCGGGCGGGGAGCGGCTGAGGCGGGAGCCTGGAGCCGGGGGCTCCGGCCCCGACAGGGCGCTCCGGCCCGACAGGGCGGGCTCGCCCGTCGGCGGGCCGGCGGGCCGTACGGGCGGACGCGTCAGCCGGTCCCGCGTGTGGGGCGTGCGCCCGTACGGCGTGCGAGCACACCGCGCGGCGGGCCGTACCGGGGCCCGGGCGCAAGGCGGGCACCGCCCGCACGTGGAGGCCCCGTACCGGGGACCCGGGCGCAGGGCCGCACCGGGCGCCGGAGCGGCGGAACCCGGAGGTCACGGGCGCCCGGTTTCGGGGAAGGGCGGGGTGGGGAAGGCAACCCCATAGGGGTCATAAGCAAGCGCCCGCTTAGAAAAGAGGCCCGCATCACACCATCCGCACAGTGACCCACGCGGTACGTACCGGTAACTTCCCAACCAGCCCTTCCGTCTTCCCCTCATGGAGCCGTGATGCCCGAAGCCGTGATCGTCTCTGCCGCCCGTTCCCCGATCGGCCGGGCCTTCAAGGGCTCGCTCAAGGACGTCCGTCCCGACGACCTGACCGCCGAGATCATCAAGGCGGCGCTCGCAAAGGTGCCCGAGCTCGACCCGCGTGACATCGACGACCTGATGCTCGGCTGCGGCCTCCCCGGCGGCGAGCAGGGCAACAACCTGGGCCGCATCGTGGCCGTCCAGATGGGGATGGACCACCTTCCCGGCTGTACCGTCACCCGCTACTGCTCCTCGTCGCTGCAGACCTCCCGCATGGCCATGCACGCCATCAAGGCCGGCGAGGGCGACGTCTTCATCTCGGCAGGCGTCGAGCTGGTGTCCCGCTTCGTGAAGGGGAACTCGGACAGCCTGCCGGACACGCACAACCCCTTCTTCGCCGAGGCGGAGGCCCGCACCGCCGCCGTCGCCGAGTCCGAGGGCTCCACCTGGCACGACCCGCGCGAGGACGGCCTGGTCCCGGACGCGTACATCGCGATGGGCCAGACCGCGGAGAACCTCGCCCGCAGCAAGGGCATCACCCGCCAGGACATGGACGAGTTCGGCGTGCGTTCGCAGAACCTCGCGGAGGAGGCCATCAAGAACGGCTTCTGGGCGCGCGAGATCACTCCGGTCACCACACCGGACGGCACGGTCGTCAGCACGGACGACGGTCCGCGCGCCGGTGTCACCCTCGAGGGCGTGCAGGGCCTGAAGCCGGTCTTCCGCCCCGACGGCCTGGTCACGGCCGCCAACTGCTGCCCGCTCAACGACGGCGCCGCCGCGCTCGTCATCATGAGCGACACCAAGGCCCGCGAGCTCGGCCTGACCCCGCTGGCCCGGATCGTTTCCACCGGCGTCTCCGGTCTCTCCCCCGAGATCATGGGCCTCGGCCCGGTCGAGGCCTCGAAGCAGGCGCTCAAGCGCGCCGGCCTGACCACGTCCGACATCGACCTCGTCGAGATCAACGAGGCCTTCGCCGCGCAGGTCATCCCGTCCTACCGCGACCTCGGCTTCGACCTGGACAAGGTCAACGTCAACGGTGGCGCGATCGCTGTCGGCCACCCCTTCGGCATGACGGGCGCGCGCATCACGGGCACGCTGATCAACAGCCTCCAGTTCCACGACAAGCAGTTCGGCCTCGAGACGATGTGCGTGGGCGGCGGTCAGGGCATGGCGATGGTGATCGAGCGGCTGAGCTGAGCCGGAATCGAACGGCTGAGCCGGGTCGGCGGGCCGCGGAGCCCGCCGCAGATCTCTGTTCGTGACTGAATCTCCCCCAGGATGTGACCTACCTCCTGGGGGAGAGCCCTTTTTGCAGGTCACAGCCACTCCACTGCCAAACCTCGGGCCCAAAGTCCTGTCCATTTCGTGACGTAATGCACTGACAGGGGGCGCGGGTTCATCGCAAGCTGATGTAGAAGTCGGGGGGATCCGATTGAAACCGGGAGTAAGTCAGTGAGCGCCATGTCTCTTGCCCTGCTGCTGACCACGGCCGCCGCCACGGCCGTGGGCGCCGCTGCCCTGCACGCCGCCCACGGGCTCCGCAAGCAGGTCACGGCCCTGCGCAGCGAGCTCTCCGCAGCGTCCGGGCTCGCCCGCACCGCGTCCGTGCCCCACGCCCGCGCCGGTGACGCCGCCGAGATACGCGCGGCCGTCGCCGAGGCGCTCGCCGAGGAGCGCGAGCGGGAGCTGGCCGAGGCGCGTGCCTTCTGGGCCGCGCAGGAAGCCCGCGACGCGGCCGACGCCTCCGCCCGCTTCTCCGGCGACGGCTCCGGATCTCTGCTCGGCGGGCTGTCCGGCGTCGGCGAGGAGATCCCGCCGTTCTACGTCCCGCGCCAGGCCGACTTCGCGGGCCTCGAGTCGATGGACCTGGACGCGGCGGAGGGTCTCGACGACATGGCGGACCTGCCCGAGGTGACCGAGTTCGCCGAGGATTCGCCCGAGCTGGCCGCGGCTCGCCGCCGCCACCCCTCCCACCCCGACTTCGTACCGGTCCAGACGCCGGTCGTCACCGACCATGAGCGCACGGTGGCCAAACTCGAGGAGCTGGCCGACACCGCCACCGAGCTGGCGGACGTACGCCCCGGCCCGCTGGGCACGCTGGACGTCTACGTCTTCACCGACGGCACCACACTGTGCATGACCCCCGGCCACCGGGAGACCGCCGAGCGCCTCGCGGACGCGCTGCGCGCGGGCAACGCGCCGGTGCTGCTGGGCGGCTCCGGGGTGTCCGGTGCGTACGCCCTGACGTTCTCCTGCGGCGACGAGAGTGTGTACATCCTCGCGGACCGCGTGATCGCCTCCCACTGAGCCCGACCGCCCCGCGGCCCCACTGAGCCCGACCGCCCCGCGGCCCCGCTGAGCCCGACCGCCCCGCTATCCCGGCGCGGCCCCGGCGGGCTCCACAGGCCCGATCGCAGGGCTCGCCGGGCCGATCCGACGGGACCCAGCGCCGGCCTAGAGGCCCGACCGCAGGCTCGCCGCGCGGACCAGGTCCACCGCCTCGTCGAGCTCGCGTGACCGCGCCGGCACCGCCGATCGAAGCGCTTCGGCCAAATCGTGCGCCGCCACCATCAGTTGGTCCGCGACCGCGAACACCCCCGCGTCCGGCATGATCCTCGGCTCGCCCGCCGGCTCCTCGATCTGCTGTGCCATGGCCGCCAGTTCCCTGGCCAGGGCCAGTCCCTCCGCCGCGGCGCCCTGCTGCAGCCGACTCTGCGGCGCGGCCCGCAGACGGTCCGCGAAGCGGTCCGCCGCGGCGGTCAGTTCGGTCGTATCAAGCACGCCGCGACCCTACGCGCCCTCGCGGGACTGTTGCCAATACGCGAACGCTCAGGCACGGTGGCGTGAAGAGCAAAACGCGCAATGCGTCCGGAGGCGCCGATGTCCCAAGTCTTCTCCGAAGAGACCCACCGAAATCTGCTCTCCCGAATCCCCGAGTGCACCGGTCGTGAGATCTCCGACTGGCTCCGCACCGTCGACGAAGGGCCGTCTCTCTTCCGCTTCGAGGAGAAGGTCAGCTGGCTCCGCGGCGAACACAACCTCGCGTACGGCCATGCGAAAGCGATCATCCACGAGTACGACCTGAGGCGCGCCGCGCGCAAGCTTCTCTAGACGCTTCAGGTGCCGCACACGACGGAAGGGCCCGCAGGCAGTGCCTGCGGGCCCTTCGTGCAGTGCGGTCGGTCCGTGGGCCGGCCGCCGCCGGCGACTAGTCCTCGCCGCTGAAGATCGCCACCAGTCGCAGCATCTCCAGGTAGATCCACACCAGCGTCACCGTCAGGCCGAAGGCCGCCAGCCACGACTCCTGACGGGGGGCGCCGTAGGTGATGCCGTCCTCGATCTCCTTGAAGTTGAGAGTGAGGAAGAAGCAGCCGATCAGGATGGCCAGGATGCCGACGATCGCGCCGATCGGCCCGAAGCTGCGCAGCCCGCCGTCGTCGGCGACGCCGAAGACCACGAGGAGCAGGTTCACCGCCAGGACGGCGATGAAGGCGATCGCGATGGTCATGCCGATACGGGCATAACGCGCGGTGACCCTGATCCAGCGCTGCTTGTACACGAACAGCATGGCGCCGGTGACGGCCATGGTGCCGAGCACCGCCTGGAAGGGCGCGCCGTCCCAGCGGCTGTTGAACATCTCGCTGATCACGCCGAGGAAGATGCCCTCGAAGGCCGCGTAGCTCAGGATCAGCGCGGGCGACGCCTTGCGCTTGAAGGACTGGACGATCGCGAGGACGAAGGCCACGAGGGCCGAGCCGATGGCGATCCCATAGCTGCTGGGCGAGACCGGCAGGACCGCCCACGCGAGGACGGCACCGAGAACGACGGTGCCGAGCGTCATGGCGGTACGCGTGACGACGTCGTCCATCGTCATGACATCCGTGCGGACCTGCGCGGGGGCGCCGTGCTGGGTATCCGCCGGGGCGTACGGGTTGGTGGCGTACGGGTTGCCGGTGCCCTGTGCGTACGGGTTCGACGCAACAGCGGGGCCCCCGGCCTGCGGCTGCTGCGCGTTGAAACCCGCGTAGCCGTTGTCGCGGCTGAACCCCCGTCGCGAGAAGACCGGGTTGCTGCTCCTCATCTCACTCCTCCTTGGCCACCCTGCGCGGCACTAGAAGTCAAGAGTAATGCGCAAGCAAAGCAATCACCCTAGTGCTCGGGGAGGATCTTTCCGAGATCGTTGCACGGGCCCGCCCGTGGCCTGCGACAGGAGCTTCTCGGCGCGCGGCGCGCGTACCGCCAGTCAGGGGGTCCGGGCCGGCACCACCGGGGCCGGTCCGGTTCAAGCGCTCCTGCTCCCACAGGCGGCAGGAGCCCCTCGGCGACGGCGGCTGCCCGACCGGCACCGGCCTACGGTGGCTGGGCATACGTGCCCGGAGCCGGACTCGAACCGGCACGCCCCGAGGGGCAGCGAGGTTTAAGCTCGCCGTGTCTGCATTCCACCACCCGGGCGAGGCGCGAGGGCTCCGCGTTGGCACCTGAGCCTATCGGTGCTGATCGCCTCGCCATCGGGACGATGGCCCGATCTTGTCTTATTTTATTGGCGCCTGAGGGTGTGTCAGACCAGGTAGGGGACTATTCGTCCCCGCCTCCCAGTGCCTGCGACCCCTGCCGGGGGCACCCGGGAATGACGGAAAAGCGCCCTCCGGTCCCCCATGTGATCCTCGGGGGCGCCGTCATCCCAAAGGAGGAGGGACGTGGCGCCCGGTCCGACCCAAGAGGGCCACGGGAACGGGCATCGGGACTGACGATTCGCGGCCTTGACGCGGACAGGATGGGAAAGTCCCCACGGCACTTCCGACAGGAGTTCTCCTCGTGACCACCACCCCCATCGCTCACCGCGCCACCGCAGTGGCGGCCCGCGCCACGGACCTGTCCAAGGTGTACGGACAGGGCGAGACCCAGGTGGTCGCGCTGAACCATGTGAGCATCGACTTCCGGCAGGCCGAGTTCACCGCGATCATGGGCCCGTCCGGCTCCGGCAAGTCGACGCTCATGCACTGCGTCGCCGGCCTGGACACCTTCAGCTCCGGCTCCGTGCGCATCGGTGACACCGAACTCGGCAGCCTCAAGGACAAGCAGCTGACGCAGCTGCGCCGCGACAAGATCGGTTTCATCTTCCAGGCCTTCAACCTGCTGCCGACCCTGACGGCCCTGGAGAACATCACGCTCCCCATGGACATCGCCGGCCGCAAGCCCGACAAGGAGTGGCTGCAGCGGGTCATCGACATGGTGGGGTTGCGCGACCGGCTCGGCCACCGGCCGGCCCAGCTCTCCGGCGGCCAGCAGCAGCGCGTGGCCGTCGCCCGCGCCCTCGCCTCCCGGCCGGAGATCATCTTCGGTGACGAGCCGACCGGAAACCTGGACTCCCGCTCCGGCGCCGAGGTGCTCGGCTTCCTGCGCAACTCCGTGCGGGAGCTCGGCCAGACCGTGGTCATGGTGACGCACGACCCGGTGGCCGCCTCCTACGCCGACCGGGTGGTCTTCCTCGCGGACGGCGCGATCGTCGACGAGATGCTGAGCCCCAGCGCCGACGGCGTCCTCGACCGTATGAAGGCCTTCGACGCCAAGGGCCGTACGAGCTGACGCCACGGGGCCGCCGCCCCGCCCGCCCCCAGGTTCGAAGCCCCCGCGGCCGACGCCCAGAACGGCCCCGGTCCCGCCCCGCGGCCCCGCCGGCGCCTTGTGCGACCGCGTGCCCCCGCCGCGCCGCCCCCTCCAGACCTTCCCTGTACCGCCCGGCCCCGGCCGAGCCCGCACGGCTCGGCCCGGCGCCCGGCGCCCACTCCCAGGACACCCACATGTTCCGTACCGCCCTGCGCAATGTGCTCGCGCACAAGGCCAGGCTGCTGATGACCGTCCTCGCCGTGATGCTCGGCGTGGCCTTCGTCTCCGGCACGCTGGTCTTCACCGACACCCTCGGCAACGCCTACCGCAAGCAGTCGGCCAAGAGCTACGACAACGTCGCGGTCGCCGTGACGACCTACGCCGATCCCGCCGACGGCGCGAAGGACGCCGGCATCGACGAGAAGACCCTGGAGAAGATCCGGGCCCTCGACGGCGTCGCCGACGCCACCGGCCGGGTCTCCGGCTTCGCCGGCGTCGCCGACCAGGACGGCAAGCTGATCGGCAACGGCTGGTCCAACACCGGCGCCAACTTCGCCCCCGGCAAGGACGGCAAGGACCTGGCATACACCTTCACCGACGGCTCGGGACCGCGCGCGGACGACGAGATCGCCCTCGACAAGGACTCCGCCGCCAAGGGCGAGTACAAGGTCGGCGACACCGTGCGGGTGGCCACCAACGGGCCGGTGAAGGAGTACGTGCTCGCCGGTGTCTTCACCACCGAGGACGGCGCGGTCAACGCGGGCGGCAGCCTGGTCCTCTTCGACACCGCGGTCGCCCAGAAGCTGTATCTGCAGCCCGGATACTTCAAGGACGTCACGATCGCCGCGGAGTCCGGCGCGTCCGACCGCAAGATCCTCGCCGCGGTGGAGCCGCTGCTGCCGAAGGACTCCGACGCGCAGACCGGCAAGGAGCTGGCGGACGACCAGGCCCGGCAGATCGAGAGCGGCCTGTCGAACATGAACACGATGCTGCTCGCGTTCGCGGCCATCGCCCTCTTCGTCGGTGTCTTCCTGATCGCCAACACCTTCACCATGCTGGTCGCCCAGCGCACCAGGGAGCTGGCGCTGATGCGTGCCGTCGGCGCGTCCCGCCGGCAGGTCAAGCGCTCCGTGATCCTCGAGGCGCTGGTCGTCGGCGCAGTCGCGTCGGTGGTCGGTTTCCTGCTGGGCCTGGGTCTCGCCACGGGTCTGCGGTCGGCGATGGGCACCTTCGGCGCGAAGGTGCCCGCAGGGCCGCTTGTCGTCTCCCCCACAGCGGTCGCCGCGGCCCTGGGTGTCGGTGTGTTCATCACGGTGCTGGCCGCGTGGCTGCCCGCCCGCCGGGCCGCGAAGATCGCGCCGGTGGCGGCGATGAGCAGCGTGCACGCGGTGGCGACGACCAGGTCGCTGGTGCTGCGGAACACCATCGGCGGCGTGATCACGCTGGTCGGGGCGGCCACGATCGTCGCGGGTGCGGCGGCCGGCTCGGACGGCCGGATGATCATCGGCGCCGGCGCGTTCCTGGCGCTGGTCGGCATCATCGTCCTGATTCCGCTGCTGTCCCGCCCGGTGATCGCACTGGTCCGGCCGCTGCTGCAGGGCGTCTTCGGGGTGTCGGGCAAGCTCGCCGGGCAGAACGCGGTGCGCAATCCGCGCCGTACGGGTGCCACCGCCTCCGCGCTGGCGATCGGGCTCACCCTGGTCACCGGGATCTCGGTGCTCGGCGCCACGATGGGCCGGGCGGTGGACCAGATGACCACGGACAACATCCGGGCCGACTACATGGTCTCGATGGCCGGCGGCGGCGCGCTGGACAAGTCGGCGCTCGACGCGATCGAGAACGCGAAGGGCATCAGCGCCGTCTCGCCGCAGCAGGCCTCCTCGATGGAGATCAAGGGTGAGTGGCACTCTGCGTCCGCGGTCACCCCGGGCGACGTGGAGCAGGTATTCGACCTGAAAACGGTCTCGGGCTCGCTCGCCACGCTCGGCAAGGGGCAGATCGCCGTCGACGAGAAGACCGCCGAGTCGAACGGCTGGAAGACGGGTGACACCCTGCCCGCCGACTTCGGCGCGGAGGGCGAGAAGAAGACCAAGAACCTGACGGTCGGCGCCGTCTACAAGGGCAACGAGTTCCTCTCCCCGATCCTGGTCGCCACCGACGTCGTCGCCCCGTTCGAGCCGAAGCCGTACATCCCCGAGGTCTGGGTGAAGATGGACGGCGGCGCGACCGAGGCGAACGAACAGGCGCTGATCAACGCGCTGGGCGACAACCCGGCGATGAGCGTCATGGACCAGCAGGACATCCGGAACATGTTCGGCGGCTTCATCAACACCGCGCTGAACATCATGTACGGGCTGCTGGCGATGGCTCTGATCATCGCGGTGCTCGGCGTCATCAACACCCTGGCGATGTCCGTCTTCGAGCGCCAGCAGGAGATCGGGATGCTGCGGGCGATCGGTCTGGACCGCGGCAAGGTGAAGCGGATGATCCGGCTGGAGGCCGTGGTGATCTCGGTCTTCGGCGCGGTGGTCGGCATCGGGCTCGGCTCGTTCCTCGCCTGGGCGATCGGCGAGACGATCCGCAAGGAGATCCCCGGCTATGTGCTGGTCATGCCGTGGGACCGGATCGGGATCTTCCTGCTGCTGGCCGGTGTCGTCGGCGTGCTGGCCGCGATGTGGCCGGCCCGGAGCGCGGCGAAGCTCAACATGCTGACGGCGATCAAGACGGAGTAGCGGCTCCCGGACGAGGGCCCCGTGGCCGTGTGCTCGGCACACGGCCACGGGGCTTTTTGTCGTCCTGTTCTCAGCGCCAGTCGCGGCTGCGCAGCGGCACTCCCGAGTTGCCGCTCTCCGGGGTCTTCACCGCGAGGATCTGGTTGACGCCGATCCTGTTGCGCTCGAACGAGACGGCCGACGCCGCCATGTAGAGCCGCCACACCCGGGCGCGGCCGGGCGATGCGCACCGCGCGGCCTGTGGCCACGCCTTCTCGAGGTTGTCGACCCAGGCACGCAGGGTGCGGGCGTAGTGCTCGCGGATGGCGTGGACGTCGCGAACCTCGAAGCCCGCCTGTTCCAGGGTCGCGACGGTGCGGCCGAGGGGCGCCAGTTCGCCGTCGGGAAAGACGTACCGGTCGATGAACTCGTCGACGCGATAAGCGGATTCGTCCTTCTCGGGGCGGCGGGCGATCTGGTGGTTGAGCAGCCGGCCACCGGGCCGCAGGAGGGAGAACAACTGGTCCGCGTACTCCCGGTAGCGGACCTGCCCGACATGCTCGGCCATGCCGATGGACGAAACGGCATCGTACGGACCGCTTCTGACGTCCCGGTAGTCCTGGACGCGGATCTCGATCCGGTCCGTGAGGCCCTCGTCCGCGATGCACTTGCGGGCGTACGCGGCCTGCTCGCGGGAGAGGGTCACGCCGGTGACCTGGGCGCCGTGCTCACGGGCGGCGTGGATGGCCATGGAGCCCCAGCCGCAGCCGACGTCGAGGAGCCGGTCGCCCTCCTTCAGCTCGAGCTTGCGGCAGATGAGGTCGAGCTTGTCGCGCTGCGCGTCCTCGAGGGTGCCCGACGCGTCCCAGTAGGCGCACGAGTAGACCATGGACGGTCCGAGCACGAGCTCGTAGAAGTCGTTGCCGACGTCGTAGTGGTGGCTGATGGCCTCCTTGTCGCGCCGCCTGGTGTGCAGCGGACCGGTGCGGCGCCGCAGCTCTTCCACGGGCGGGGGCGGCGGCGGCAGCGGCCCGCCGAGCTTCAGCAGCCCGCTGGCGGCGGCCCGCAGCCGCGGGTCGAGCGCGGGGTGGGCAGCGGTCTTCTGGTCGGGGTCGCGCTCCCAGACCAGGCCGGCGAGCAGGTCCAGGGCCTGGTACAGATCGCCGTCGATGTCGATCTCCCCGGCGACCCAGGCCCGGGCGAGCCCCAGCTCACCCGGCCGCCACAACAGGCGCCGCAGGGCGCGCCGGCGGCGTACGACAAGGGTGGGCGCACCCGGCGGCCCGGATTCGCTGCCGTCCCAGGCGCGGATGCGTACGGGGAGCGGGACTCCCAGCAGTTCCTCGGCAAGAGTGGTCAGCCGCAACGCGGCATCGGCCATTGCGCACACCTCCGTGACGGTGGTTCCCACGAGCGCCCGGCGACCCCGGCGGCGGGGTGCCCGGTGCACTTCCCTCAACATGCGACCACCGTGAGTGCTTCCCCGCACCACGTGACGCACAGGCAGAATGGCCGGAGATGACACCTGGTCGGAGGCAGCTGCCGGCGCGGCGGGGCGGCCGGGGGACGCGGGAACACCGGGACAGCCGGGGGACGCGGGAACGCCGAAGGGGCCGTCCGCACCACGGATGGCGGACGGCCCCTTCGGAGAGGTACCGGTGCGGCTAGGGCGTGTTTCGAAAGTAGCGTCGTCCGCCCGCAGGGCGGGGCCCGCGGCGTCTGGTGCGTGCAATCGCAAGGCGGAGGATCATCCTCGTACTGGACGTACTTGGATGACTCCGACAACGCAGCGAGTGTGCGTGCCAGACGTCGTGGGCCAGGCGGGACTTTCGAAACACGCCCTAGGAGGCCTTGGCCTTCTCGGCCTCCGGCTTCGCGACGACCGGAGCCGGCTTGGCGGCCTCGTAGAACTCCTCGCGCGGCGTCTCCATCGCGCCGAGCGAGACGACCTCACGCTTGAGGAACATCGCCAGCGTCCAGTCGGCGAACACGCGGATCTTGCGGTTCCAGGTGGGCACGGCCATGCCGTGGTAACCACGGTGCATGTACCAGGCCAGCCGCCCCTTGAGCTTGATCTTCATCTTGCCCATGACGATCATCGCGACGCCCTTGTGCAGGCCGAGACCGGCGACCGCACCCTTGTTGGCGTGCTCGTAGTCCTTCTGCGGGAAGCCGCGCATCCCGGAGATGACGTTGTCGCCGAGGACCTTGGCCTGGCGCAGCGCGTGCTGGGCGTTCGGCGGGCACCAGGCGTTCTCGATGCCGGCCTTGCGGGCGGCCATGTCCGGGACCTGGGCGTTGTCGCCCGCGGCCCAGATGTAGTCGGTGCCCTTGACCTGGAGCTTCTTGGTGCAGTCCACGTGGCCGCGGGGGCCGAGCGGGAGGCCGTAGCGGGCGAGCGCCGGGTTCGGCTTCACGCCGGCGGTCCACACGATGGTGTTGGAGTCGACCTCGAGGCCGTTCTTCAGCACGACGTGGCCGTCGACGCAGGAGTCCATGGAGGTGGAGAGGTAGACCTCGACCCCGCGGCCCTCGAGGTGCTCCCTGCCGTACTTGCCCAGCTTGGGGCCGACCTCGGGGAGGATCTTGTCCGCGGCGTCGACGAGGATGAAACGCATGTCCTCGCGCTTGACGTTGCTGTAGTACTTGGTCGCGTCGCGGGCCAGGTCCTCGACCTCGCCTATGGTCTCGGCACCGGCGAAGCCACCGCCGACGAAGACGAAGGTCAGCGCCTTGCGGCGGACGTCCTCGTCGGTCGTCGAGTCGGCCTTGTCCAGCTGCTCGAGAACGTGGTTGCGCAGGCCGATGGCCTCTTCGATGCCCTTCATGCCGATGCCCTGCTCGGCGAGGCCGGGGATCGGGAAGGTACGGGAGATCGCACCGAGGGCGATCACCAGGTAGTCGAAGGGCAGCTCGTACGCCTCTCCGACGAGCGGCGAGACCGTCGCGACCTTGCGGTCCTGGTCGATGGTCGTGACCCGGCCGGTGAGAACCTCGGCCTTGGGCAGCACGCGTCGCAGCGGGACGACGACATGCCGAGGCGAGATGCTGCCGGCAGCAGCTTCGGGGAGGAAGGGCTGGTACGTCATGTACGACCGCGGGTCGACGACCGTGACGGTCGCCTCGGCGTAGCGCATCTTCTTCAGAATGCGCCGAGCCGCGTACAGGCCTACGTACCCACCGCCTACTACGAGGATCCTGGGACGCTCCGTGGTGCTCATGCCATCGAGTATCCACCCCCCTCGGAGGGGGTGCTCGTGAGCCCCTTCACAAGGTCCTGGGTGCACTCTGCTACACTCCGCCGCCCACGTGACCGAGGTCATGGCGCCGATGGGGAACCGCGGTGTATCGGGGGATGCGGATCACCGCCCTGAGCTGGCCCCATGGCCCCAGGGACGGCTGAACCGCCGAGCCTTTGGCCCTGTGGGCGACGACCGTCGTACGCCTTCGAATGCACTCGTCCGACCCCGGCAAGCGACCGGGAAGGGGGGTTCGCGCCCCTGGAGAGCCTCTCAGGGCCCTTTTCCTTGTGAAGAACTTCACGAACTTTTCCGCCGGAGCGGTGCCGGAGCCGAGCCGGGGCGGCCAAGGAGGCCCGGCGGGGCCCCGGACGCCCGGTCCCGGCGCGCGGTGGGCGCCGATGCCCGGTGCCGGCCCACCGGCCGCGCGCCGGCGCGCGCGGGTCCGTGCCGAGTGCCAGGGTGAACACGCAGGATCCCCAGAAATCTGCAGAACCCCGGACACACCCGGGGAGGTCCCGGAGAAAGGGAATCGCGTGATCACCACTGACTTCGTGCCCGGCTCACCCTGCTGGCTCGACCTGGGCGCCCCGGACGTCGACGCGGCGGCCGCCTTCTACGGCGCCGTGTTCGGCTGGCAGGCCCAGGCGTTCGACGAGCAGATGAGCAGTTACAAGTCGTTCCGCCTCGACGGCGAGGTCGTGGGCGCGGTCGGGCAGCTCACGGAGGAAGGCGCCCGCTCGGCCTGGATGATCTACTTCAACACTCCGGACATCGACGCCACCGTCAAGGCCGTCGAACAGGCGGGCGGCTCCGTCCGCGCCCCGGCCTCCGAGGTGTCGCAGGAGGGGCGCTTCGCCCAGCTCACCGACCCGCAGGGCGCCCAGTTCGCCATCTGGCAGCCCGGCTCGTACCCGGGCATCGAGGCCACCGACGGCCCCGGCAGTCTCGGCTGGGTCGAGCTGTACACGACCGACTCGGCGGCGGCCCGGACGTTCTACGGCAGCGTCTTCGGCTGGACCGGCCAGGACATGGAGCTCCCGGGCGGCGGCGGCACGTACACGATGGTGATGCCCAAGGGGCAGCCGCCGGAGCGGATGTTCGGTGGTGTCATGGCCGCCCCGGACATGTTCGCGTCCGGGGACGCCAAGCCGTACTGGCACCCCGTCTTCGGCTCCGCGGACTGCGACGCGACCCTCGCTCTCCTGCGGGAGAACGGCGGCTCGGTGTCGATGGGCCCGGAGGACGCGGAGGGCGTCGGCCGGCTGGCTGTGTGCAGCGACCCGGCAGGCGCGGAGTTCGTCGTCCTGACCCCGTCCGAGTCCTCCTGACGCCGGGGCCCGGTCCGCCTCCTCCCGACGCCGGGCTCAGGCAGCGCCGCCGGCCGCGATGCTGTACGCGATGCCGTCGAGGATGTCGTGTTCGCTCACGACCACCTCGCGGGCCCCGATGCGCCGCATGATCGTCAGCAGCACGAGCGCCCCGGCCGCGATCACGTCGACGCGGCCGGGGTGCATCACGCCGATGGCCGCGCGCTCGTCGTGCGTGGAGCCCAGGAGCATGGTGGTGACCTCCTCGACCCGGTCGTAGGAGATCCGCGAGTGGTGGATGGCCTGTGAGTCGTACTCGTCCAGGCCGAGCGCGATCCCGGCGACCGTCGTCACCGAGCCGGCGAGCCCGACGAGGGTGTGCGCCTCACGGATCGGGACCGTCTTCTCGACGGTGTCCAGCGCCGCTTCGATGTCCGCGGTGATAGCGGCGATCTGCTCGGCCGTCGCGGGGCTGCTCGGCGCGTGCCGCTCGGTCATCCGTACGCAGCCGATGTCGACGGACAGGGCGGCGCGCGCGTGCTCCTCGCCGACGACGAACTCGGTGGAGCCGCCGCCGATGTCGACGACCAGATACGGCTTGGCCAGATCGGGGCGGCCCGTCAGCGAGTTGGTGGCGCCGGTGAAGGAGAACTCGGCCTCCTGGTCACCGCTGATCACCTCAGGCTCCACACCCAGGATGCCGAGGACACCGGCGACGAACTCGTCGCGGTTCTCGGCGTCACGCGAGGCGGAGGTCGCGACAAAACGGACCTGCCGCGCGCCGTGCTCCTTTATCGCGGCGGCGTACTCGCGGCAGGCCGCGAAGGTCCGCTCGAGCGCGTCGGGTGCGAGCCGCCCGGTGCGGTCCACGCCCTGCCCGAGGCGGACGATGGTCATCCGGCGGTCGAGATCGACGAGCTTCCCGGTGTCGGGCTCCACGTCCGCGATCAGGAGGCGGATGGAGTTGGTGCCGCAGTCGATGGCGGCGACGCGGGTCATGGGGCTGGCTCTCCTTGGGGCGGGTTCTCCAGAACCCCACCCCGGCCCGTTCGTCGAACGAGGGCCGGGGTGGGGGCGGTCAGGCTTCGGGGGAAACGCAGGGGCCCTTCGCCCACCACTCCGGCAGCATCGCGATCGCCTCGTCCCCCAGCGGGTTCACCCCGGGGCCGGCCGCAAGCGAGTGGCCCACCAGCACGTGCAGGCACTTCACCCGGTCCGGCATGCCACCCGCGCTGGGGAAGCCTTCCAGGACCTCGATGGCGTCGCGGCGCGTGATGTAGTCCTCATGGGCGGCCCGGTACGCGGCGGCGAGTTCCGGGTCGGTCGCCAGGCGCTCGGTCATCTCCTTCATGACGCCGTTCGCCTCGAGCGTGCCGATCGCGGAGGCGGCCCGCGGACACGTCAGGTAGTACAGCGTCGGGAACGGCGTGCCGTCGGGAAGCCGCGGGGCGGTCTCCACGACGTCGGGCTGCCCGCAGGGGCAGCGGTGCGCGATGGCGCGCAGGCCGCGCGGCGGCCGGCCGAGCTGCTCCTTGAACGCGGCGATGTCCGCGTCGGTGGGCTCGGTGGGTTCGGTGGTGGGAGGAGGGGTTTCCATGCCTGCCTTGTTCGCTGCCTGTTCGCTGCTGTTCGCTGACGTGCTCGTGCCGCGGGTCTACTTGCGGTCGGCCCCGCCGGCACCGTCGGCGCTGTCCACGCCGTTCCATACGTTCGAGTACCACGGCCGGTCGGCCGCGCCGTCCTCTTCGCGCTGCTCCTCCGCGGCCTCGGGGTCGATCATGGTGTACGCGGTCTCCCCCGGCTGCACGTAGTGCAGGTGCTCCCGGGCGAGCCGCCGGATGTACATGTCGTCCTGGAGACGCGCCTTTTCGTCCCTGAGCTGCTCCACCTGCTCAGCGGCGTTGTCCATCATGCGTTCCTGCTCGGCGATCTCCGCACGCTGCGAGACGTACTGGCGCATGGGATAGGCGAGGGCCACGACCATCGAGCAGACGACCAGGGCGAGGAAGGCGGCGCGTCCGGTCAGCCGGGAGCGGCGGGCCTGACGGCGGTTCTGGGAGAGGTAGACGCGGGCGGCGGTCTGCTCTCCGAGCAGCCGCAGCCTGGTCGAGGTGGAGAACCGGTCCTGGTCCCTGGGCGGCCTGCGTGCCATGGTCTCTCGCCTCCCCGATACGCGCGTACGTCCCCGGACACGGTACGGGACCGCGGCCGGGGACGTACGGAGGCGAGGGGGTCAGCCCTCGAACCGGCTGTGACTACTGGTCCGCGAAGCGGAACCGGGGGAACGCGGAGCGGCCCGCGTACACCGCGGCGTCGTCGAGGATCTCCTCGATGCGCAGCAGCTGATTGTACTTGGCGACGCGCTCGGAGCGGGCCGGGGCGCCGGTCTTGATCTGGCCGCAGTTGGTGGCGACGGCCAGGTCGGCAATGGTGACGTCCTCGGTCTCGCCGGAGCGGTGGGACATCATGCACTTGAAACCGTTGCGCTGGGCGAGCTCGACGGCGTCGAGGGTCTCGGTCAGCGAACCGATCTGGTTGACCTTGACGAGCAGCGCGTTCGCGGCGCCGTCCTCGATACCGCGGGCGAGGCGCTCGGGGTTGGTGACGAACAAGTCGTCGCCGACGAGCTGCACCTTCGAACCGAGCTTGTCGGTGATGGTCTTCCAGCCGGCCCAGTCGTCCTCGAACAGCGGGTCCTCGATGGAGACCAGCGGGTAGGACTCGACGAGCTCCGCGTAGTACTCGGTCATCTCGGCGGCCGAGCGGGACTTGCCCTCGAACTCGTACGAGCCGTCCTTGTAGAACTCGGACGCGGCACAGTCGAGCGCCAGCGCGATGTCCTTGCCGGGGGCGTAACCGGCCTCCTTGATGGCCTCGAGGATGAGGTCGAGGGCGGCGCGGTTGGAGTCGAGGTTCGGCGCGAAGCCGCCCTCGTCGCCGAGGCCGGTGGACAGCCCCTTCTCCTTCAGGACCTTCTTGAGGGTGTGGTAGACCTCGGTGCCCCAGCGAAGGGCCTCGGAGAAGGACTCCGCGCCGATCGGCGCGATCATGAACTCCTGGATGTCCACGTTGGAGTCGGCGTGCGAGCCGCCGTTCAGGATGTTCATCATCGGAACGGGCAGCAGGTGCGCGTTCGGGCCGCCCAGGTAGCGGAAGAGCGGCAGGTCGGAGGCCTCGGAGGCGGCGTGCGCCACGGCGAGGGAGACGCCGAGGATGGCGTTGGCGCCGAGGGAGGACTTGTCCGGGGTGGCGTCCAGGTCGAACATCGCCTGGTCGATCAGGCGCTGCTCGGTGGCGTCGTAGCCGACGAGCTCGGGGCCGATCTGCTCGATGACGGCGAGGACGGCCTTCTCGACACCCTTGCCCTGGTAGCGGTTCTGGTCACCGTCGCGGAGCTCGAGAGCCTCGAACGCACCGGTGGAGGCACCGGACGGAACTGCAGCACGACCCGTGCTGCCGTCGTCGAGGCCAACCTCGACCTCGACCGTGGGGTTGCCTCGGGAGTCCAGGATTTCCCGGGCTACGACGACGTCGATGGACGGCACGAGCATCTCCTTCTGGGATGTGACGCGAGAAAAAGTGCAGAGGTCTGCTTGGCCTTGCGGCAAGAGCCTAACCGCCCGGAGGGCAAAGGCAGGCCGATGCCCGCCCGCTGGGACGAAAAAGGGCATCAAGACTCTCGTCACCGGACAAACAGGGTCGGATCTACCTGCCGGTAACCGATGTTGGGGCTGTTTCCGGGCCCGGACGGACCGAACCCCGGGCGCGGTTCCGGTCCCAGGACGGACCGAACCCCGGCCCGGCGCGTTCGGGGGAAGGTGCGCCGGACCGGGGTGGTCGGATCCCGTGGCGGACGGGGGTGCCCCCTACATCCACGGCCTCTCACCCACGGGCGGAGGTCAGCTCAGGTGGAGCTGCTGGCCGGGGTGGATCACGTCGGCGTTCTCGACGATGTCCTTGTTCAGCTCGAACAGCTTCTCCCAGCCGCCCTTGACCTTCTCGGTCTCGGCGATCTTGCTCAGGGTGTCGCCGGCCTTGACCTCGTACTCGCCGTCGCCCTTCTTGAAGGACTTGGCCTTGGGTGCGGCCTTCTCGGCCTTCTTGGCCGGGGCGGGGGCCTCGGAGCGCTCGGAGCGCGTGGTGGGGACCCCGGAGCGCTCGGTGGAGGGCTGCGACTGCTCGGTGGAGCCGCTCGCGGGGGAGGCGCCGGACAGGCCGACGCCGCAGTGCGGCCAGGCACCCTTGCCCTGGCCGGCGAGGACCTTCTCGGCTATCTGGATCTGCTGCGACTTGGACGCCTGGTCGGCGGTCGAGGCGTACGCGGTGCCGCCGTAGGCGGCCCAGGTCGAGGCGGAGAACTGCAGGCCGCCGTAGTACCCGTTGCCGGTGTTGATGGACCAGTTGCCGCCGGACTCGCACTGGGCGACCGCGTCCCACTCGGAGGTGGTCGCGGCGGAGGCGGAGGTGGCGCCGAGCATCGGTGCGGCGATGGCGGCACCGGCGACACCGGCGAGCGTGGCGATACGGACGGCCTTCGACGGGCGACGGTGCTTGGCCTTGCTGGAACGCAGCATGAAGCTTCTCCTCACCGACGCCTACGAGGTGAGCTGTCGGGTTCGGACCTGTGAGTGCCCGGCCGCGCGTCCTTGCGCGCGGCTCCACCCCCAGCCGTTCACGGCCGTCCTTCATGGACGGCCGGGACCGGCGCTTACCTTGGGTCCCCCGCTCCTGCCTTCGGCGCTGTGAGCGACGAGTGTTCCCCCCGACCGACGGCAGGATTCGGCGTGACGGTCGACGGGGCCCGCGGTGGCGAGCGGTTCAGACCGTAAACACAGTGCTCCCCGATGTTCAAAGACGAACATCGGGGAGAAATCACCCATTCCGACTGCCTGATAGCGCCCGTTTGTGCAGGTGAGGGGCGAAGTGGCCGAAATCGGGGGGCGATTTGGGCCACTTGCTGCAAAGAGACCCTTGTCTCACCGGAACAGAACGGACAAAGGGTTGCGAATCGCCCAGCCAAACTGGCCCTAGTCCAGGCCCAGATCAAGCCGCTGACCGGGCAGGATGAGGTCGGGGTCGGACCCGACGGTCGCCTCATTGCCCTCATAGAGCGCCGGCCACCCTCCTGGCACCTTCCGCTCGGCTGCGATGTCACACAGGTTGTCGCCGGGCTGAACGGTGTAGGCGTCGGGGCTCGTTGACTCATCCACGCCATTACGAGCGGAACCGTCACCTCGTGAGGCATGGCGACCGGTTTCGCGCGCTTCGCCCGTATCGCCGGTTTCCACCTCGTCGCCGGCGGGCGCGCCGCGGTGCTTGCCGGTGCCGTCGGCAGCGTCCCCGGCCGGATCCGCCCCGGCGGCGCCTTCGGAGGCGTCAGGGGCGCCCGGCCCGGACGGGTCGGTGGTGTCGTCGCCCTTGGGGGCCGGCCGGCCGGTGGCGTCGCCCGACGACTCGGCCGCGTCCGCGCCGCCCCCTACGTCGGACCTGCCCGAAGAGTCCTCGGACCCGGCCGGCTCGACCGGCTCGGTCGATTCGGCGGGGTCCGCCGACGCCTCGTCGGCGGGCGCGTCGCTCTGCTCCGGCAGCGGCAGAAGGCCCGGGTCGACGCCGGTGTCGGCGCCGTCGTCCGCCAGCCCGGCGAGCGGACCGCAGGCGGGCCACGCCTGCGGGCCCTGATCGGCGAGCACCTTCTCCGCGACCGCTATCTGCTGCGAACGGCTCGCGAGGTCGGCGGTCGGCGCGTATGCCGCACCGCCGTACCTGTCCCAGGTCTCCTGCGAGAACTGCAGCCCGCCGTAGAAGCCGTTGTCGAAGTCGGCGCTCCACGCCCCGCCGCTCTCGCACTCCGCGACGCGGTCCCATGTGTTCGCGTCCGCCGCGGATGCCGAGCCCGCACCGAGCAGCGGAATGGCGATGGCGGAACCGGTCACCCCTGCCGCGACAATGAGGGCCGGAGCCTGGCGGGGTCGGCGGTGTCGTCCGTTCCCGGAGAGCATGCGGTTGCCTTTCGCGTGACAGCTGTGGACTGTGCGGCCTGCTGATGCCTGCCGAGTCGTCGGTGAACGTAGCCGCATTCGAACGTGAGTCACAAGTCGATGCAGCGGAGATCACGTGAAAGTCACAAAATTGACGGTGCGTCAGTTTGTTTGAGGCGTGAACTCAACGGGCAGAGTGCGCAATCCGCGCATAATGAGCCCCCCACGCCACCGCAAATCGGCCGGATCTCCCGCAAGGCGCAAGTCCGGCATTCTGCGGAGCAGCGTGGCGAGAGCCGTCTGCCCCTCGAGCCGGGCGAGCGGCGCGCCGAGGCAGTAGTGAATGCCGTGCCCGTACCCCAGATGCTGGTTGTCGCTCCGCGCCAGGTCGAGGGCGTCCGGTTGATCGAAGCGTTCCGGGTCGCGGTCGGCGGCCGCGAGGACGACCAGTACGGGGTCGCCCGACGCGATCCGCTGCCCGCCGACGATGAGCGGCTCCGTGGCGAACCGCCAGGTCGCGAGCTCCACCGGCCCGTCGTAACGCAGCAGTTCCTCGACGCCGGTGGCGAGCAGCTCGCTCTCGCCCGCGGCGAGCGACGCCTGGAGGCGCTCGCGCTGATCGGGGTTGCGCAGCAGCGCGTACACCCCGTTGCCGATGAGGTTGACGGTGGTCTCGAAACCGGCGAAGAGAAGGATGAAGGCCATCGCGGCGGCCTCGTTCTCCGTCAGGTGCTCGCCGTGGTCGGAGGCCTTGATGAGACCGGAGATGAGGTCGTCCCCCGGGTCCTGCCGCTTCCGGTGAATCAACTCGGCGAGGTATCCCCGCATCTTCTTCACCGACCGGGCCACGCCGCCGCGGGGACCGCCCCCGTGCCGGATCATCATCCCGGCCCAGTCACGGAAGTCGTCCTGGTCCTCGCGCGGGACACCGAGCATGTCGCAGATGGCGTAGATGGGCAGCGGGAACGCGAACTCGTGGATGAGGTCCGCGCTCCCCCGCTCCGCGCTGTGCTGCTTTTCCAGGATGGCGTCGATGAGCTGGTCGGTCAGCTCCTGCACCCGCGGCGCGAACTCGGCGACACGGCGCGGTGTGAACGCCTTGGAGACGAGACGGCGCAACCGGGTGTGGTCGGGCGGGTCGATGTTCAGCAGATGCGTCATCAGCTCGGCCTTGCGCTCGCCGGGGATGCCCGTCTTCCCCCTGGCGTGCGCCGGCTCGTCGTGATGCGCGGGGTTCTTCGACAGACGCTGGTCGGCGAGTGCCTGCCGGGCGTCGGCGTACCGGGTCACCAGCCATGCCTCGACCCCGCTCGGCAGCACGGTCCGGTGCACGGGCGAGTGCTCGCGCAGCCAGGCGTAGGCGGGGTACGGGTCGGTCGCGAACTCCCAGGTGAAGAGTTCGGGGGCGCTGTTCGGGTCGCTCACCCCTCGACGTTACCGGCCGCGCCGGTGTGCCCCTCCGCCGCCCGGATCGCGTCCCGGTAGGCGCGGGCGGCGGCCCGCAGCGCGGCCTCGGGGTCGACGCCGTCCGCCTCCGCGCGTACGGCGAGGGCGAGGAGCTCGTAGCCGACGCCGGAGCCGGACGGGAGGTCGACACCGAGGCCCGCGGTGCGGACACGGGACGCCAGCTTCGCCGCGAGCGCCAGGCCCGGCTGGCCGAGGGGCACACCGTCGGTGACCGACTCGCGCTGCTTCTCGACCGCCTTGGTGCGCAGCCAGTGGGCCTTGACCTCGTCCGGTGTCGAGGCGGTCTCGTCCCCGAAGACATGGGGGTGGCGGTGGATCAGCTTCTCGACGATCGTGGCCGCCACGTCGTCGACCGAGAACGGCTCGGCGCCGTCCTCGGGGCGGCCTTCCTGCGCGATGCGCGCGTGGAAGACGACCTGGAGCAGTACGTCACCCAGTTCCTCGCGCAGCTCGTCCCGGTCGCCGTCCTCGATGGCCTCGACGAGTTCGTACGCCTCTTCGATGCCGTACTTGGCGAGGCCCTTGTGGGTCTGCTGCGACGACCAGGGGCATTCGCGCCGGATACGGTCCATGACCTCGACCAGGTCCAGCAGCCGGGCGCCCGGCAGGTCGTACGCGCCCGGCAGCAGCTCCAGGTCCGGCATCTGCACCCGGCCCGAGCCGCCGAGGCGGGCCAGGCCGTCGGTCAGGGTCCGGTCGCCCTCGCCGGAGGCGAGCACGACGACCGTACGTCCGCCGGCGCAGGCGTCCACGAGCTCCTGCGCGCTCGGCGCGGCATGCTCCACGGCGATGCCCGCGTCGCGCAGATAGGGCAGCTGCGGGTGCGCTGCGTCGGCGCACAGCACCCGGTCCGCGGCGTGCAGCGTCTGCCAGGCGGGCCAGGACAGGAGTCCCGGCGCGACGCGGTGGCTGGCGGTGAGCAGGACGATACGGCCGGCGGCGGATACTTCGGTGGTCACGCCCCGAACCTACCTCCCGCTACGCACCTGCCTCGACCGGCTCCGTGCCCTGCGAGACCTGGGTGATCCAGGGCGCCTTGTGGGCCCCGAGCTCGAGCTTCTTGTCGTCCCAGGCGCCGTAACGCGGGTTCACGTCGATGTCCAGGGACTTCGCGGCGGCGGTGAAGGCCGCATTGAGCTTCTGCTGGCCCTCGGGGCTGTTGGCCGCTCCGATGGCGGTGGCGATCTTGCCGACGAGGAGATCGCGGCGCACGGCGTCGTCGAGCTGGTCCGGGGCCACACCGCGCTGCTGCAGATACATGGCGGTCAGCAGATCCTCCCCGCCGGACTGCTTGGCGAGCTTGTCCCGCCCGTCCTGGATCTCCTTGCGGCTGACGTCGACGCCGGCGTCGTCGGCGGCGCGCTGCACGACGCGGTCGACGATCAGGTCGTACAGCTTGGCGCGGCCGAGCTGGCCGGAGTCCTTGATGAGCTGGGCCGACTGCGGCGAGGCCTGCTGTGCGTCGCGCACGTCCCTGACCTCGGCCTGGACGGTGGAAACCTCGATCCGCTGTCCACCGACGACGGCGGCGGCGCCGGGATGTGCCTCGCTGCCGCAGGCGGCGAGCAGCGGTGCGGCGGCGACGAGCGCGGCGGAGACGGTGAGCGCGGTGCGACGGCGGCGGTGCAAAGGAGCCTCCCGGCAATGATTGTGCTTCTGTGCACAAGACCTTGCAGTGATCGATGGTAGGCAGTGGACGTGACTTGGGCCACTGATTCGCCAAACGATTCGGCAGG
This sequence comes from Streptomyces sp. NPDC027962, assembly GCF_055566095.1. NCBI lineage: Bacteria > Bacillati > Actinomycetota > Actinomycetes > Kitasatosporales > Streptomycetaceae > Streptomyces > Streptomyces sp. NPDC027962. The sequence continues at coordinate 27,825 of NZ_JBVHTA010000049.1, forward strand.
CAGTTGGGGCGCGGGCCGGATCAGCCGCCCTAAAAGCTCTCGCTCTCAGCGGGCGGAGGTTCGTTCCGGCGCCGGGGTGTCTTCGGACTCGGGGGCCTGCGCCGGGGTGCGGGGGTCCGGGCGGAGCATGATCGTGCGGGAGACGACGAACGTGACCGGGATCGCGGCGGCCGCCGCGATCAGCGGCGCGTAGCGGCTGCCGAAGTGGAGCACGTCCACCAGCAGGTACACCCCGCACGTCGTGACCACGAAGTTCGCCGCGTTCGTGAGCGGGAACAGCAGGAACTTCCGCCAGGTGGGCCGGGTCCGGTAGGTGAAGTACGACGTCAGGAAGAACGAGCCGATCATGCTGAGCACGAACGCGACGACATGCGCCGCGATGTAGGGAAGCACGGTCAGCAGGGCCAGGTACAGGCCGTAGTAGGTCCCGGTGTTCACCACTCCCACCAGGGCGAACCTGACCATCTGGACCCGCACCGTCATCGTCCTACCAGTTCCCCCGCGCGCCTGTTCCCGTTGCCGCTCGACCGGTCGTCGTCCTGCCGGGGAAGGCCGGCGTTGGTCGCCTCCACCAGGAAGTGCGGCCGCCGCTTCACCTCGTAGTAGATGCGGCCGACGTACTCGCCGACCACCCCGATCATCAGCATCTGTACACCGGCGAGCGCGATGACCGCCACGAGTAGGGTGACATACCCGGGGGTGTCGACGCCTTGCACCAGGGCGACACCGACGATCCAGGCCGCGTAGACCATCGCGACGGCGAGCAGCAGCATTCCCAGATAGATCGCTGCCCGCAGGGGTTTGTTGTTGAAGGAGAGCAGCCCGTCGAGGCCGTAGTTGAGGAGCTTGCCGAAGCTCCATTTCGAGCGGCCCTGCTCGCGCAACGCGTTCTCGTACTCGAAAGTCGTCGTGCGGAATCCGACCCAGGCGAAGATTCCCTTGGAGAACCGGTTGTACTCGGTCAGTTCCAGGATCGCGTCGACCGTGCGCCGCGACAGCAGCCGGAAGTCGCCCACTCCGTCGACGAGCTCGACGTCGACGAGCCGGTTGATCAGCCAGTAGTAGGCCCGTGCGGTGACCGTCCGGGTGACCCGGTCGCCCTTGCGGGTGCGCTTGGCGATGACCTGGTCGAAGCCCTCCTCGTACAGCTGCAGCATGCGCCGGACCAGCTCCGGCGGGTGCTGGAGGTCGGCGTCCATGATGACGACCGCGTCGCCCCGGGCATGCTGGAGCCCGGCGAGCATCGCGGACTCCTTGCCGAAGTTGCGGCTGAAGGAGACGTACCGCGTACGGGAGTCGGCCTCGGCGATCTCCTGGAGGAGCGGGAGCGTCCGGTCCTGGCTTCCGTCGTCCACGTAGACCAGCTCGAATTCCTCGTCGAGGAGGGCGAGTTCTCCGGTCACATGGTCATGGAAGCGGCCGATGATCTCCTCTTCGTTGAAACACGGAACCACTATCGAGATCAGCACAGGAGAACAACAATCGGGCTGAATGTCCAACGCCCGTTCCCCACGTGACACTCAGGCGACGATTGGATGAACTGGCCAGGCCACCGGATGTTTTGACGATCGGCGCTGGCATATTCGATTCACCATGTGGAAACTGCCCTCCGCCGCGCCGGCCTCGCGCGGCCGTGCCGCCGCGCTCGCCGCGCTCATCACTGCCGGAACCGTGTGCGCGGGTGACGCGATCGCCCGCACCTTCCCCTTCGGGCCGCGCACCCGCAGTGTGAACGACCTCGGCAACCAGTTCGTGCCGTACCACGCCCATCTGTGGGACCTGCTCCACGGACGGTCGGACGGCGGACTGCTGTTCAACTGGCAGTCCGGCTACGGCACCAGCTTCCTGCCGGACCTCGGCACCTATCTGACGAGCCCGTTCTCCGTCCTCGTCGGCCTGTTCCCGCGGGACGAGATCGACCTCGCCCTGTACGTCGTCACCCTGGTGAAAATGGCCGCGGCGGCCGCGGCCATGACCTGGCTGCTCACCGCGCTGCACAAGGGCAACGGCCGCCGCTGGGCGGCCGGGGTGCTCGGAGCCTCGTACGCGCTGTGCGGCTGGTCGGTCGTCGAGGCGACGTACAACCCCATGTGGCTGGACGGACTGGTCTTCTTCCCGTTGCTGTGCCTCGTCGGCGAATGGGCGCGCACCGGGCGGCGGCCGCTGCTGGGCACCGTCGTCGTGGCGCTCGCCTGGATCGCCAACTTCTACACCGCCTACATGGCCACCCTCGGCGCAGCGCTGGTCCTCGCCGCACGCCTGCTGCTGGAGGAGAGCCGGTCACGGGAGCGGATACGGACGCTGCTGCGGGCGACCTGGACCGTGCTGCTCGGCATCGGACTCGCCGCGCCCGTCCTGCTCCCCGTCTTCCTCGGGTCGCGGCACGCCTACCCGGGGTGGACCAGGGAATTCGAGCCGGCCGGCTGGGTGGACATCTTCGCCCGGACGCTGCCGGCGACGTACAGCTTCTTCACGCCGGCCGTCTTCGTCGGCGGCGCGGCGCTGCCGGCGGCCTGCGCCCTGGCCTTCAACCGCTCGGTGCCGAGCAAAGAACGGTGGACGTGGACGGGCCTCGTGGTGGCCGTCGCCATCTCGCTCCAGTGGGGGCCCACCCATCTGGTGTGGCATGTCTTCGCCACCCCCAACGGAAGCCCCTACCGGCAGACCTTCGTCCTCGCCGGGATCGTCGTGATCTGCGCCTGGACCTGCCTGTCCCGGGGATGGCCCCGGTGGCGCGCCGTGCTCGGCGGCGGGGCGGTCGTCACCGCGATCGCGCTCGGGGCCGTCACCAGCGAACTCGTCTCGGTATGGGCCTACTTGCTCTTCGCCGCCGGGCTGGGGGCGGCGGGGGCCGGCCTGCTGCTCGCCGCGCGGGGAAGGCTGATGGCACTCGCCGCGGTGCTGCTCACCGGCGCGCTGGCGGGACAGGCCGCCGCGACCACCGCGTACGCCGACCGCGAGCGGCCGGCCCGGCTCGACGACTACCCGGCGTGGGGCGCGGCGCACAGTGCGCGGGAGGCTGCCGTCCGCGGCGCCGACGGCTGGCCCGAGTACCGCACGGACCCCGGCCGTGAACGGCTCACCGGCAACGACCCGATGCTGGTGGGCGGGCAGGGCGCCGCGTACTACAGCAGCCACACCCCGGACGTGCTGACCCGCACCATGGCGGCCCTCGGCACGGGCTGGACCTCCCACGGCCGCAGCCTCCAGTCCCTCGACAACCCGGTCACCGACGCGATCTTCTCGGTCGGCGCCCGGGTGCGGACCGCTCCCGGCGGTTCGCCGCAGGTGCTGCACTCGGAGGCCCCGCCGCTGGTGACGGTACGGCCTCCGGCACCCGAACCCCGCTACGGCTCCGACCCCTTCCGCAACCAGGAACTGCTGCTGGGCGCGCGGGTCTACACGTCCCCGGTCGACGGCGCCTGCCCGGTCGGCACCGGCGTCTTCCTGTGGGCGCCCGACCACACGGGAACCGCCCGCCTCGGGGACGCCCCGCCGGTCGAGCTGCGCGGCGGCCGGCCGAAGCGCCGCGCGACCCTCACCCCGCTCGGCACCGTGACCGCCCCGGGCACCACCGTCGTCCACGGCTCCGGCGCCCCTCGGGAGGCGACCGTCCGATGCCTGGACCGCGCCGCTCTCACCGCCGCCGTCGCCGGGCTCAAGGCGTCCGGAGCCGTGCGGGTGGAGGTCTCCGGCAGCGGGGTCACCGCCGAACTCCCGCCCGGCACCAAGGGCACAGCCGTCCTGGCGGCGCCCCGGATCGCGGGCTGGAGCTGCGAGGGCCGCCCGGCCGACGCGTACCTCGGCCTGGTCGCCGTACCCCTCGACGGCACGCGGACCACCATCAGCTGCTCGTTCCGCCCTCCGGGGCTGCGCGCGGGGTCGGCCGTGGGGCTCGGTGCGCTGCTCGTCGTCGTGGCGGCGGTACTCGGGCCGGCGGTGTCGCGGCGCCGACAAGGCCTTCACATCCGCGCAACCGAGACTTCATCCGCCCAGCACTGAGGCTTGGTGGGCTGCGGAGTTGATCAGGCGTACGTTCCCTGTCATGCCCTCTTGGCCCAACCGTGTGACGAAGCGTGCCCTCCGCCCCGCCCTCCCCCTGGTGGACCTGGTGACCAGGTCCCTGCGGGCCGACATCGAGGAGCTGCGAAGGGAGCTCGCAGAGACGAAGCGGCAGCAGTACGCGTTCGGCCTGCTGCTCGACAGCACCGGCAGGGGCACCCACCGGATGCCGACGCCCGGCGCCGTCGACACGCTCGTGCGCCAGATCGAGAAGGTGAGCGGCAGCGCGCACGCCCGCCGGAGCGTCGTCGTCGCCTACCGCACGGTCGTCGCACAGGAAGCCCTCGGCGTCGGCAGGCTCGCCGGGTCCACGTCCAACGTCTGCGGCAAGCTCGCCACGATCCCGCTGCTCGCGCCGCCGAACGGCGACATCCTCGAGATCGGCACCCTGTACGGGCAGTTCGCGTCCGCCCTGATGCGCATGGTGCACCGCGCGGGCATCGAGCCGGAGCTGACCATCGTCGACCCGCTGGCCGGGTCCCAGCTCCAGCCCGGCGCCTCACCGAACGCCGACCCGACGGGGACACCCGTACGGGAGGACGTCGTACGGGCCAACCTGGCGTTCGCCGGCAGCCCCGGCGCGTACAAGGCCCGGATCGAGCAGGGCTTCTCGTCCGACCCCGCGGTGCGGGCCGCCGTCGCCGACCGCGAGTACGGCGTGGTCGTCGTCGACGGCGACCACTCCGAGGACGGTGTCCGGCAGGACCTGGAGTGGGTCGAGGAGATCGTCGCCCCCGAAGGCATCGTCGTGCTCGACGACTACGGCGACAACAAGTGGCCGGGCGTGCAGGACGCGCTGGACAAGCACCTGGCCGACGGCAACTCCCGGCTGCGGATGCTGGGGCGGGTGTCCACCTCGGCGTATCTGCGCGCGAGCTGAACCGCGCGGCCCCGCCGGCTCAGCCCGTGCGGAACTGCTGCTGGCGCTCCAGGGCGCGGCGCAGTTCCGCCGGGAGCTGGTGGTAGGGGCCGTAGGCACGTTCCGCGTCGTAGAGCAGCGTGCGGAACTGGTGCTGCGCCGCCGTGTGGTCGCCGACCGCGAGCAGCAGGTGCCCGATGCGGTGGCGCACTTGGAGCGCACGGTCGCGATCGGTGTTCTCGTAGTACGGCAGGACCGCGCGGTAGTCGGCGAGCGCCGCGGCGGGCCGGCCCAACTGCTCGAGGCAGGTGGCCGCCTCATAGCGGAACTGCAGGGACTGGGGGTCGGCCGGGCCGGCCTCCGCGGTGCGGTCGTCGGCGAGGCGGCGCAGCTCGGGCAGGGCGCGGCGGTACTGGCCGTCGTCCATCAGCGTCGCCGCGTACTGCTTGCGCAGGATCCGCACGACGGGTGAGTGCTCCCCGTGCTCGGCCTCCGCGGCGGGGAGGATGCCGCCGAGTATGTCCACGGCCTGCGTGATGCTGCCCTCGCCGAGGAGCCGCTTGACCTCGTCGACGGCGGCTGCGACATCGGGCCTGGCCTCGGCGGCCAGGGGCGGGGCGAGCGGGGGCGGCGGGACGCTCACCCGGTCCGGCCAGGGGGCGTAGGGCCGGAGGAACGGGCGGGTGGGGTCGAGCGGGCCCGACGGGCCGCCGCGCGCGGGCAGCAGGGGCGCCAGCGCCTCGTACACCTCCTGCGCCCCCGGCGGACGGTGCTGCGGGTCCTTCGCGAGGAGGCGCAGGACGAGGGCCTCAAGGGGCTCGGGGACCTCGGGGCGCAGTTGGCGGACCGGGACCGGGGGCTCGTAGAGGTGGCGGTGGAGGACGCCGAGCACGGTGGAGCCGGCGAAGGGGACGTTGCCGCTGAGGAGTTCGTGCAGCAGGACCCCGAGGGCGTACAGGTCGGTGTACGGGCCGACCGCGCCGCCCATCGCCTGCTCGGGCGCCATGTAGGCGGGGCTGCCGATGGGCGAGCCGGTGTGGGTGAGCCGGGTGGTGTCCGTGTCGATGACGGAGGCGACGCCGAGGTCGAGGACGGTCACGGTGCCGTCGGGCTTCACCATCACATTGCGCGGCTTGAGGTCGCGGTGGACGATCGGCACCGCGTGCACGGCGGCGAGCACGGCGCACAGCTGGGCGGCGACGCCGACCGCCCACTCCCAGGGGTAGGGGTCGTGCTCGGCGATGTGGTCGGCGAGGTCCGCCCCCTCGACGTACTGCATCACGAGGTACAGGTCGTCGCCGTCGCTGCCGGCGTCGTGGACCGTGACCAGACCGGGGTGGCAGACCTGGGCGGTCACCCGGCACTCGCGCACGAAACGTCGGCGCATCTCGTCGGCGCCGGTGGCGGCGGCCATGTGGTCGGGGCGCAGCAGCTTGACGGCGACACGGCGGTCGAGACGCCGGTCGTACGCAGTCCAGACCTGCCCCATGCCGCCTTGGCCGATGAGCGCGGACAGCTCGTAACGGCTCGCGATGACGCGTCCGTTCACTTGCCCTCTTCCTTGCGGAGCAGGTCGCTGAGCTCGTCGAGCTCGGCGCGGACCTGGTCGATACGGGCGGGCTGGGGGCGAGCGGGCGGCTGGGGCTGCGGCTCCGGGTGGAGGTGCGGGTGGGGCGAGGGCGTCGCGGCCTGCTGGGGCGGCACCGCGTACGGGTTCTGCTGGGGCTGTGGGGGCGGCGTCGGCATCGAGTGCGGGATCGGAGCCGGGGGCGGGGGCGCGGTCGGTCCGTACGGGGGCTGCGTGGCGGCCTGGGACGGGTATCCGTAGCCGAACTGCGCCTGCGTCCGCGGGCCGTAGTGCGCCGACGGGCCGGCGGCGTAGTGCCTGGGCTCGGCGAACAGGTAGTACCCCATCACCAGCACCCCTATGGCCAGCAGGAGGGCGATGGCGACGTTCGACCGCAGCATGGTGAGATCCTCCGTGGGATCCGTCATGACCGTGCCGAAGCAGGCCGTCACGGCGACCAGATTGGCCGCGAACAGCGACCAGTCGAGGGTCCGCCGGGTGACCAGCGAGAGCCTCAGCATCGTGGCCCACGACAGCAGTCCGCAGCTGAACAGCGGCAGTATCGCGAAGAGCACACGCAGCACGACCACCGTCGCGGTGGTCTCCCGCGGGGGCTGCGGCGGCACGTGGCCGGGGCCGTGCATGAGTGCTCCTGGGTGCCTGAGAAGCGAAGTTTCGGAATGAGCGTATACATCGACACCGACAACGGCTCCCTGGTTGTACGGAACCGTTGTCGAACTGATCAGCTCCCCTGGTCCTTGGCCCCGTCCCGCCGTCGAAGCACCGGCCGGGTGGCACGGCCGGGTGCCACAACCGGGCCGGCACGACCGGATGCCGCGACCGGCCGGCACGGCCCGGGGCTCAGACGCCGACGGAGCCGTCCGTCAGCCCGTCGTACAGCCCCTGGACCAGCCGCTCCCCGAGCCGGTTCGCGAGGCGCAGCGCGTCCTCGAAGGCGGCGAGCTCACGGAACCGGTCCCCGTAGCGCTGCTGGTCGGCGAGGGCCAGGCGGGGCAGTTGGAGGCGGCGCACGTCGAGGCGGGTCGCGGTCGAGGCGTAGCTGCTGGCCTGGCGCTGGTTGGCGCTGCCGCGCAGGAACCCCGCGAGGAACCAGGGGTCGAGCGCCGCGGGGTCGGGGCGCAGAAGCTGGAGGTTGCGGCCGAGTGCCGCGCCGGCCGTGGGCCCGTCGACGACGCGCACGATGCTGCCGCCGCCGAGAACGGGGACGACGACGTCGCCCTCCTCGACGAGTACGGGGTCCTCGTCCGTGCTCTCGGGAAGCGTGCCCGAAGGGGCCTTGCCCGACAGGACGTCCTGCTCGGTGAGGACGGGCAGGGGGTCGGCCGCCGTCGTGGCGCCGCTGGGGGCGGCGCCCGCGTGCAGGACGAGCGCCCCGGCGCGGGCCAGTTCGCCGACCGTGGTGGTAGGCCTGTGGACGGGCTCGGCGGGCGGCGGAGCCTCCACGGGCGGGGGCGTGAGCTCTCCGGTACGGCGCAGGGTGTCCGTCAAACGCCTGCGTACGGCGGCCAGTTCTTCGGCGCCGCCGCTCGCGGCGGGCGGCGGCAGGTGGCGGGCGGGGGCCAGGTCCACGTCGTCGTCGAGGAGTTCGATGACGGGGACGGAGCGGCTCACCCCGGCGGTCTCCTCCACGGTGCCCTGCCGCTCGAACGGATGCCAGGCGTCGAGCACCGCCGTGCGGATGGCCTGCCAGTCGAGGTTGTCGCGGCCCGCGGCGGCCGGCTCGGGCTGGGCGGTGTCGACGAGCAGCAGTTCGGGCGAGGGACGTTCCGCGGCGTCGGGCTTGCGCAGGACCCACAGGTGGAGCGGGATGCCATAGGGGGGAGCGGCGCCGGCGGGCAGTGCGACAACCGCGCGCAGGGCGCCCCTGCGCAGCAGCCCGGCGCGGATGCGGCGCCCGGAGCGGCGGGAGGCGGCGGCCGGGGGCATCAGCAGGACGGCGGTGCCGCCGGGGCGCAGCCGGGCGAGGGCATGCTGGACCCAGGCCAGTTCGGACTCGGTCCGGGCCGGGAAGCCGTACTCCCACCGCGGGTCGTAGGCGAGCTCGTCGTGGCCCCAGTTGCGCTCGTTGAACGGCGGGTGGCACAGCACCGCGTCCACGGCGAGCGCCGGGAACGCGTCCGCGCGCAGGGCGTCGCCGGCCGCTGCCCGTACGGCGGCGTCCGTGTGCAGGGCGAGACGCAGCGCGGTGAGCGCGGCCAGGTCGGGGTCGACCTCCTGGGCGTGCAGCGCGGTGGGGCGTTCGACGGCCCGCAGCAGCGTGCCGGTGCCGGACGCGGGGTCGAGAACGGTCCCTGCCGGTCCGACGAGGGCGGCCATCAGCGCGGCGAGCTCGGCGGGCGTGAGCGTGTACTGGCGGGGATTGGCGTCGAGATGGCGGCCGAGCAGGAACTCGAAGGCCCGGCGGGCTCCGCTCTCCGCGGCCAGTTCCGCGACGCCGCGCAGCAGGGGGACGGACGGGGCGAGATCGCCGGGGACGGGTGTCCGTACGGCGCGCGGGACGCTGAAGCGCCGGGTCAGCACCTCTTCGAGCGCGACGGGCAGCACATCGGCCAGCCGGTGGTCGGAGACGGCGCTCAGCTCCAGCCAGCCGGCCGGCCTGTCGTGCACGAGGAGGAGCGTGCAGCCTGCGTGCACGAGGGCGGTGACGGCTCCGGCGGGGTGACCGGAGAGCTGCTGCCAGACCCGTTCACGGAGCGGCACCTCGGCCAGTTTCCCCTGGTCGCGCAGCCAGCGTTCGACATCGGCGAGGGCGAAGGACGGGCTGGTCTCCGTGCCGCCGACGGGCTTGGGGAAGTCAGCGTGTCTGCGCCGCCAGTTGCTCACGGCGGCGCGCCCCACGCCGGCGAGCCGGGCGATCCCGGCGGCGGTCACCTCTGCTGATTTCTCCCGCACTCGTCCGTCTCCCCGTCACAGTTCCAGCCTGCTGTGACGGGCAGCCTATCCGTTTTACAGACACCTGACGCTTCACAGGGTGAATTTAAAGTCGCAAGTATCTTCTTGTTGACTCGGTTCACACGCTCTGCTGTTATTGACCCATGTCAGCACGGGCCCACGGAAGTCGGCCCGCCACAAAAACAATGGGGGGGACCCATGTCGCAGTACACGCAGCCGCAGCCGCCGCACGGTGGAGCGCCTGGACAGTTCGCAGCACCCAACCCGGGACGCAACGGCCTCGGCACCGCCGCGCTGGTGCTCGGAATCATCGGCCTGGTCTTCGCGATCATCCCGTTCCTGTTCTGGATCGGCACCCTCCTCGGCCTGCTCGCGCTGATCCTCGGCCTCGTCGGCCGCGGCCGCGCCAAGCGGAACGAGGCCACCAACAAGGGCGCGGCCCTGGCCGGCGCCGTGCTCGGCCTCATCTCGCTGATCGCGAGCGTCGTGGTCGGAATCATCACGGTGATGGCGGTGGACGAAGCGGTCGACGAGCTCAACAAGGCCGTCGAGAACACCGCGCCGAAGGACCCGTCCTCGGACGCCAAGGACGGCGCGGCCAAGGGCAAGAGCCTCGCCGCGGGCGACTCCTCCGTCTACGACGACGACGTGAAGGTCACCGTCTCCGCGCCCAAGTCGTACTCGCCCAGCGAGTACGCGGTCGGCCACACCAAGGGCAACAAGGCCTACCAGGTCACGGTCACCATCGAGAACGGCGGCAAGGAGAAGTTCGACGCCGCCCTCGTCACCGCCGACGCCCGCGCCGGCAAGGACGGTGTGACCGCCGAACAGATCTTCGACAACAAGACGGGCGCCGGCTTCGAGGGCTCGATCCTGCCCGGCAAGAAGGCGACCGTCACGTACGCCTTCGACGCCCCGGCCGACGCGAAGAACCTGACGGTCGAGGTCTCCCCGGGCATCATGTACGACGCCTCGCACTGGGAGCTGACCGTCTGATCGGCCGACAGGCAGACAAGCCGACGAGCCGACATGCAGAAGAGCTGAGGTTCAGCCGGCGAACGGCAGGCCCGAGGAGCCGGGGGTGGGAGACACCAAACAAGTCCCCCCCGCCCCCCCCCCCCCCCCCCCCCCCCCCCCCCCCAAGCCCGC
>NZ_JBVHTA010000049.1:38384-59038 GCF_055566095.1 Streptomyces sp. NPDC027962
CAGACATGCAGAGGATCGGGTGTCCAGCGGGAGAAGGGCGGGTGGGGGGAGCCGGGGGTGACCGCCACACGGCGGTCACCCCCGGCTCCTGCACGTCCCCTCCCCCGACGGCCCGCGAGCCCCGCCCGAAAGCCCGCGCATCCCGACCGGCCGGCCCCCGAACCCGTCGGCCGCCGGTGCGTCCGTCGCACGGGTTCTCATCGGACAGCCGTCCACCACTCACCGTCGACGTGGCAGCAGAGCTGCCTCCCCCGGCCTCCGCGGAGCGCAGCGCGCTCGTCGCAGAGGTCGCGAAGCGCGTCCTCGCCCTCGGCGAGGGCCGTCTCACACCCGGTGCCGCACCCACACGTTCGGCTCCACATACACGCCGTACCCCCGCTCGGCCTCGCAGTGCACGGGCACCAGTGCGCCCGGCACCTCGACCTGGCCCGTCGTGTCGAACGCAAGCCCCGTCCACGTGCGCCACCGGTCCAGGGACCCGGTGACCGTCATCGACGTCGGCGCCACCTTCTCGATGACGCCACCGGCCCGCACGTGGACCCGCAGCCACGGGTCGTGCGGCAGGCCGTCCGCCTCGCGGGTGCGGTACGCGTACTCGTCGATCAACGTCAGTGGTTCCGCGCTCTTGGCGCTCGGCCGCACCGGCGCGATCAGCTCGTCGAAGCCGAGCCGACGCACGTTGTCGCGCATCGCGGCCAGCAGCAGTCCCGAAATCCCCTGCCCCTGCCGGTCGGTGGCCACGGTGATCTCGATCGCGCTGACGACGTCCGGCTTGCGGCCGAGCCGCAGGTCGGAGAACGCCCACAGCATGACCTGGTCCCAACCGCCCGCGGGCAACTCCCTGCGCCCGTCCAGGTCCATGGCCAGCGGCACACTGAACGCCCGCCCCACGACTTCGCCGTCGCCGTCGGTGGCCACCAGCACGTACTCGGGCAGCTCCCCGACGATCCGCCCGATGTAGGCCCACGCGATCGGATCGTGGGTCACGAACTCCACCCAGGTGTCCAGCATCTGCCACATGGGACCCTGCAGTTCGGGCCGCTCGGCGAGTGTCGTGATCTCTATGTCCATGGCGGCAGGCTAACCACCTGCCGCCGTGATCCCCACTGGTTTGGCACCGGTGACCGACCCATGGAGCGGTCGGCTCGCGTCACCATCCCGTCGCCTCGCGCCGACGTCAGGCTCCACCGGTATCTGCGCAGCGAAGCACGCCAGCGTCCAGAGCCGGCCGGTTCGGCCGCCTTCGTGCGGGCCGGTTCGGCCGGTCCGGTCAGCAGACCCCGTCGTTCATCCGCATCACTCTTCCCCCCGCTGCCCGGCCCCCTCCGGCGACCCGACGCCAGATCAGCCTCCGCACTGCGTCAGCATCGTCCGCTTGTCGGCGGCCGTCACCGGGAGTTCGTACTTCACCGCGACCTGGGCGAAGCGCACCGCGTAGGCGCAGCGGATCGGCTTGCTCGGGGGGAGCCAGGAGGCGGGGCCCGAGTCGCCCTTGGCGCTGTTGGCGCGGCCCTCGACCGGGAGCAGGTTCAGCGGATCGTTGGCCAGTTGCCGTCGCTTGGCGTCGTCCCAACGGGACGCGCCCATCTGCCAGCTGTACGACAGGGGCACGACGTGGTCTATCTGCACCTCTGCGGCGTCCCGTTTGCGCCACTCGATCGTTTCGCCGGTGTACGGGTCGTGGATGGTCATTTCCACGACGACGCAGTCGGAGCCCGATCGGAAGGCCAGGTCCAGGCCGTCCCGGGCGAGCAGGTCGTTCCTGGTGTCGCAGCCGTTCCTCGCCAGCGGCACACCGTCCGCCGTGTCCATCCAGGCGTAGCCGAACTCGTCCCGGTCGTAACCGGTCTTCGGGCCACGTCCCTTGGTGGTCACCCGCCCGATCAGTTCGCGGGCCTCGGTCTTCTCCTCCTCGGCGGCGAGAGGAGCGAGTCCGGGTTCGGTGCCGCGGGGATTGGTGAGCGGGCTCGTGCCGGTGTCCGCAGCGGTCGGGGGCGGTTTGGCGTCCCCCTCGAGGCCGATGCCGTCGCAACCGGTGAGCATCACCCCCGTGAGCAGCGCTGCTGTCGCTCCTCGCCCGACCACCCCACGTCTGTTCACGGTCCGTACGGTACTGCCGTCCTCAGACCTTGCCGATACCGAGGGTGTTCTGCGCAGGCAGCAGCCCGGTGCCGAGCATCGCGACCCAGTACGCGCCGAGGAGCTCGGACAGGCGGTCCGTGTCGGCCGGGCCGAGCGCGGCCCAAGGGGCGGCTGCCATCTCGTCCGTACGCCGTTCGATGTCGGCGCGCAGTTCCCGGCCGGCGGCACTCGCCGTGCCGTCGGCCTCCAACAGGCCGCGCTGTGCGAGCCGTTCGCGTGCGGCCGTCCACTCCGCCTCGCTCCAGCCACGGCTCGCGAAGGTCTCGACGGGGGCCGCACCGATGGCGGCGAAGGAGACGAGGGCCTCGACGGGGTCGAGCCCGGAGGTCAGGAGCGCGGCGATGTGACCGTCCCCGCGGTGCTCGCGCAGTCGGGTGGCCGCCTGCCACAGAACGACATGTGGTTCGTCCGCCCAGTCCAGCGCGGCGTGGGCGGCGGCGAGCGGGCGCCCGGCCACGTCGGCGCCCTCGGCCGCACGGCGGGCGAGCGCAGCGGCCTCCGCCAGCTCCTTCGACGCGGCCGCCGCCCCGAGCACGTCCCGGTATGTCCGGTCGGCGGCGCGCAGCCTGGCGGCGATCACGTCCTTCGGCGCAGCAACCCGCCATGCGTCCGGTACGTACGCGCGCACCATCGCGGGACTGAAGCTGTAGAACGCCGAGCCGACCTGCGTCGCTCCGGCCTCTCCGAGCGGCGCGGCCCGCCAGGCGAAGTAGCTGGGCCAGCGCTCGTCGGTTCGGTAGCCGAGCGCCGCGGCCTCCTCGAAGGCCTGCGGCGCGTAGTAGAGCACGGCGTGCAGTGGTTCGAGCAGATGCCACATCTGCCGTACGCGTCCGAGTTCGTCGGCCATGTCCGCCTCCCCGTCATGTGCTGTGGGCGGTGCAGCCAGCTGCCCCACCTCGGATCTAGTCACTGACCAGATTGCGCGCCGATCCACAACTTGTCAATGACAAGATTCTGCGTAGCCTGAAGTCATGAGCACCAGCCGCACGTACCACCACGGCGATCTACGGCAGGCGGTCATGTCCGCGGCACTCGACGTCATTCGCGCCGAAGGCCCCTCCGCCCTGAGCCTGCGCGATCTGGCCCGCCGCGCGGGCGTCTCCCACGCGGCCCCCGCCCACCACTTCAAGGACCGGGCCGGCCTGCTGACCGCCATCGCCACGGAGGGCTACGACCTGCTGGCCGACGCCCTCTCGGAGGCCCCCGGCCTGCGGGAGCGGGGGGTTGCGTACGTACGGTTCGCGATCGCCCATCCGGCGCACTTCCAAGTCATGTTCCAACCCGACCTGCACCGGTGCGACGATCCCCGGCTGACGGCGGCCAAGGAGCGCGCCTCGGCCGAACTGCGCGCGGGCGTGACCTCCCTGGTCTCGGCCTCGACCTCCGCCTCGGCCTCGGAACCGGCCCCTGACCCGCACACCGCCGGGATCGCGGCCTGGTCCCTGGCCCACGGCTTCGCGACCCTGCTCCTGACCCACAACCTGAACGGTCCGGCGGGCGACCGTGACCCCGCCGAGGCCTTCCGTTCCATCGCCGGGCTGCTGTTCGCGTCCACCGATCCTCAAGAAGCCGGGGAATAGCGGAAGTCGGGCGCCGCTTGATCCATGCGCGTGCACGCGTTGATCAAGACGGGTATCGGAAGAAGGACAAGGGGCGGAACACATGGCTTCCACGAACTCCCTACGGCGCACGGGCATCGCCCTGCTGGCCGCGACCACACTCGTCGCGCTGCCGGTCGCCGGCACGGAGGGGCTCACCGGGACTTCACGGGCCGAGGCGGCAGAGAGCGGCAGCGGCGCGTGGCGGGGCGGCTGGGCCGCCTCGCCGCAGCCGCCGACCGCGCCGTTCGGCCCGAACTGGTCAGAGCAGGGCTTCTCCGACCACACGGTCCGGCAAGTGGTGCGGGTGAGCACAGGCGGCACCAAGGCCCGGATCGAGCTGTCCAACCGGTACGGGAAGACACCCCTGCGGATCACCGGCGCGACGGTCGCACTCACCGACGAGGGCGCGTCCGTGAAGGCCGGTTCCGTGCGCCGGCTGTCCTTCGGCCACGGCGGGTCCGTGACCGTTGCGCCCGGGGGCAAGGTCTACAGCGACGGCGTGCCGTTCGAGGTCAGGGCCCTGCAGTCGGTGACCGTCACGCTGTACCTGGCGGAGCCGACCGGACCTGCGACCTTCCACTCCTTCGCCTCCGCCACCAGCTACCGGGCGAGCGGGGACCACCGGTCCGACCGGGACGGGACGGCGTTCAAGGAGTCCAGCGACTCCTGGTTCTTCCTCTCCGGCGTCGAGGTGAGCGGCGGCACGGCCGCCCGCCGGGACGGCATCGTCACCTTCGGCGACTCCATCACCGACGGCGTCGGCTCCGGCCTGAACGCAGACAACCGCTACCCGGACGAGCTGGCCGAGCGCTTCGCCGCCGCCGGAAAGCCGCGCAGCGTCCTCAACCACGGTATCGGCGGCAACCAGGTCACCAACGACACGGTCTGGGCCGGGGAGAAGGGCATCAGCCGCTTCAAGCTCGACGCGTTGAGCGAGCCGAACGTCGGCACGGTCATCGTGCTCGAAGGCATCAACGACTTCGGCGGTGACGGCTGGCAGGACTTCCCCGGCGGGCCCACGCCCGAAGTGTCCGTCGAGCGGCTGATCGAGGGCCACCGCTCGCTGATCCGCCAGGCACACGCCAAGGGCCTCACGGTGATCGGCGCGACGCTGACCCCGGTCAAGGGGTCCATCTACGACACCCCGGTCATCGAGGCCGAGCGCGAGGCGTTCAACCACTGGATCCGTACGTCCGGCGAGTACGACGCCGTGGTCGACTTCGACCGTGCCGTCGCCGACCCCGCCGACCCGGACCGCATCCTTCCCGCGTACGACTCGGGCGACCACCTGCACCCGGGTGATGAGGGGTACCGCGCGATGGCCGAGGCTCTGGACCTCGACGCGCTGTAACGGTGCTGTGAGACGACCGAGCGCCGGTGGCCGTGAGCCGGCCGTGCCCGTGAAGAACGGGCACGGCCGGTACGGCCGCCTCGCCTACGAGCCGAGGATCGTCGTCAGGAACTCCCCCGTCCACGCCAGCAGTTCCCGGCCCACCACCGGCTTGCCGCCGATCTTGCCCGTCGTCGGGCGCGGGACCATGATCTGGTGGGCGGCCGGCTTGATGACCGTGCGCGGGTAGAGGCGCTTGAGGCGCAGCTCCTGGGATTCGCGCAGTTCCACCGGGGCGAACCGGATGTTGGGACCCTGGAGCACGATCTCGCCGACGCCGCACGCGCGCGCCAGCATCCGCAGCCCCGCCACCAGCAGCAGGTTCTCGACGGGCTCCGGGAGCTTGCCGTAGCGGTCGGTGAGCTCCTCGCGGACCGCCTTGATGTCCTCCTCCGTGGTGGCGGAGGCGATCGCCCGGTACGCCTGGAGGCGCAGCCGCTCGCCCGGGGCGTAGTCGTGCGGGACGTGCGCGTCGACGGGGAGTTCGATCTTGACCTCGAGCGGGGGCTCCTCCTCCACGCCGCCTTCCAGCGAGGCGCGGTAGTCGGCGACCGCCTCGCCGACCATGCGGACGTACAGGTCGAAACCGACGCCCGCGATGTGGCCGGACTGCTCGCCGCCGAGGAGGTTTCCCGCGCCACGGATCTCGAGGTCCTTCATCGCGACGTACATACCGGCGCCCATCTCCGTGTGCTGGGCGATGGTCGCGAGCCGCTCGTGGGCCGTCTCCGTGAGCGGCTTCTCCGGGGGGTACAGGAAGTACGCGTAGCCGCGCTCGCGGCCACGGCCGACGCGGCCGCGCAGCTGGTGCAGCTGCGAGAGGCCGAAGTTGTCGCCGCGTTCGACGATGAGGGTGTTGGCGTTGGAGATGTCGATGCCGGACTCGACGATCGTCGTGGAGACCAGTACGTCGAACTTCTTCTCCCAGAAGTCGACGACGACCTGCTCCAGCGCGGACTCCGACATCTGGCCGTGGGCCGTGGCGATACGCGCCTCGGGCACGATGTCCCGCAGCCGTGCCGCCGCCCTGTCGATCGACTCGACGCGGTTGTGGATGTAGAAGACCTGTCCCTCGCGCAGCAGTTCACGCCGGACGGCCGCGCCGATCTGCTTCTCCTCGTACGGGCCGACGAAGGTCAGCACCGGGTGCCGCTCCTCCGGCGGGGTGGTGATCGTGGACATCTCGCGGATGCCGGTCACCGCCATCTCCAACGTACGGGGAATGGGGGTTGCGGACATGGTGAGGACGTCGACGTTGGCCCGCAGCTTCTTCAGCTGCTCCTTGTGCTCGACGCCGAAGCGCTGCTCCTCGTCGACGACGACCAGGCCCAGGTCCTTGAACTTGGTCTCGGAGGAGAACAGCCGGTGCGTGCCGATGACGATGTCGACGGACCCGTCGCGCAGGCCCTCCAGTGTCGCCTTCGCGTCGGCGTCCGACTGGAAACGGGACAATGCCCTTGTGGCGACGGGGAACTGGGAGTAGCGCTCGGTGAACGTGCCGAAGTGCTGCTGCACGAGGAGTGTCGTCGGGACGAGGACGGCGACCTGCTTGCCGTCCTGGACCGCCTTGAAGGCCGCACGGACCGCGATCTCCGTCTTGCCGTAGCCGACGTCGCCGCAGATCAGCCGGTCCATGGGGACTGTCTTCTCCATGTCCTCCTTGACCTCCGCGATCGTGGAGAGCTGGTCGGGCGTCTCCACGTAGGCGAAGGCGTCCTCCAGTTCACGCTGCCACGGAGTGTCGGGGCCGAAGGCGTGGCCGGGGGCCGCCATCCGCGCCGAGTACAGCCTGATCAGGTCGGCGGCGATCTCCTTGACGGCCTTCTTCGCGCGCGCCTTCGTCTTCGTCCAGTCGGCGCCGCCGAGCCGGTGCAGTGTCGGCGCCTCGCCTCCCACGTACTTGGTGACCTGCTCGAGCTGGTCGGTGGGGATGTAGAGCCGGTCGCCGGGCTGACCGCGCTTGGCGGGGGCGTACTCGACGAGGAGGTACTCACGGGTGGCGCCCTGGACGGTGCGCTGCACCATCTCGATGTAGCGGCCGACGCCGTGCTGCTCGTGGACGATGTAGTCACCGACCTCGAGGGTCAGCGGGTCGATGGTCTTGCGGCGCCGGGTGGGCATCCGCTGACCGTCCTTGCCGGCGGCCCTCTGGCCTGTCAGGTCGGTCTCCGTGAGGACCGCCAGCCTGAGCGCCGGGTCGACGAAGCCGTACTCGATCGAGCCGCAGGCGACATGGACGAGGGACGGGGTGATGTCGGCCAGGTCGGCGTCGAGGCGGGCCGCGATGCCCTCGCCGCCGAGCACCTCGACGGTGCGGGAGGCGGGGCCGTGCGCCTCGGTGACGAACACGGTGCGCCAGCCGTCGGCGAGCCAGCCCTTGGTGTCGGCGAGCGCGCGGGCGGTGTCGCCGCGGTACGTCTCCGGGGCGCGCATGCCCAGCTTGAGGGTGTCGTCCTCGAGGTCGGAGGCGTCCGCCGCGAACGGGGAGACGGACCACCACATCATGCCGAGCTCGCTCGCCCGGTCCCGTACGTCCGCGATGCCCCACAGCGAGGCCGCGCCGACGTCGATCGGCGCCTCTCCGCCGCCCGCCGTCGCCGCCCACGACGCCTGCAGGAACTCCTGGCTGGTGGCGACCAGGTCCGCGGCGCGCGTGCGCACCCGCTCCGGGTCGCACACCACGGCCATGGAGCCCTTCGGCAGGACGTCCAGAAGCAGCTCCATGTCGTCGACGAGGACCGGGGCGAGGGACTCCATGCCCTCGACCGCGATGCCCTCGGCGATCCTGCCGAGCAGTTCGCCCAGCTCGGGGTGGGCCTGCGCGAGGGCGGCCGCCCGCTGCCGCACGTCGTCGGTCAGCAGCAGCTCGCGGCACGGCGGGGCCCACAGGCCGTGCTCGGCGACCTCCAGGGAGCGCTGGTCGGCGACCTTGAAGTAACGGATCTCCTCGACGTCGTCGCCCCAGAACTCCACCCGGAGCGGGTGCTCCTCGGTCGGCGGGAAGACATCGAGGATGCCGCCGCGGACCGCGAACTCGCCGCGCTTCTCGACCAGTTCGACGCGGGAGTAGGCGGCGGCCGCGAGGCCTTCCACGACCTCGTTCAGATCGGCCTGCCGCCCGGTGCGCAGTGCCACGGGCTCCAGGTCGCCGAGGCCCTTGACCTGCGGCTGCAGCACGGACCTGACGGGCGCGACGACGACGCTGACCGGCCCGGCGGCCGGGTCGTCGGGCGACGGGTGCGCGAGGCGGCGCAGGACGGCGAGGCGGCGGCCGACGGTGTCGGAGCGGGGCGAGAGCCGCTCGTGCGGCAGCGTCTCCCACGACGGGTACTCGACGACGCCCTCTTCGGGCAGCAGCGAGCGCAGCGCCGCGGCCAGGTCCTCCGCCTCCCGGCCGGTGGCGGTGACGGCCAGCACGGGGCGGCCCGCGTCTCGGGCGAGGGCGGCCACGGCGAAGGGCCGCGCGGCGGGCGGCCCCACCAGATCCACGTGCATCCGGTGGCCCTCCCCGGCCGCCCTGACCGCTTCGGCGAGCGCCGGGTCACGTACGACGGCATCGAGCAGACCGTGCAGGCTCATGTAGGACATCCATCCGGGAAAGCAGCGGGGGGTGGACAACGCGAAGGGCCCGACACGTCTGGGGTCCCCCATGTCGAAGACCAGGGGAGGGCCGGGGGTCTCCAGCCTACGACGTGGGTGTGTCACCGGCGCGAGGTACCGAGGCCACTCCGGAGAGTGAAATGGCTGACTGGTATGCCGGACCCCGTACGCGAGTGACGGCCCCGGATGTCCATGGCGGACATCCGGGGCCGTTCGCAGTGCGGGCGGGACCGGACCCCCGTACCGGCCCGCCCGCGGGCGCTACTCCGTCGCGATCGCGTTCAGCACGTTCATCCGGCCGGCACGGAACGCGGGCACCAGGGCCGCGAGCAGGCCGACGAACGCCGAGCCCACGAAGACCGTGAGGATCGTCGGCCACGGGATCTCCAGGACGCCCAGGCCCTCCAGCGCCAGCAGCTTCTGTGCGGATGTTCCCCAGCCCATGCCCAGGCCGAGGCCGAGCAGCGCTCCGAAGAGGGCGATGACCACGGACTCCAGGCGGATCATGCGGCGCAGCTGACGGCGCGAGAGGCCGATCGCCCGCATCAGGCCGATCTCCCTGGTCCGCTCGACCACCGACAGGGCGAGGGTGTTCACGACGCCCAGCACCGCGACGATGATCGCGAGCGCAAGCAGGCCGTAGACGATGTTCAGCAGCTGGCCGATCTGGTCCTTGAGGTCCTGCTTGAAGTCGGTCTGGTTCTGCACCTTGTACTGCGGGTACTTCGCGAGCGACTTCTTCAGGGCGGCGTACGCCTGTCCCTCCTGGCCGTCGACGGCCTTCGCGAACATGATCATGCTCTCGGGCATCTTCTCGGCGGGGATGTGGCGCGCGGCGGTCGTGATGCTCATGTACATCGCGCCCTTGTCGACGTTGGTGTCGTCGGACGTGATCGCGGCGACCTTCAGTTCGGCGGGGCCGCCGTTCCTGAAGTCGACCTTGATCGTGTCGCCGACCTTCACACCGTGCCGGTCCGCGTAGTCGCTGCCGACGGACATCGCGTCCTTGCCGTAGGCGGCGGACAGTTCGCCGGCCACCGTCTCGCGGCGCAGGTCCTGCGCGTACGTCGGGTCGGCGGCGACCAGCTGCTCGTCCTCCGTCTTCCCGTTGGGCGGGGTGATCTTGGCTGCGACGCCCTTGTACTCGGTGACGTGCTCGAGGCCCGGCGTCTTCTTCAGGGCTTCCTGTGCCTGCGGCACGATCGGCCCCATGGTGGCGGACTGCACGATGAAGTCGGCGCCCACCGACTTGTCCAGCTCTTCCGTGGCCGACGCGACCATGGAGGAGCCGACCACCGACAGGCAGGCCACCAGGGCGAGGCCGATCATCAGGGCGGCGCCGGTCGCTCCCGTACGGCGCGGGTTGCGCAGCGCGTTGCGCTCGGCCAGCCGGCCGACGGGGCCGAACATCCGCAGCACCAGGACGCTGATCACGCGGACCACGGCGCCCGCGAGCAGCGGGCCGATGACGATGAAGCCGATGAGGGACAGGACGACGCCGAGGCCCAGGAACATTGATCCCTCGCTCGCCTTGTCCGCCTGGGTGGCGACCAGCAGCGCGGCCACGCCGCCGACGGTGAGGGCCAGACCGATGCCGCCGCGGATCCAGCCGGCCTTGGAGTCGACCGGCATGCCGGTGTCGCGCAGGGCGGCCATCGGGGAGACCTTGCCTGCCCTGCGTGCGGGGATGTAGGCGGCAAGGACGGTGACGATGATGCCGAGCGTCAGGCCGACGGCCGGGGTCGTCCACTTGACGGTCAGATCGTCGGTGGACAGGTTCATGCCGACGGCGGACATCATCTTCATCAGGCCGACGGCCAGTCCTACACCGGCCGCGACACCGGCGATGGAGCCGACGACGCCGAGCAGGACCGCCTCGACGAGCACCGACCGGTTGACCTGCCGGCGGCTGGAGCCGATGGCCCGCATCAGACCGATCTCGCGGGTGCGCTGGGCGACCAGCATCGAGAAGGTGTTGACGATGAGGAAGATGCCGACGAGTACGGCGACTCCGGCGAAGCCGAGCATCGCGTACTTCATCACCTCGAGGAACGAGCCGACTTCCTCACGGCCGGCGTCCGCCGCTTCCTTCGCGGTCTGCAGCTTGTACGAGCCGCCCAGGGCACCGGCCACGTTCTTCTTGAGCTGCTCGTCGCTCAGGCCGGGCTCCGCGCTCACCAGGATGTTGGTGAACAGCCCTTCCCTGCCGAGCAGTTCGCGCTGGGCGGTGGCGGTGTCGAAGTAGACGACGGCCGCACCGGGGTTGGTGACCTTGAAGTCAACGATGCCGGAGATCTTCGCGGTGAAGTCACCGGTGACGGCGATGGTGCGCAGTTCGTCGCCGAGTTTCAGGTGGTGCTTCTCTGCGGTGTCACCGTCGACCATCACCTCCGTGGGGCCGCGCGGGGCGTGGCCGGAGGCGATCTCCATCGACTTGAGGTCGTTCTGCGTCCAGTTGGCGGCGATCGTCGGGGCGCCGGTCGTGGAACCCATGTTCTTGTTCTCGGAGTTGACGACGGTCACGCTGAGGCTGGCGACCGCGCCCTCGGCGGCTTCGACGCCCTTGACCGACTTCACCTCGTCGACGAGCGAGGCGGGCAGCGATTCGGGCTTGCCCGTCGCCGGGTTCCCTTCGTCGTCGCCGGACCCCTTGGGGCTCACCGTGACGTCGGACGCGGAGACGGCGAAGAGCTTGTCGAAGGTCGTGTTCATGGTGTCGGTGAACACCAGCGTGCCCGACACGAAGGCCACCGACAGGAGCACCGCGACCGCCGAGAGGGCCATCCGTCCCTTGTGCGCGAGGAAGCTGCGCAGGGAGTTCCTGAGCACCGTCATGACGTGCGCCCCCGGGCGTCGAAGTCCTTCATACGGTCGAGGACGGCGTCCGCGGTCGGCCGGAACATCTCGTCGACGATGCGGCCGTCGGCGAGGTAGAGGACGCGGTCGGCGTAGGAGGCTGCGACGGGGTCGTGCGTGACCATCACGATGGTCTGGCCCAGCTCGTCGACGGATCTGCGCAGGAAGCCGAGCACTTCGGCACCGGCCCGCGAGTCCAGGTTTCCGGTCGGCTCGTCACCGAAGATGATCTCCGGGCGGGCGGCGAGGGCCCGAGCCACGGCGACGCGCTGCTGCTGGCCGCCGGACAGCTGCGTCGGCCGGTGCCGCAGCCGCTCCGCCAGGCCGACGGTCTCGACGACCCTGTTCAGCCAGGCGGCGTCCGGCTTGCGTCCGGCGATGTCCATGGGGAGCGTGATGTTCTCCAGGGCGTTCAGCGTGGGCAGCAGGTTGAACGCCTGGAAGATGAAGCCGACCCGGTCCCTGCGAAGCTGTGTGAGCTTCTTGTCCTTGAGGCCCGTGATCTCGGTGTCGTCGAGGTGGATCTGACCGGACGTAACGGTGTCGAGGCCGGCCAGGCAGTGCATCAGGGTCGACTTGCCCGAGCCGGACGGTCCCATGATCGCGGTGAACTGACCGCGGGCGATGTCCACATCGACGTGGTCGAGCGCGACGACGCGGGTCTCACCGGCGCCGTACGCCTTGACGACCTGCCGCGCCCGT
The DNA here is from genome assembly GCF_055566095.1 of Streptomyces sp. NPDC027962. Taxonomy (NCBI): domain Bacteria; kingdom Bacillati; phylum Actinomycetota; class Actinomycetes; order Kitasatosporales; family Streptomycetaceae; genus Streptomyces; species Streptomyces sp. NPDC027962. The sequence continues at coordinate 50,676 of NZ_JBVHTA010000049.1, forward strand.
GCGGCGACGGCCGTGCGCCCTCCGGTTTCCCCGTGTGCGGGGGTGGTTACAGCCGTGGTCACGGTGGGTCTCCTCAGTTTCGGAAATCAGCGAATGGCGTCGCCGCGGGCACAGGGTCGAGTCTCGCGACGGAAGCGGTCCGGCGCGCTGGTGCGCAGCGCAGTCTTGGTCCGGGGGTTTTCCCCACCCCCGGCCGGTACTGCCTATGAGTGCGGGCTTGCTGCGGGCCTCAGCTGCGGCCGTAAGACCAAGTTAAAGAGCGGGGCCGTGCCTTCTCGTCGTCCGCCGGAACGAACGTCCCCTGGCCAGAAGTAAGGAGAAGCCCCTAGGGGGACTCCACCCCCGGGTGGACCCGCCGTACGACGAGCCTGCACCCTCCCCCTGCGTGAGCCTCAAGTGAGAAGGTGTCCCCCGGAAATAGGTGCATAGGGAAAGGAACTGAGGGCTCATGGGAAGCACCGGCCGTACGGAACGCATGCCCGGAGCCACCGCACCCTCCGCCACGCCCCGGCGGGGCCCGGTTGTCGCCGCCCTGATGCTGGGGATGGCACTCGCCGCGCTCGACGGGACCATCGTCTCGACCGCGGTGCCCCAGATCGTCGGCGACCTCGGCGGCTTCGCCGTCTTCTCCTGGCTGTTCTCCGGCTACCTCCTCGCCGTCACCGTCTCCCTCCCCGTGTACGGCAAGCTCTCCGACACCTTCGGCCGCAAGCCCGTCCTCGTCGCCGGCATCGTGCTGTTCCTCGTCGGCTCGCTGCTGTGCGCCGCCGCCTGGAGCATGGCATCGCTCATCGCCTTCCGCGTCGTGCAGGGCCTCGGCGGCGGGGCGCTGCAGGGCACGGTGCAGACCATCGCCGCGGACCTCTACCCGCTGAAGGAGCGCCCCAGAATCCAGGCGAGACTGTCCACGGTGTGGGCGACTTCGGCGGTCGCCGGGCCGGCGGTCGGCGGGCTGCTCGCCGCGTACGCCGACTGGCGCTGGATCTTCCTCATCAATCTGCCGGTCGGCGCCGTCGCGCTCTTCCTCGTCGTGCGCCACTTCGTCGAACCGGCCCGTCCCGCACCGGCCGCCCGCCCCCGCGTCGACTGGGCGGGCGCCCTGTGCGTCTTCGCGGCAGGCGTCCTGCTGCTCACCGCTCTCGTCCAGGGCGGCGTCGCCTGGCCCTGGCTCTCCGCGCCGTCGCTGGCGCTGCTCGGCGGCAGTGCGGTGCTCGTCGCCGTCACCGTCGTCGTCGAACGCCGCGCCGCGGAACCGATCATTCCCGGCTGGGTCTGGCGCCGCCGGACCATCGCCGCGGTCAACCTCGCGCTGGGCGCGCTGGGTCTGCTGATGGTGGCGCCGACCGTCTTCCTGCCCACCTACGCCCAGTCCGTGCTGGGCCTCGGCCCGATCGCCGCCGGTTTCGTGCTGTCGGTGATGACCCTGAGCTGGCCGGTCAGCGCCGCCCTGTCCGACCGCGTCTACACCCGCATCGGCTTCCGGTGGACCGCGATCACCGGGATCGGTCTGGCGCTGCTGACACTGCTGGCGTTCCCGCTGCTCCCGTTCCCCGGCGAACCGTGGCAGCCGGCCCTCATCATGCTGCTGCTCGGGGCCGCGCTCGGCCTGTTCCAGCTCCCCCTGATCGTGGGCGTCCAGTCCACCGTCGGCTGGTCGGAACGCGGCACCACCACCGCGTCCGTCCTCTTCTGCCGCCAGGTCGGCCAGTCCCTGGGAGCAGCCCTCTTCGGCGCGGTCGCCAACGCCGTCCTGGTCTCCCGCCTCGGCGGGGGGAGCCTCGACTCGGTCTCCCACGCCCTGGAGAACCCGGCCGCCCTCACCGCCTCGGCCACCGAGCAGCTGCGCCGCGCGGTGGACGCGGCGGTCGACCACGTCTATCTCGGGGCGGCGGCCGCGGCCGGACTCGCCCTGCTGGTGCTGCTGTTCGTCGCACCGAGGCGCTTTCCGGTCCGGTCGGACGAGGGCTGACGCTTGTGCGTCAGCGGTGCTCGAACCACCCCGCCCCGGCCGCGCGTACGAAGCGGTTCAGCGCTTCGGGGCGTGTGGCCACGAGCACATCCGGCACCTTGCTGTCACGGAGGCGGACGGTGCCGTCGGGGGCGAGGGCGACGCAGACGCAATTGGCCGCCTCGGCACTGTAAGAGGACTTCCGCCAAGCAAGTTCCGGCACGGGGCAGACCTTTCAGATCTCTTTGGCGATGCGGTGGATGAATGCCCGGGAATCCGCCTCGGACAGCGCCTGCGACTCCATCCGGTCCAGCACTGATCGATAGCGGGCCAACTGGGCCTCGGCGTCCAGGAAATCGCATCCGTGGTCGGTGTCCAGCACCACGGTGTCGAGCTGTGGCACGGGTCCTGAGGCGTAGGTGATCGGCTGTCCGGACGCCGGGAACGACACCTCACCGAAGGGCAGGACCAGAAGCTTCACGTTCTCGTGGTCGGAGGCGTCGAGCAGGGCGCTGAGCTGCTCGCGGGCGACCTCCGGCCCTCCGTAACCCATACGCAGGGCCGCTTCGTGCACGAGGGCGGTGTACGGGGTCGGGGTGCCCTCGAACAGCACCGCCTGCCGCTTGACGCGGTACGAGACACGGTGCTCGATCTCGTACGGTCGCAGACGCGGCATGCTCTCGGCCATCACCGCACGGGCGTGCGCGGCGGTCTGGAGCAATCCAGGCACATGAATCACCACAGCGACACGCAGGCTGTGGGCGTGATGCTCCATCTCGGCCAGATCGAGCAGGCCGGGGGCGAGACGGTCCGCGTAGTCGTCCCACCAGCCCCTCGCTCGGCTGCCGGTCATGGTGGCCAGAGCCTCGACGTAATCCTCCTCGTCACACGCGTAGTTGTGTGCCAAGGCGCGTACGCGTTCGGCACTCACCGCGTATCGCCCCGCCTCGATGTTGCTGATGCGGGACTGCGGTCCGCCCAGCAGCCCTGCCGCCTCGGTCGACGTGAGGCCCGCGCGTTCTCGCAGCTTCCTCAGCTCGGCACCGAGCCGCTGCTGGCGCAGGGTCAGGGATGTACGGGCCGCCATCACAACCTCTTTCCAGGGGTCACCCACACGGATGGAGTTGTAAGGCCTTCTCGATTTTCATGTAAGACCTTACAAGTCTCCGCGCTACGGTGTTACTCAAGCCACTCGGACCGGCGCCTGCCGACAAGCCGGAAGCGCACCGCAACCTCGCGGCACTGCCACCGCACAAGCACGCCCTTCGAGCGATCCAACTCCACCTCCCCGCAGGAGACTTCCGTGGACACCGTATCTCCGCCCACATCTTGGTCGTACGTCCTCCAACTCCCCCACCACCCCTTCGCCGCGCGCGTCGCCCGCCACACCCTCCGCACGGTGCTGGGCGGCCACGGCATGGCCCCATTACTGAACACCGCCGAGCTGCTGGCCTCCGAGCTCGTCACCAACGCCTACCGGTACTCCCACGGGCCGGCGACGCTCCGTCTGCGACACATGGACGGCGGACGGCTCCGCATCAGCGTCTGGGACTCGAACCCGGAGATCCCCGCCCCCTTCGACCGACCGCCGGGGACACTGCCGCCCCACGCCCCACCCGACGCCGCCGGGGGTCGTGGGCTGCGGATCGTCACACGATGCGCCGTCAACTGGGGCGGCTACCCACTCGGGGACGACCTCTTCGGCCGCAGCGGCAAACTGCTGTGGTGCGAACTCGACGACGCATCCGAACCGGCGATCTGAGCGCCCCGCCCACCGACACCCGTGCCGCCGCGGACCACACACGCTCGGCGTCCCGACTACCGCGCAGGCCGTGGCCGTGCATCAGCATCGGACGGTAATGGTCCTCAAATCGGTTCAGCATGGGAGAACGCCAGGGTGCCTCCCGGGCTGAGGCGGCGATGAGCGGTGCGAGCACGTCGGGGTCGTTGAACCAGATGGAGAACACAGCGTCGCACGCAGCTCTGTTCGGCCCGGTTCCGCTCGGAGTCGGGCTCCGGGCAGAAGAGCCCGGCCGGTCGGAGCCGGCCGGGCTTTGGGACGAACGTGTGAGGTCCCTTGTCCTGGATGGTGTCCTCAGGGGGCTCAGTAAGGCGTGTTCCTGAGAAGACGTCAGTGGTGTTGGCCGATGAGTGTGACTCGGTCGTAGTTCCAGCCGGTGGCCGGGTTCCAGCTGCCTGCGGGGCTGTTGAAGGTGCCGTCGGTCTTGGCGGTCCAGGTCCACATCTTCATGCTGCCGTCGGTGTAGTCGTGGATGGCGGCGAGATCGTCGCGGCCGTCGCCGTTGTAGTCACCGGCGACCATTTTCATGGAGTAGTACCAGAACTTTCCGGCCTCGGTGCTCCATGCAGCGGTGGGGTTCTGGAAGGAGCCGTCCTTGGTGCTGAGGCTGGTGAAGGTGTGCAGTCCGTCGTGGCCGTCGACGTAGTCGTACCAGGCGGCTACGTCGTCGCGGCCGTCGCCGTTGAAGTCGCCGGCGTGGATGCCGGTGCGGGCCCAGTCGCCCCAGGTGGTGTTGGTCCAGGACTGGAAGGGTTCCTGGAAGCCGCCGTCCGGCTCGGTCAGCAGGGTCCAGAGCTTGACGGTGGTGTCGCCGTAGTCGTAGAGGGCGGCCATGTCGTCGCGGCCGTCGGCGTCGAAGTCGCCGGTCACGAGCTTGTGCTTGCTGGCGGTCCACCCGGTTTCGGGGCCGGTCCAGGATGCGAACGGTTCGTTGAATCCGCCCTGCGGGTTGGCCGTGAAGGTCCACAGGCGGTCGCGTCCGTCGGCGTAGTCGTACCACACGGCGATGTCGTCGCGTCCGTCTCCGTCGAAGTCGCCGCCGCGGGCCGTCATGCGGTCGAAGTTCCACTGACCGGCGGGCACACTCCACGAGCTGGTGGGGGTGTTGAAGCCGCCGTCGGTCTTGCTGAGCCAGGTGAGCAGCTTCACGCGCCCGTCGTCGTAGCCGTAGAAGGCTGCTACGTCGCCGCGGCCGTCGCCGTTGAAGTCGCCGGTGGTGAACTTCATGTGGTCGACCCAGTACTGGCCGGAGCCGACGCTGAAGGACTTGGCGGGTTCCCCGAAGGTGCCGGTGGTGCCGGAGAGCAGGGTGTGCAGAGCGTCGCCGCCGTCGGCGTAGTCGTACCAGGCAGCCAGGTCGCTGCGGCCGTCGCCGTTGTAGTCGTGGCGCACGACGCTGCCGCTGGACCACAGCGACTGGCCCTTGACGTTGTAGACCACGAGTCCGCCGCGGTCGTGCAGCAGTGCGTAACCCCCGAAGCCCGCGCCGGCGTTGTTGGGACCGGCGGCTGTGGCGGGGATGGCGGTGGACCACAGGCGCTTGGTCTTGGTGGTGTCAGCGGTGCAGGCCGCGAGGTCCGCCGCTGTGTCGGCCATGGCGCAGATGGCGAGGTTGCCGCTGGGCTCCATGACTGCCTTGGCATTCGGGTGGCCGCTGGTGCCGGCCTTCCAGACGACCTTGCCCCCGCCTGCCCCGGAGGTGATGCTCAGTACGCCGTCGTTCATGGTGAGCTTCGCGCCGCGGGAGGTCAGCGACTGGCCGTCGCCCAGGGTGGTGCCCATCGGGATCGATACCGCGTGGGGGAAGCGGGTCTTTTGGATCCACTGGTTGATGTCGTCGAGCCGGGTCTCGACCGCGTTCTTGCGGGTCTCGGTCTCGTTGAAGCAGCCGGCCTGCCAGGAGGTGCTGTGCACGGCGACCAGTTCGACCTGGCCGTTCTTCTCCCGCAGCGCGGGCCCGCCCGCATCGCCCTTGCAGATGGCGCCGCCCGCGCTGGTGATCGCGATGGTGGTGGAGCCGGTGGCGTCCACGGTGAACGCCCCCGCGTGCAGCTTGTTGGGGACCCACTCGTCGTTGGTGCGGCCGTAGCCCACCGTGCGCAGGGCCTCGCCCGCGACCGGAGCGGTGGCGGCGACCGGGACCGGGGTGATGTCGGTGACCGGCTGGGCCAGCTTGGCCATCACCAGATCCCGGTCACTGCGCGGCAGCAGCTCGATGACGTCAACGGTGCGGCCCGTGGTGGTCGACAGATCGGTGCGGCCGATCGTCGCGGTGGTCTTCTTCGCCGGCGCCCCGGCGGCGATCGGAAAGGCCTGCTGCGGGTCGGAGGCGAAGCAGCTGCTGGCGGTGAGGATCCACTGCTTGTCAACCAAGGCACCGGTGCAGGCGCGCTCGCCCCCGATATCGACCTTCGCGGTGAACGCGTATGTCTTGTCAGCAACGGGATCAGCTGCGGCGGCATGCGCCGTAGAGGTGCTGAGAGCGCCGGCCGCTGCTGCGGCAGCCAGCAGTGCTATGCCCCGCACGCGGCGGGAACGTCTTGTGGACACGTGTATTCCTTTAGGCGGGCAGAGGGCGTCTTGAGCCGTGTACTTGGTGACCTCGGCCGTGAGCCGTCTGCCAGAAGGTTCGTCGTTGACTGTGACCGGACCAACTAGCCCGATGCGTCAGCAGGTGGGAATGAACTCGGTGACTCGCTATGGCCAGGTCAGCCAGCAACGCGCAGTTCGAGCAGGACGGAGGGAGCGCCGCCAGAGGCCTCATCTCCTTCGCCAACTGCCGTGTATCTGTCCCTCTGGGCCTCGACGACGGTTTTATTGCCGTCGGCGGTGAGGGTGGCCGTGACTGGGCGCTCCTTGGTCCAGATGCCGTAGGCATCGGGCAGCTCCATGGTCAGGTAGCCGGTTTCCGCGTGCGTCTTGAAACAGAATCCTGCTTTATCCCCTGCGCGGGACTCGACCTTGATGTCCCACGCCTCGGCACACGGAACCAGGGTGATCTGGCCGTCGCCGCGCTTCAGCGTGATCCCGCGGTCTTGGAGGATCTGTTCCGCACCCGGATAGTTGAAGTCTTCGACGGTCGAAGGCATCCCTACTGCCGAGCTCACGGGGGATGCGGTCTGCGGAGCGGCTTGGGCAACGGTCAGCGCTGTGACACCAAGGCAGGCAAGGACGCCGGTCATGCCGATCAGGAGTGCCTTTCGGGCATGCGTTATCGCCATGAGGATCCTTCTGAAGGTAAGCCAGGGGGAAATGTACCCACTTTATGGAGATTCAGTAAAGCATATGTAAGATCCACATGCCCCAACTGCTCCTCGCCAGGCGGCACACGGCTCGTGCAAGCGTCCTGAACTCAAGTCCCTAGTGGCCCAACCCGCGGGATCACCCCCAAAGCGGACACGTGTGCCATGCCTGACCCGGGACGGGCTGCCAGGGCATCGACCCTTTAGCCACAGAAGGAATCTCCAGTGAAGAAAAGATCCAGCCCTACACAAGTAGGGCAACAGGACAGGGGCGCGAGGAGAGGCCGGGCACGAAGTCTTACTCCTCGTAGCATGTGCGCCGCGGTACTGTCTGCCGTGCTGCTGACCGGTTTGCTCGGCACAACTCCTGCACAGGCGTCGGACTCTGCTGTCGATCTGCCTGACATCTCACGCCGTGGGCTGGTCGTGCAGGCCTGGATTGCAGGAGGCCCAGGCGTCAAAGCCGCGGCCGAAGCCGCATTGACCGGCACCGACGCGGACGTGGAGAAGTTCCTCTCCACAGAGAAGGAGCTGGCCCGATACCACGACGACCGAATCGACGTGGTGAACGTCCTCAGCGTTGGTGGTCGCGCGGTCCGCGAGGCCGCGGAGCAGGCTTTGGCCGGCTCCGACGAGGACATGCGCGCGTTCCTCCGAGTGGGTTGGCAGAAGCCCCTGGAAGAGGACCAGCGGGTGCAGGTGACCCAAATCATCAGCTCTGGCGGCCGCGGAGTACAGGAGGAGGGCGCCGCTGCGCTCAATGGGACCCCTGAAGACGTCAGCGACTTCCTGGAGACGGGGCAGTACGAGGCCCGCGAGGTGGACAATCGAGTCCGGGTCACCCAGATCCTGAGTACAGGCGGCCCGGCGACCAGGCAGGCCGCAGAAGTCGCGCTTCAAGGCACCCCAGCGGACGTCGTCGAGTTCCTTGAAGTGGGGCAGTACGTGGCCCGCAACAGGGATCAGGAACGCGCCACCGTTGCCCAGCTCGCCTCCCAGGCCACCCAAGCCGGCGCGCAGGCCGAGCAGTCGACCAAGGCTGCCGAAGAGGCCTCGGCCCGTGCGGTCACAGCGTCGAAGCTGGCCAAGGAGGCAGCCCAGAAGGCGGCAAAGGAAACCGAGGCCGCCCGCAACGATGCGGTGCGTGCCTCTGCCGCGGCGGGCCGGGCCGCCGACGCGGCAAAGGGCGCCGCACGCGCGGCACAGACGGCGATCAGTGCAGCCAATGCGGCCAACGCCGCTGCCCGCTTGGCGGGGGGGGGGGGGGGGGGGGGGGAGAAAAAAAAAGAAAAAAGAAAGAAAAGCGCGACCACCCTCCTCTCTTTTTCTTCCTCCCCCTCCCCCCACGACCCCACAAAAAAAGAGAAAAAAA
>NZ_JBVHTA010000050.1:0-58895 GCF_055566095.1 Streptomyces sp. NPDC027962
CCCCCCCCCCCCCCCCCCCCCCCCCCCCCCCCCCCCCCCCCCCCCCCCCCCCCCCCCCCCCCCCCCCCCCCCCCCCCCCCCCCCCCCCCCCCCACGCCGCTCCCACGGCGTCCGCCGCTCGCCGGCCCCCGGGAGCCGGCACGTTCGCATTTTCGGGCTTTGTCACGGACCCTGTGACGTACGCCCTCCCGCAGCAGGGGCCCAGGGTGAGACACTATGCAAGGCGCAACATAAGTAGCCGTCATCCGGTGGTTTCGATTCCGTAATCACTGGGCATCAGCCGTAGACGCTGCGGGCAATGAAGCCTGCTCAGCCGAAGTCCGCCGGATGCGACGTGTCCGCCGCGACCCTCTCACCGCCTGGCGCGGTGTCCGCATGCTGGAATGAACTATCCGCTTTCCGAGAATCACTCCATCATGTAACCTGCACGAAATTTCGCGGAGGGCCAACGTCGTCCCTCGGCACTGCATATGCCACGACGACGACGGGAGAGCCGATGCGTTCCGACGCCTGGTCGCCCATGGACGGTCGCCCCGCCCCCCAGGGGATGTACGACCCCCGTAACGAACACGACGCCTGCGGTGTCGGGTTCGTGGCCACCCTCACCGGTGTTGCCAGCCATGAGCTGGTCGAGCAGGCGCTGACCGTACTGCGAAACCTCGAGCACCGCGGTGCCACCGGTTCCGAGCCCGATTCGGGCGACGGCGCGGGCATCCTGCTCCAGGTTCCCGACGCCTTCCTGCGCGAGGCCACCGGTTTCGAGCTGCCAGAGGCAGGCTCGTACGCCGTCGGTATCGCCTTCCTTCCGGCGGACGCCGAGGAGAACGAGGCCGCCGTCTCGCAGATCGAGACGATCGTCTCCGAAGAGGGCCTGCGCGTCCTCGGCTGGCGCGAGGTCCCCGTCACGCCCGACCTGCTCGGCAACGGCGCCCGCGCCACCATGCCCGCCTTCCGTCAGCTCTTCGTGGCTGGGGGTACCTCCCAGGCCGAAGGCTCTGGGGGAGGCGAGAGCACCGGCATCGCGCTGGACCGCAAGGCGTTCGTGCTGCGCAAGCGCGCCGAGCGCGAGGCCGGTGTCTACTTCCCGTCGCTCTCCGCGCGCACCATCGTCTACAAGGGCATGCTGACCACCGGCCAGCTCGAGCCCTTCTTCCCCGACCTCTCGGACCGGCGCTTCGCGACCGCCGTGGCGCTCGTCCACTCGCGGTTCTCCACGAACACCTTCCCGAGCTGGCCGCTGGCCCACCCGTACCGCTTCGTCGCGCACAACGGCGAGATCAACACGGTCAAGGGCAACCGCAACTGGATGCGCGCCCGTGAGTCGCAGCTCGCCTCCACGCTGTTCAATTCCGGCGCCGGCAAGATCGACCGGATCTTCCCCGTCTGCACGCCGGACGCCTCAGACTCCGCGTCCTTCGACGAGGTCCTGGAGCTGCTCCACCTCGGCGGCCGTTCGCTGCCGCACGCCGTGCTGATGATGGTCCCCGAGGCGTGGGAGAACCACGACTCGATGGACCCGGCCCGGCGCGCCTTCTACCAGTACCACTCCACGATGATGGAGCCCTGGGACGGCCCGGCCTGTGTCACCTTCACCGACGGCGTCCAGGTCGGCGCGGTCCTCGACCGCAACGGTCTGCGCCCCGGACGCTACTGGGTCACCGACGACGGCCTCGTCGTCCTCTCCTCGGAGGTCGGCGTCCTCGACATCGACCCCGCCAAGGTCGTCCGCAAGGGCCGGCTGCAGCCCGGCAGGATGTTCCTCGTCGACACCGCCGAGCACCGCATCATCGAGGACGACGAGATCAAGTCCTCCCTCGCCGCGGAGGCGCCGTACGCGGAGTGGCTCGAGGCCGGCGAGATCGAGCTCGAGGACCTCCCCGAGCGCGAGCACATCGTCCACACCCACGCCTCGGTCACCCGCCGCCAGCAGACCTTCGGTTACACCGAGGAGGAGCTGCGCGTCATCCTCGCGCCCATGGCACGCACCGGCGGCGAGCCGCTCGGTTCCATGGGCACCGACTCGCCGATCGCGGCGCTGTCCGAGCGCCCGCGGCTGCTCTTCGACTACTTCACCCAGCTGTTCGCGCAGGTCACCAACCCGCCGCTGGACGCCATCCGCGAGGAGCTCGTCACCTCGCTGCACTCCTCGCTCGGCCCCCAGGGCAACCTGCTGGAGCCGACCGCCGCGTCCTGCCGCAGCGTCACGCTGCCGTTCCCGGTGATCGACAACGACGAGCTGGCCAAGCTCATCCACATCAACGCCGACGGCGACATGCCCGGCATGAAGGCCGCCACGCTGGCCGGCCTCTACCGGGTCACCGGCGGCGGCGACGCGCTCGCCGCCCGTATCGAGGCCATCTGCGCCGAGGTCGACGCGGCCATCGAGGACGGCGCCCGGCTGGTTGTCCTGTCCGACCGGCACTCGGACGCCGAACACGCGCCGATCCCGTCGCTGCTGCTCACCTCCGCCGTGCACCACCACCTCATCCGCACCAAGCAGCGCACCCAGGTGGGCCTGCTGGTCGAGGCCGGTGACGTCCGCGAGGTGCACCACGTCGCCCTGCTGATCGGCTACGGCGCCGCGGCCGTCAACCCGTACCTGGCGATGGAGTCGGTCGAGGACCTGGTCCGCGCCGGCACGTTCATCGAGGGCCTTGAGCCCGAGAAGGCCATCCGCAACCTGATCTACGCGCTGGGCAAGGGCGTCCTGAAGGTCATGTCCAAGATGGGCATCTCCACGGTCGCCTCCTACCGCGGCGCGCAGGTCTTCGAGGCCGTCGGTCTCGACGACGCCTTCGTCGACAGGTACTTCAACGGCACCGCCACCAAGATCGGCGGCGCCGGACTCGACGTCATCGCCAAGGAGGTCGCCGCCCGGCACGCCAAGGCCTACCCGGCCTCCGGCATCGCCGCCACGCACCGCGCGCTGGACATCGGCGGCGAGTACCAGTGGCGCCGCGAGGGCGAGCCGCACCTGTTCGACCCGGAGACCGTCTTCCGCCTGCAGCACGCCACGCGCAACAAGCGGTACGACATCTTCAAGCAGTACACGGGCCGTGTGAACGAGCAGTCCGAGCGTCTGATGACGCTGCGCGGCCTCTTCGGCTTCAGCTCGGACCGCCGGCCGATCCCCATCGACGAGGTCGAGCCCGTCTCCGAGATCGTCAAGCGCTTCTCCACCGGCGCCATGTCGTACGGCTCCATCTCCAAGGAGGCGCACGAGACCCTCGCCGTCGCCATGAACCAGCTGGGCGGCAAGTCCAACACGGGTGAGGGCGGCGAGGACCCCGACCGTCTCTACGACCCCGAGCGCCGCTCCTCCATCAAGCAGGTCGCGTCCGGCCGCTTCGGTGTCACCAGCGAGTACCTGGTCAACGCGGACGACATCCAGATCAAGATGGCCCAGGGCGCCAAGCCCGGCGAGGGCGGCCAGCTGCCCGGCCACAAGGTCTACCCGTGGGTCGCCAAGACCCGGCACTCCACCCCGGGCGTCGGTCTGATCTCCCCGCCGCCGCACCACGACATCTACTCCATCGAGGACCTGGCTCAGCTGATCCACGACCTCAAGAACGCCAACCCGGCAGCCCGCATCCACGTGAAGCTGGTCTCCGAGGTCGGCGTCGGCACGGTCGCCGCCGGTGTCTCCAAGGCCCACGCGGACGTCGTCCTGATCTCCGGCCACGACGGCGGTACGGGCGCCTCCCCGCTGACCTCGCTGAAGCACGCGGGCGGCCCCTGGGAGCTCGGCCTCGCCGAGACCCAGCAGACCCTGCTGCTCAACGGCCTGCGCGACCGCATCGTCGTCCAGACCGACGGCCAGCTCAAGACCGGCCGCGACGTCGTCATCGCCGCGCTGCTCGGCGCCGAGGAGTTCGGTTTCGCGACCGCGCCGCTGGTCGTGTCCGGCTGCGTCATGATGCGCGTCTGCCACCTGGACACCTGCCCCGTGGGCATCGCGACGCAGAACCCGGTGCTGCGCGAGCGGTTCTCCGGCAAGGCCGAGTTCGTCGTGAACTTCTTCGAGTTCGTCGCCGAGGAGGTCCGGGAGATCCTCGCCGAGCTGGGTTTCCGCAGCATCGAGGAAGCCGTCGGCCACGCCGAGTTCCTCGACACCGAGCGGGCCGTCGATCACTGGAAGGCACAGGGCCTCAACCTCGCGCCCCTCTTCCACGTGCCCGACCTGCCCGACGGCGCGGTGCGCCACCAGGCCGTCGAGCAGGACCACGGCCTGGAGAAGGCGCTCGACAACGAGCTGATCAAGCTCGCCGCCGACGCGCTGAACGCGGCGACCATCGAGGAAGCCCAGCCGGTCCGCGGCCAGGTCGCCATCCGGAACATCAACCGGACCGTCGGCACCATGCTCGGCCACGAGGTGACGAAGAAGTTCGGCGGTGCGGGCCTGCCCGACGACACCATCGACATCACCTTCACCGGCTCCGCCGGCCAGTCCTTCGGCGCGTTCGTGCCGCGCGGCGTCACGCTGCGTCTCGAAGGCGACGCCAACGACTACGTCGGCAAGGGCCTCTCCGGCGGCCGGGTCGTCGTCCGCCCCGACCGGGGCGCCGAGCACCTGGCCGAGTACTCGACCATCGCGGGCAACACCATCGCCTACGGCGCCACCGGCGGCGAGCTGTTCCTGCGCGGCCGGACCGGCGAGCGCTTCTGTGTCCGCAACTCCGGCGCACTGGTGGTCTCCGAGGGCGTCGGCGACCACGGTTGCGAGTACATGACCGGTGGCCACGCGGTCGTCCTCGGCGAGACCGGCCGCAACTTCGCGGCCGGCATGTCCGGCGGCATCGCCTACGTGATCGACCTCGACAAGGACAACGTCAACGCCGGTAACCTGGGGGCGATCGAGCCCCTGTCCGACACGGACAAGCAGTGGCTGCACGATGTCGTGCGCCGCCACTTCGAGGAGACCGGCTCGACCGTCGCAGAGAAGCTCCTCGCCGACTGGTCCGTGAACGTGGACCGTTTCAGCAAGATCATCCCGACCACGTACAAGGCAGTGCTCGCCGCCAAGGACGCCGCTGAGCTCGCCGGTCTCTCCGAGGGGGAGACCACCGAGAAGATGATGGAGGCGGCGATCAATGGCTGACCCCAAGGGCTTCCTGACCACCGGGCGCGAGGTCGCCGAGACCCGTCCCGTCGAGGAGCGCGTCAAGGACTGGAACGAGGTCTACGTCCCCGGCTCCCTGCTGCCGATCATCAGCAAGCAGGCCGCCCGGTGCATGGACTGCGGCATTCCGTTCTGCCACAACGGCTGCCCGCTGGGGAACCTCATCCCCGAGTGGAACGACTACGCCTACCGCGAGGACTGGGCCGCCGCGTCCGAGCGGCTGCACGCCACGAACAACTTCCCGGAGTTCACCGGCCGCCTGTGCCCGGCTCCGTGCGAGTCGGCGTGTGTGCTCGGCATCAACCAGCCGGCCGTCACCATCAAAAACGTCGAAGTCTCCATCATCGACAAGGCGTGGGACTCCGGCGACGTCACCCCGCAGCCGCCGGACCGCCTGTCCGGCAAGACCGTCGCGGTCATCGGCTCCGGCCCGGCGGGCCTCGCGGCAGCCCAGCAGCTGACCCGGGCGGGCCACACGGTCGCCGTCTACGAGCGCGCCGACCGCATCGGCGGACTGCTGCGGTACGGCATCCCCGAGTTCAAGATGGAGAAGGTGCACATCAACCGCCGCATCGAGCAGATGCGCGCGGAGGGCACCAAGTTCCGTACCGAGGTGGAGATCGGGCGCGACCTCGACGCCACCAAGCTGCGCCGGCGCTACGACGCCGTCGTCATCGCGGCCGGCGCGACCGTCTCCCGCGACCTGCCGGTCCCCGGACGCGAGCTGAACGGCATCCACTTCGCCATGGAGTACCTGCCGCTCGCCAACAAGGTGCAGGAGGGCGACTTCGTGGCGCCCCCCATCACCGCGGAGGGCAAGCACGTCGTCGTCATCGGCGGCGGCGACACCGGCGCGGACTGCGTGGGCACCGCCCACCGCCAGGGCGCGGCCTCGGTCACGCAGCTGGAGATCATGCCGCGCCCGGGCGACGAGCGGAACGCGAACCAGCCCTGGCCGACGTTCCCCATGCTCTACAAGGTGACCTCCGCGCACGAGGAGGGCGGCGAGCGGGTCTACTCCGTCTCCACCACCCACTTCGAGGGCGACGAGGACGGGAACGTGCAGTTCCTGCACCTGGTCGAAGTGTCCTTCGAGGACGGCAAGCTGGTCCAGAAGCCGGGCACCGAGCGGAAGATCCCCGCGCAGCTGGTCACCCTGGCGATGGGCTTCACCGGCATCGACCAGGCCAACGGACTGGTCGAGCAGTTCGGCCTCGAGCTCGACGAGCGCGGTAATGTGGCGCGTGACGCGGACTTCGCGACGAACGTCGACGGTGTCTTCGTCGCCGGCGACGCGGGCCGCGGCCAGTCGCTGATCGTCTGGGCGATCGCCGAAGGCCGCTCGGCGGCGCGCGGCGTGGACCGCTACCTCACGGGCGCGAGCGCCCTGCCGGCCCCGATCCGCCCGACGGACCGCGCACTGACGGTCTGACCGCACCGCCCCTTGCACGTCCCGTACAACGGCGTACGGAACTGAACACGGCGCCTGCCCTGTCCCCGACCGGACTTTGGGCAGGCGCCGTGACGCGTCAGGGGGATGCGTGACGCCTGCGGCGGGCGTTCGCCCCGCCCCGCCCCGCCCCGAACCGGGGAGAATGGGCGGGTGCCTACGAAGAAGCAGAAGCAGGTGAGCGCTGCTCCGCCCGAGCGGCGCCGGGAACTCCTCGGTATCGCCGCCGAGGTCTTCGCCGCTCAGGGCTACAACGCCACCACCGTCCGCAAGATCGCGGACGCGGGCGGGATGCTCGCCGGCAGCCTCTACTACCACTTCGATTCCAAGGAATCGATGCTCGACGAGATCCTCGCCACGTTCCTCGACGAACTCTGGGCCGGCTACGACACCGTCCTCGCCGCCGGTCTCGGTCCGCGCGAGACCATCGAGGCCCTCATCACCGAGTCCTTCCGGGAGATCGACCGGCACCGCGCCGCCGTCGCCATCTACCAGAAGGAGTCCCGGCACCTGGCCCTGCAGCCGCGCTTCCAGTACCTGGCCGACTCGCAGGTGAAGTTCGAGAAGGCGTGGCTGGGAACACTGGAGCGCGGGGTCGCGGCGCACGTCTTCCGCGCCGACCTCGACATCCGGCTCACGTACCGGTTCGTCCGCGACACGGTCTGGGTCGCCGCCTCCTGGTACCGGCCCGGAGGTCTGCACAGCCCGGAGGAGATCGCCCGGCAGTATCTGTCGATGGTTCTCGACGGGATCGCCGTACGCACGTGACGGAAGCCGGTCGTACGCACATGACGCCGGCCGTAGGTGCGAACCCTGCGCGGCCGTGCCGGTGGCACGCACTCGTCCGGCTCAACGGGGCAGGGGCCGATCCGGCGAAAGCGAACGCGCACGGGCCGGCCCGGCGCGGGCTCGGACAGGACGCCGGTCCGGAGCCGAACCGGTGACGTCGCAGGTCCACGATCCGGCACGATCCGGCGGCCGGTCGGCCCGCAGATCCTGGGCGAGCGCGGCCGCCGGGCGAACGCGACGATCATCCAGCGTGTCCGATCCGCGCTTTCCGGGGCTCGGCGTGCTACGGTGGCACAGTTGCAGTTTTGGTACCCATGAACTTTGTGTGCGCCTGACGGGAATGCTTCCTCAGGCGCACATTATTGTTTCCGGCTTCTCCGGATGGGGCTCAATGCAGCGACGGGAAATTCACGAGGTGTGAATTTTCGGCTTGCCCCTGTTTTAGGAGAATGACATGGCTACTGGAACCGTGAAGTGGTTCAACTCGGAAAAGGGCTTCGGCTTCATCGAGCAGGACGGCGGCGGCGCCGACGTCTTCGCCCACTACTCGAACATTGCCACCTCGGGCTTCCGTGAGCTCCAGGAGGGCCAGAAGGTGACGTTCGACGTCACGCAGGGCCAGAAGGGCCCGCAGGCGGAGAACATCCTCCCGGCCTGATTGCCGGGCGCGTATCTCGCAGCTCCTGCAGCCGGGGCCCGCACCTTCGTCGGTGTGGGCCCCGGCTCTTGCTGTCCACAGGCCCCAGGAAGGCACATCCGCATGAACCGCTCCGAACGACCGGACCGCCCCGCCGCCAGGTCCGCACGCCCGGCCCGCAGGCGCCCGGCCACCTCCGGCGTCGGAAACCGGCCCGGTGCCGGAAAGGGCACCGGCGCAGGCAAGGCCGCCGGGTCCGGGAAGGCGAAGGCGTCCGCCCGCAGTGCCGCGCCGCCGCAGGAGTTCACCCTGCCGCAGACCGTCACGCCCGCGCTGCCCGCCGTCACGGCGTTCGACGAGCTGGACATGCCCGCCGCCCTGCTGAAGACCCTCGCGGCACAGGGCGTCACCGAGCCCTTCCCCATCCAGGCGGCGACGCTCCCCAACTCCCTCGCCGGCCGGGACATCCTCGGTCGCGGCCGCA
Source organism: Streptomyces sp. NPDC027962 (assembly GCF_055566095.1). Taxonomy (NCBI): domain Bacteria; kingdom Bacillati; phylum Actinomycetota; class Actinomycetes; order Kitasatosporales; family Streptomycetaceae; genus Streptomyces; species Streptomyces sp. NPDC027962. The sequence continues at coordinate 8,480 of NZ_JBVHTA010000050.1, forward strand.
CCGGCTCCGGCAAGACGCTCGCCTTCGGGCTCGCGCTCCTCGCCCGTACCGCCGGCCGCCGAGCCGAGTCACGGGCGCCCCTCGCGCTCGTACTCGTCCCCACGCGGGAGCTCGCGCAGCAGGTCACCGACGCCCTCGCGCCCTACGCGACGTCCCTGCAGCTGCGGCTCGCCACCGTCGTCGGCGGTCTGTCCATCACCAAGCAGGCCGGGGCGCTGCGGCGCGGCGCCGAGGTACTGGTGGCCACCCCCGGGCGGCTCAAGGACCTCATAGAACGCGGCGACTGCTCACTGGGCGACGTCGCGATCACCGTTCTCGACGAGGCCGACCAGATGGCCGACATGGGCTTCATGCCGCAGGTCACCGCGCTGTTGAAGCAGGTGGAGCCGGACGGCCAGCGGATGCTCTTCTCCGCGACCCTGGACAAGAACATCGACCGGCTCGTACGGATGTTCCTCACGGATCCCGTGGTGCACTCGGTCGACCCGTCCGCGGGCGCGGTCACCACCATGGAGCACCACGTGCTCCACGTGCTCGACGAGACCGACAAGAAGGCCGTCGCCACGCGCATTGCCGCCCGCGACGGCCGCGTGATCCTCTTCGTGGACACCAAGCGGACCGCCGACCGGTTCGCGAAGCGGCTGCTGGCCAGCGGTGTGCGGGCGGCCGCCCTGCACGGCGGCCGGTCCCAGCCGCAGCGCAACCGCACCCTGGACCAGTTCAAGAACGGGCAGATCACGGCACTGGTCGCGACGAACGTGGCGGCGCGCGGCATCCACGTCGACGACCTGGACCTCGTCGTCAACGTCGACCCGCCCGTCGACCACAAGGACTACCTGCATCGCGGCGGCCGCACGGCCCGCGCGGGCGAGTCGGGCAGTGTCGTGACGCTCGTCCTGCCCGAGCAGCGCCGCGAGATGACGCGCCTCATGGCGAACGCGGGCATCAGCCCGCGTACGGCACGGGTGAAGTCCGGCGACGAAGAACTCAGCCGGCTGACGGGGGCGCGGGAGCCCTCGGGTGTCGCGGTGACGATCGAGCTCCCGCAGCCGGTGGCGCCGGCCGCGAAGACCGGAGCCGCGTCGTCGCGCAGGCGACGGCCGGCGCGACGCCACGGCGAAGGCGCGACGGAGTCGCCGCGGGCCTCGCGGGCGGCTGCGCCGGGCGAGTCCCGGGGCCGGACGTCGGCAGGCCGCGGGCGGCCGGCACGACGAGGCGGCAGGGGCGCGGCGGGCTGACGCGGTGGGCGGCCCCGTTATGTTTTTCGCGGTCCTGCAAGAGGGGGACCACTGCACCGCCGACCACTACGGGTCCTTCGACCTCGTCGACCACGGCTGCTGAATCCGCCCCGCCGCGCCGCTCTGCCGCGCCGGCAACCTCCGCCCCGTCGCTGGTTGGGTTTTGCGCCCGGGGCGAGCAGGGCCCGTACGGATTCGGTGTGTCCCCAGGCCGCGGCGCCGCCGGGCGGCAAGTCGCCGTCATCGGGACCACAGGCGCGGTCGGGTTCCGCGCCCGGGGCGAGCAGCAGCAGCACGATGCCCGCCTTTGTTGCCGGTGACCGCCGCGTACAGGGCTGTCCGGTCGTCCTCGGCGTCGGCTCCCGCAGCGGTCGCACCACGGTGTCGTCGTCACCGCCGTGCACCGCCTCGAACAGGTCCTGCCTGTTCGCCGCCGGGTCGTCCGTCATGGTTCGACGCCACGGAAGCCCGGTCAGGTGTCGCATTCGAGAATCGTCCGGCACAGCCCGCAGCGGGCCCGCACCCGCCCCCGTACGGGCACTCGGATGCGCTGGTGGCAGGTTGTGCACGGGAAGGAGACGCGCAGCCCGTCCGGCCCGTGCTCGAACGCGTACGCGTACGGGCCGGCGACCCGGGCACCTGGGGTCTCCAGCGCGTGGCGGCGGTCCTTGGCGTAGCGGAGGCGGCCGATCCGGCCCGCTGTGGTCAGCGGGGGTTGCTGGGCGTCACGCAGCGCCTCGGCGCGGCCCTTGGTGTACGCGTGGTAGGCCTGCGGGCTGGTGAACCAGGTCCGCGGATCCTCGTCGAAGGCCGTCGCCCGCCCGGCGAGGACATAGCCGAACTCCTCCGGGGTGAGGTAACCGAGCTTCTGGCTGGAGACGGCGTCCTCGCGGAACGCGTCCAGCAGCAGCCAGCCCGCGCCCAGGTAGGTGGTCACGGTGTCGGTGAGGATCTCGTTGTCGCGGGTGCCGGGGAACGCCAGCCCCAGCCGGTGCAGCAGTACATGGGTGATCTCGTGGGCGAGGGCGGCGCCGATGTCCCGCCGGTGGGTGCGGAACCGGTCGTTGAGCTCGATGAAGTACTCCGGCCCCGCCGTCAGTTCGACGCTCGCCGCGTGCTTCATCTCGCGGAAGCTGACGATCACCCGGGCGTCCGGGAGGCGCAGATGGTGTACCAGGGCGCGGGCCACCCGCTGGGCGCCCAGGTGAAGATCGTCCTGGTCGCCGAAGGCGACATCGGCGGGGAGCACGCTGGGGGCGTAGGAGAGCACGCCTTCGGGGGAGAGCCGCCGGTACAGCGCGGTGATCGCCGACCGCACGGTGTCCAGGTGCGGAAAGCCGTGCAGGACCTCGCTGTCGTTCGCCACGTTCCGTACCCCCATGCGTCCTGGTCTTCTGCGCCTGTGGCGCCTGTGCCACTCCGCGCTTTGCGCGCCTGTGGCGCCTCGGCACCTGCGCGCCTGTGGCGCCTCCGCCCCGCCCGAACGGGCTTCAACTCTACGGCGGTGCCGTGACCGCACCGCTGGGACGACGCCAGGGAATTGGCCGAAAGGTGCTCCTTGTGGTGTCCGCTGACCGGGTCCCATACTCCGGACAACGCCTTGTCGGGCACATGTCACTGCTTCCGCCCGGCTCGGTGATCCCCTCAACCCCCCACGAGAGGCAGTCCCTTGAACCTGATGCGCACGCTCAAGAGATGCGCCGCCGCCGGCGCCGTCATCCTGGCCGCCGTCAGTCTCCAGCCCACCTCCGCCTCCGCCGCCGCCCCGCCCGTCGTCGGCGGCACGCGCGCCGCCCAGGGCGAATTCCCCTTCATGGTCCGGCTCTCCATGGGCTGCGGCGGTGCGCTCTACGCCAAGGACATCGTGCTCACCGCCGCCCACTGCGTGAACGGCTCCGGCAACAACACCAGCATCACGGCGACCGCCGGCGTCGTGGACCTCCGGAGCTCCAGCGCCATCAAGGTCCGCTCCACCAAGGTGCTGCAGGCCCCCGGCTACAACGGCACGGGCAAGGACTGGGCCCTGATCAAGCTCGCCCAGCCCGTCAACCTGCCCACCCTGAAGATCGCAGAGACCACGGAGTACAACAGCGGCACCTTCACCGTCGCCGGCTGGGGCGCGGCCCGCGAGGGCGGCCCGCAGCAGCGCTACCTGCTGAAGGCCCAGGTCCCGTTCGTCTCCGACGCCAGCTGCCGGCAGGCGTACAACGAACTCGTACCCGGCGAGGAGATCTGCGCCGGATACAACCAGGGCGGAGTCGACACCTGCCAGGGCGACTCCGGTGGTCCCATGTTCCGCAAGGACAACGCCGGCGCCTGGACCCAGGTGGGCATCGTCAGCTGGGGCTACGGATGCGCCAGGGCGGGCTACCCCGGCGTCTACACCGAGGTCTCGACCTTCGCCGCCGCCATCAAGTCCGCGGCAGCGAATCTGTAAGGCACGCGGCGCAGAGGAGGGGGCAGGCCCCGCGGCCTGCCCCTTTCCGGCACACAGCGACACCGCAGCTCAGCGAAGCCGCAGCACGGGCCGGGCCTCGCGCCCATCCGCTTCAGGGAACAGCAGGGCCGGGCCGTCCCCGGGGGCTGGAGCACTCGCGTCCCGGACCCTGAACACCCTCCGACCATCGCCACGCCCTCGACGTAAGCTCCCTGACCATGACCACGAGGGACATCGACGAGACCGTGCGCGCCGAGCTGAACCGTCTGCGCGAGAGCATCGACAACATCGACGCTGCCGTCGTCCACATGCTCGCAGAACGCTTCAAGTGCACCCAGCAGGTCGGCCACCTCAAGGCCGAGCACCAGCTGCCGCCCGCCGACCCGGCGCGCGAGGCCCGCCAGATCGAGCGGCTCCGGCACCTCGCGGAGAGCGCGAAACTCGACCCGGCGTTCGCGGAGAAACTGCTCAACTTCATCATCGCCGAGGTGATCCGCCACCACGAGCAGATCGCCGACCAGCCCGAGCAGCCCGACCAGCCGGACCGACCCGCCTGACTCCACCAGCCGGACCGGCCCGCCTGACCCGACCGGCCCGGCCGCCCCGCCTGCCCAGTACGCCGGTGACCCCTGCCCGCCCGACCTGTGCGCCCGTACCCCCGGGTGTGCGCTGACAGCGGAACGCCCACCCCGTGTGCCGACGCGGGCCCATCAGGCAGCATGGGCCCATGTCCGTACTGACGCGCGACGAAGCGCAGACCCGAGCCCGGCAACTCGACGTACACCGGTACACGATCGACCTCGATCTCACCACCGGCGACGACACCTTCGACTCCCGCACCGTCATCCACTTCACCGCCATCGCGGCCGGGGACACCTTCGTCGAGTTCAAGCCCGCCGAACTCCGCTCGATCACGCTCGACGGACACCCGCTCGACCCCGCCTCCCTCACGGAGAACCGGCTCCCCCTCACCGGCCTCACCGCCGGTGAACACGAACTCCGTGTCGACGGCCGGATGCGCTACTCGCACACCGGCGAAGGCATGCACCGCTTCACCGATCCGAGCGACGGCGAGACGTACGTCTACACCCAGCTGTTCATGGACGACGTGCAGCGCGTCTTCGCCGCGTTCGACCAGCCCGACCTCAAGGCCGTCTTCGAACTGTCCGTCACCGCTCCCCGAGGCTGGACCGTCCTCGGCAACGGCATCGCCACCGACCAGGGCGCGGGCCGCTGGACCTGTGCGCCCACCCCGCTGCTCTCCACCTACCTCGTCGCCGTCGCCGCCGGCCCCTGGCACTCCGTACGCACCGAACACGCCGGACTGCCCTTCGGTCTCCACTGCCGCCGCTCGCTCGCCCCCTACCTCGACGCCGACGCCGACGAACTCCTCGACGTCACCCGGCAGTGCTACGACCGCTACCACGAGAAGTTCGAGGAGCCGTACCCCTTCGACTCCTACGACCAGGCCTTCGTCCCCGAATTCAACGCGGGCGCCATGGAGAACCCGGGCCTCGTCACCTTCCGCGACGAATTCATCTACCGCTCCGCCGTCACCGACACCCAGCGCCAGACCCGCGCCATGGTCATCGCCCACGAGATGGCCCACATGTGGTTCGGCGACCTCGTGACTCTCAAGTGGTGGGACGACATCTGGCTCAACGAGTCCTTCGCCGAGTACATGGGCTACCAGACCCTGACCGAGGCCACCCGCTTCACCGACACCTGGGTCGACTTCGCCATCGCCCGCAAGTCCTGGGGCTACGACGCCGACCAGCGCCCCTCCACCCACCCCGTCGCCCCCGACCCCGACGCCGTGCCCGACACCGCGTCCGCCATGCTCAACTTCGACGGCATCTCCTACGCCAAGGGCGCCTCAGCGCTGCGCCAGCTCGTCACCTGGGTCGGGGAGAAGGACTTCCTCGCCGGCATCAACAACCATTTCGCCCGGCACAAGTTCGCCAACGCGACCCTCGCCGACTTCATCGACTCGCTCGCCGACGCCACCGACCGGGACGTGCACGCCTGGGCCGGGTCATGGCTGCGCACCAGCGGCGTCGACACCCTCACCCCGACCGTCACCGACACGGCGGCCGGCTGGACACTCACCGTCGAACGCGACGGCAGCCGCCCGCACCGCATCGCCGTCGGCGCGTTCGACCCCGACCCCATCGACCCCGGGCACTTCGTCCTGCGCGACCGGCTCGAGATCGACGTACCCCGGACCGAGGAGGCGACGCCGCGCCCCGGCCGGCGCCCCGCCCTCGTCGTCCTCAACCACGGCGACAACAGCTACGCCAAGGTCCGCCTCGACGACACCTCCTGGGCCGCCGTCCTCGCCTCGCTGTCCGGCATCCCCGACGCGCTCACCCGCGCCGTCGTGTGGAACGCCGCACGTGACATGGTCCGCGACGGCGAAGTCGCCCCCTCCGTCTACCTCGAGGCCGCCCGCGACCACCTGCCGCGCGAGAGCGACCTCGCCGTCGTCCAAGGCGTCCTTGCCTTCGCCGCCGGCCCGATCGCCGACTGCTACCTCCCGGCCGGCCGGCGCCCCGCCGCGCTCGCCACCCTCACGCACATCAGCCGCGACCTGCTGCGCCGCACCGAGGACGGCAGCGACCCCGGCCTGCGCCTGACCGCCGTACGCCACTACATCGATGCGGCCACCCAGCCGGAGCCGATCCAGGAATGGCTCAGCGACGGCAGTGTTCCCGGCGGCCCCGAGCTCGACCCCGAGCTGCGCTGGCGCGTCCTGAAGCGCCTCGCCGTCCTCGGCGCGGTCGACGAAGCGGCCATCGCGGCGGAGCTGGAAGGCGACCCGAGCGCTACCGGCCAGGAAGGCGCGGCCCGCTGCCGCGCCGCCCTCCCCACGCCCGAGGCGAAGGCCGCGGCCTGGGCCAGGCTCTTCACCGGCGACGAGCTGTCGAACTACCTGTTCGCCGCGACGGCGCAGGGCTTCTGGCAGCCCGAACAGGCCGACCTCGTACGGGAGTACGTGCCCCGCTTCTACCCGGACGCCGTCGCGCTCGCGGCCCGCCGCGGGCCCGCGATCGCGGAAGCGTGCGGCCGGTACGCCTTCCCCGTCCACGCGGTGGACGCGGAAGCGCTGCGCCTCGGCGAGGCCTGCCTGCCCGAGCCGGACATGCTCCCGGCCCTCCGCCGCAAACTGGCCGACCAGCTCGACGACTTGCGCAGGGCCCTCAGGGTCCGGGCCGCGCAATCCTGACGGGGGCGCGGCGCGCCGGTCTTGTCGGGACCGCACCCCGAGCCCCGCGCGTCAGTCGCCGGCGGGGCTGAGGTTGGCCGCTCTGCCGGGACTCGTCCCAGGGGCCCGTGTGCGGGCGCGGCGTGCCGGGGGAGCGCACGGGCCTTGGCGGGCCGCAGCCCGAGCCCCGCGCGTCAGTCGCCGGCGGGGCTGGATTGCGCGGAGTGAAATCAGCCCGTCTGGGGGCACTCCACCCACGCCTGGCGGCGTGGGAGGTGCCCCCACCCACGGCCGTCAGGCCGTAGGGAGATCGACGACACCGCGCGAAGCGCGGTATCGGGTCCGGGCGGAGCCCGGTTTCGGGGAAGGGGCGGGGGAGGGGAACGGCCCCGCGCAGCGGCGCGCCGTGCGGTGCGGTGGGCGGCTACGGGATGGCAGGGGGGACGCACTCGGCGGCGGACGTGCGCGCGTGACGCCCCACCGTTTTTCATGGCGGCGACAACGACACCGGGGCCTCGTCGAGGGAGCCCGCCACTTCTCCGGGAGACTGGAGCACGTCACGTCCAATCCTGCGGTGTACGTCGAACTCCCAAGAGCGCAGCATGCGTTCGACCTCGGGAGGAACTGAGCAGCCTATCGTTGCAGTCATGACATTCCAGCCTTCGACGGAACCCGCCGTCTTCCACGCGGCGCTCCGCGATCAGTTCGAGGCGTTCCTCGACGAGCACCGATCCGCGCTGCACGACAGTCTGGACGGGCTGACCGAAGAACAAGCACGCCGGTCGCTGGTCACGTCCAAGACCACGCTGCTCGGCCTGGTCAAGCACGCCACGTTCGTCGAGAAGGTCTGGTTCGACGAGGCAATCACCTGCCGGTCCCGTACCGAGATCGGCATTCCCGACTCGCCCGACGAGTCGTTCGATCTCCACGACGGCGACACGATCGCCTCGGTCCGGCGCGCCCACCAGCAGGCTTGTGCGGCGTCCCGCCAGGCCACGGCGGAGCTGACGCTGGACGACCTTGTCCAGGGCAACCGCCGGGGCCCGCTGCCGCTGCGTTGGGTCTACCTCCACACGCTGCGTGAACTGGCCCAGCACTGCGGCCACGCGGACATCCTTCGCGAGCAGATCGTCAGCGGCACGACAGGCGGCTGAAGCAGGGTGCGGCCTGTCTGTGCCGGCGGCCGTTCCTGCCCAGACCATGCCTCGGTGGACCACGGCCGCCTGGGACACCCGCCATTCTGATGACCCGGTCACCTCGTGCGACCTCACGGCCTGCGGCAACCGCGGTACGGGGTCCGGGGCTTGCCCGGTATCGGAAAAGGGGCAGGGAGGGGAACGGCCCCGCGCAGCGGTCCGCCCCATAGCAGCCCGAGCCCACCCGCCGCCGCCCACCTCCACCCCAATACCACTTTCGGGTTCTGATCGTTGAGATCTGCGGGCACCCCACCGGCCCCCTCGCCACCGTGGAGTGACACCCCCCGCGTCTCGCCGAAGGACCGCCCATGCCGCACACCCCGCCCCTCGCGGGAGGAACCACCGGCCCCGACGCGCTGCGCCCCCTGCTCGCCGTTGTGCTCGACGCGCTCGCAGAGGGGGCGACGGCGCGGGGTGGGCCCGTGCCGGTCGGGGGGCCCGAAGCGGTCGACGCACGGGTGCGGCAGGCAGTCGGCAACGTACTGCCCGAGGACGGCGACGGCGCGGAGACCGCCCTGCGCACCCTCGTCGGTGCCGTCGCCCACGGCGCCGCCGACCCCGCCGACCCGCTGTGCGCGGCCCACCTCCACACCCCGCCGCTCGCGCTCGCGGTCGCCGCCGATCTCGCGGCCTCCGCGCTCAATCCGTCCATGGACTCCTGGGACCAGGCCCCCGCCGCCTCCGCACTGGAAGCGCAGGTCACGCGCGCACTGGCCGCTGACATCTACCCCAGGGAAGCCGACCCCGACGCCCTCGTCAGCACCGGCGGCACCGAGTCCAACCAGCTCGCCCTGCTGCTGGCCCGCGAGCGGTACGGGCCGGCGCTCCAAGTGGTCTGCGGCGACACCGCCCATCACTCGGTGCGCCGTGCCGCCTGGCTCCTCGGCCTGCCCGAGCCGGTCACGGTCCGCGGCCCCGCTTCCCTCGACGGCACACTCACCGCACTCGCCGGCCGTCCGCTCCTCGTCGTCGCCACCGCCGGCACCACCGACACCGGCCGTATCGACCCGCTTCCCGCGATCGCCGACCTCGCGGACCGCCACCGCGCCGAACTGCACGTCGACGCCTCCTACGGCGGTCCGCTCCTGTTCAGCGCCGACAGGCGACACCTCCTCGCAGGCCTCAACCGGGCCCACTCCGTCACGCTCGACCTGCACAAGCTGGGCTGGCAGCCGGCCGCGGCCGGGCTGCTCGCCGTGCCCGACGCGGCACGTCTCGCGCCCCTGGCCCACACCACCGAGTACCTCAACGCCTGCGACGACACCGACGCAGGACTGCCCGACCTCCTCGGGCGTTCCCTGCGCACCACCCGGCGCCCCGACATCCTCAAGATCGCCGTCACCCTCAGGGCCCTCGGACGCACCGGACTCGGCGCCCTCGTCGACCGCACCTGCACCGCCGCCGACGACCTCGCCGATCTTGTCGACAAGGATCCCCGGCTCGAGCTGTACGAGCGGCCCACGCTCTCCACCGTGCTGTTCCGGCCGGTCGGCGCCACCGACGAGGAAGTCGCCGAAATCCGGCGCACCCTGCTCACCCGGGGCCGCGCCGTCCTCGGCCGCGCCCGCGCCGACGGCCGGCTCTGGCTCAAGGCAACCCTGCTCAACCCGCACATCACCCCTGACGCCCTCGAAGCCCTGACCGAACTCGTGGAAGGCAGCACGCCCCGATGACCGGCACGCCATCGACCGAACAGCTCGACCAGCCGCACGATCTCGTGGGCGTCGGCATCGGCCCGTTCAACCTGTCCCTCGCGGCCCTCGCCCACGGTGTCCCCGGCGGGCTGGCTGCCACCTTCTTCGAGCAGCAGCCGGTCTTCCGCTGGCACCCCGGTCTCCTCATCGAAGGCTCCACGCTCCAGGTGCCGTTCCTCGCCGATCTCGTCACCCTCGCCGACCCCGCGAGCCCGTGGTCGTTCCTGAGCTATCTGCGCTCCCGCGACCGGCTGTTCCCGTTCTACTTCGCGGAGCGTTTCCACATCCAGCGGGCCGAGTACGACGCCTACTGCCGCTGGGTGGGCGACAACCTGCCCGGCCTCCACTTCGGCCACCAGGTGGACGCCGTCCGCTGGAGCGTGGAACGCGACCTGTTCGAGGTCGACTTCACCCGGCTCGACGCAGACGGCGAGGCGGAGGCTCTCGGCCGCGCCTACACCCGCAGCATCGCACTCGGCGTCGGCACCGAGCCGTACGTCCCCGAGCCGCTCCGTCCGCTCGTCGAGGCGCCCGCCGTGCCCGTCATCCACTCCGCCAACTACCTCGAGCACCGTGAACGGCTGCTGGCCGCCGAGCATGTCACGGTCATCGGCTCGGGGCAGTCCGGTGCCGAGGTCTTCCTCGACCTGCTGCGCGCCCGGCCGGCGGGAGTGGAGAAGCTCCACTGGCTCGCCCGGACGGATGCCTTCGCACCCATGGAGTACTCCAAGCTAGGCCTGGAGCACTTCACGCCCGACTACACCCGCTACTTCCACAACCTGCCGGAGAAGGTCCGCGACGACCTCGTGCCCCGCCAGTGGCAGCTCCACAAGGGCATCGACGCCGACACCATCGCCGCCATCCACGACGAGCTCTACCGCCGCAGCATGCACGGCGGCTGGCCCGACGCCGTCCTCACACCCGGCGTCACCGTCCGCACCGCCGGCCGGGTCGCCACCACCAAGGTCGAGCTGCACCTCGAGCACACCCAGCAGGCCACCCGCTCCCGGCTCACCACCGACGCCGTCGTCCTCGCCACCGGCTACCGCGAGCGGCCGCTCGACGGGCTCCTCGCCGGTCTCGACCCGTACATGAGCCGTGACTCGGCCGGACGTCCCCTCGTCGACGGCGAGTTCCGGCTGAAGCTCGGCCCGGCCGTGACCGGAGCCCTCTATGTGCAGAACGCCGAACGGCACACCCACGGCGTCGGCGCGCCCGATCTGGGCCTCGCCGCCTGGCGCAGCGCCGGCATCCTCAACTCCCTCACCGGCAAGGAGCCCTACCCGCTGCCCCGCCGCACCGCGTTCACCAGCTTCGGTCTGGAACGACGCGAGGCGCCCGGCATTCCCGGCCAGGCGTCCGCGCTCACCCCCCTGGAGTGCTGATGGCGTGCTGATCCTTCCGGCTAGAAGACGGGCACGCCGTCGCGCGTCAGCTTCCAGCCCACCGACGCGAACTCCGCCGGGTCGACCGTGCCCTTCGCCTGCACCCACCCGATGATCGTGTTCCGGATCTCCTCCGAGTTCGCCCACAGCTGCTGGGCCGCGGCGACATGCGGGAAGTTGCCGCCGCCGCTCGCCCGGTAGTTGTTGACCGCGAGCACGAACCGCGCCGCCGGGTCGATCGGCGCGCCCTCGAACGACAGGTTCACGATCCGCGATCCGGCCGCCTGCGCGATGTCGATGTCGTACGTCAGGCCGTGGACCGCGTCGTAGTTGTAGTCCGGCGTACCGTCGGCGTTCGTCAGCTTCGACGTGTCGACGGGGGCACCGGACGGTGTCCGCACGTAGTACCGCGCGGAGAACTCCAGGTACTCCCTGAGCTGAGCACCCGTCATCAGCCGTGCCTCGAGGGTGTTCTCGAACGGGTAGAGACCCGCTGCGTCCTTGATCGTCACCTCGCCGGCCGGAATCGACGCCGTACGGGAGAAGCATGACGCCTGCGACAGCACCGGCAGTGCCGCGTGGTCACCGCCGGCCAGCGCCGCCTTCACAGTCTCCGCCTGGACGTGGTTGATCAGATCGATGATCGGCTCGTCCTTCCACGGCGCGTCGGCCGTCGACATGGCGGCGGTCGAGGTGCCGATGACCTGGTTCACATAGGCGACGACCTTCTTGTGCTCGTCGCCCAGCAGCCGGGTGACACGCGGGTCCTCCACGACCGTGTTGGAGTTCAGGACCTGCGCGCCGACCTTCTCGACCGTCCAGCACCCCTTGTCCCACACCAGGTCGAAGTCGAACAGCGTCAGCCGCTGACCCCACTTCAGCGGCTCGGAGAGCACCACCTGCCTGCCGGTCTCCTTGTTGGTGACGAAGTGCTCCGGGATCTCGGTGTGCGCATGGCCCACCAGGATCGCGTCGATACCGGGCACCTGCTCCGCGACCAGACCCGCCGCGTTCTCGACGTAGGGGAGCTGGTCACCGTACGAGGAGGTGCCGCTGGAGCCCGAGTGCGCCGAGACGATCACCACGTCCGCACCCATCGAACGAAGCTTCGGCACCCACTTCGCCGCCTGCTCCTCCAGGCCCGGAAACACCATCTTCCCGCTGACGTTCTGCTTGTCCCAGATGGCGATCCCCGGGTTCGTCAGACCGAGGACCGCGACCAACACATCGCGGCCGTGCGGGGTGCACAGCCGGTGCATGCTGTACGGCGCGAAGGCCGGGCGCAGCGTCTTCGCGTCCAGCGCGTTCGCGCCCAGCAGCGGGAAACGGCACTGCTCCTCGAACTTCCGCAGCACCGGGATGCCGTAGTTGAACTCATGGTTGCCGAGCGCCGCGGCGTCATAACCGATGGCGTTCATCGCCTGCGCCATCGGATGCACCGGGCCGCGCTCCGCGGTGATCGGGTCGACCTTGGCGTAGTAGTACGACAACTGGGTGCCCTGGATGGTGTCACCGGCGTCTATCAGCAGCGTGTTGCGCCGGCCCTTCTCCTCCCGGACCTGGTTCACCAGGGTGGAGATCTTCGCCAGGCCCACGTCGTTGTGCGCCTTGTCGTCGAACTCCTTGTCCGTGAAGTAGTCCCAGTTGAAGACGTTTCCGTGCAGGTCGGTCGTGCCCAGCACGGTGAACGAGTACCGCTTCCGCGGACGTCCACGGCCCGGGCGGCCCTCGCCCCGGCTTGCGGCCGCCGCGGGAACGGCGGCACTCCCGGCGACGGCCGCTCCGGCCCCGGCGGCGGCCGAACGCCCAAGGAACGTCCTGCGGTTGAGCGGCATCTCTTCTCCCTCGGTCAAGGTGCACACCGGCGCGCCCCGGTGCACAACGCGCGTAGATTCTGGCCCAGGAGCACCACCCCGCAACACCCCCCACGGGTTTCGATCCGATGACCAGCCGTTGTCGTACCCGGATGGGAGAGTGTCACCAAGAGGGCCGCTCCGACCCGGACCCGCCGGAGAGGCCCGAGCCGCCGCGACAGGGAGAACAGCCGTGACGACAGACGAACCCATGCCCGCCACGCCGTACGGCACCCCCCAGGCGCCCCGCGTCGCCGTGCGTGGCGAGGCCCGCCTCGAGTTCGACCCCGAGATCGCCCGCATCGGCATCACCGTCAGCGCCCGCGGCACCGACCGGCGCAGCGCGCTCGAAGACCTCACCCGGCGAAACGGCGCGGTGATCGAGCTCGTGAAGGCCTACGGCGACGCCGTCGAGAAGCTGGAGACCGGCGCGTTGTCCATCAGCCCCGAGCTCGGCCGGCACGGCAGGGGCGAGCGCGTCAGGGCCTACCACGGCCGCGTCCACATCACCGCCGTACTGAACGACTTCACCGCTCTCGGCGAAGTCACCACCCGCCTCGCCGACCTCGAACTCACCCGCGTAGACGGCCCCTGGTGGTCCCTGCGCCCCGACTCGCCCGCCCATGGCGAAGCCCGGCGCCAAGCGGTCCGTGAAGCGGTGCAGCGCGCCCGGGAGTACGCGGAGGCCATCGGCGGCCGGCTCGCCGCCCTGGTCGAACTGGCCGACCTCGGCGCGGAGAGCGCGGCTCCCTACGGCGGGCCCGCGGCGCCCGGCGGGATGAGGACGGCCGCGTTCGCCGGAGCGGCCCAGACGGAGGCCGCCCCCGCCCTCGACCTCGAACCACAGCGCCAGACGGTCTACGCCCAGGTGAATGCGCGCTTCACCATGACACCGCCGCAGCTGTGACCGTGCGCGGCCAAATGCTCATCAGAGCACGCCCGCGCACAATTCAACACTTGTCAAGAGTCCGTCATGCAAAGGTTGTTGAGTAGTCATGCAAGGCCAATTCTCTACCGGTGGGTAAGCTTTAGGCTCGAATCATGCGCCGAGCAAAGATCGTCTGTACTCTGGGCCCCGCCACCGACACATACGACCAGATCAAGGCACTGGTCGAAGCCGGAATGGACATCGCCCGCTTCAACCTCAGCCACGGCACCTACGCCGATCACGAGGAGCGTTACCAGCACGTACGCAAGGCCTCCGACGAGACGGGCCGCAGCGTGGGCATCCTCGCCGACCTTCAAGGCCCGAAGATCCGCCTCGGCCGGTTCCGCGAAGGACCCGTACTGCTTGAACGCGGCGACACCTTCACCATCACCGCCGAGGACGTCGACGGCGACCGGCACACCTGCGGCACCACCTATCAGGGACTGGCGTCCGACGTCACCCGCGGCGAGCGCATCCTCGTGGACGACGGCAAGGTCGCCCTGGAGGTCACCGAGATCGACGGCCGCCGCGTCCACACCAAGGTCGTCGAAGGCGGCATGGTCTCCGACCACAAGGGACTCAACCTCCCCGGCGTCGCCGTCTCCGTCCCGGCCCTCTCCGAAAAGGACATCGAAGACCTCCGCTGGGCCCTCGGCATCGGCGCCGACATCATCGCCCTCTCCTTCGTGCGAGGCGGCCGTGACATCGAAGACGTCCACCGTGTCATGGACGAGGAAGGCCGCCGTCTCCCCGTCATCGCCAAGGTCGAAAAGCCGCAGGCGGTCGAGAACATCGACGGCATCGTCGCCGCATTCGACGGAATCATGGTCGCGCGCGGCGACCTCGGCGTCGAAATGCCCCTCGAGCAGGTGCCGATCGTCCAAAAGCGCGCGATCAAACTCGCCAAGCGCAATGCCAAGCCGGTCATCGTCGCCACCCAGATGCTCGACTCGATGATCGACAACAGCCGCCCCACCCGCGCCGAGGCCTCCGACGTCGCCAACGCCGTCCTCGACGGCACCGACGCCGTGATGCTCTCCGGCGAGACCAGCGTGGGCAAATACCCCGTCGAGACCGTCCGCACAATGGCCCGTATCGTCATCGCGGCAGAGGAGGACGTCCTCGCCAAGGGGCTGCCCCCGCTGACCGAACGCAACAAGCCCCGCACCCAGGGCGGCGCCGTGGCCCGCGCCGCCGCGGAGATCGGGGACTTCCTCGGCGCGAAGTCCCTCGTCGCCTTCACCCAGTCCGGCGACACCGTCAAGCGCCTGTCCCGCTACCGCTCCCCGATCCCTCTCCTGGCCTTCACCCCCGACCCGGC
Organism: Streptomyces sp. NPDC027962; assembly: GCF_055566095.1. NCBI lineage: Bacteria > Bacillati > Actinomycetota > Actinomycetes > Kitasatosporales > Streptomycetaceae > Streptomyces > Streptomyces sp. NPDC027962. The sequence goes on from NZ_JBVHTA010000050.1 coordinate 23,737, forward strand.
CACGCGCTCCCAGCTCAACCTCACCTGGGGCGTCGAAACGTTCCTCGGTCCCCACGTGGAGTCCACCGACGCGATGGTGGCCCAGGTCGACGAGGAACTGCTGCGCATCGGCCGCTGCGAGAGGGGCGACATCGTGGTGATCACCGCAGGCTCCCCACCGGGCGTCCCGGGCTCGACCAACCTCGTCCGCGTCCACCGCATCGGCGAGAGCCTGAAGTAGCGGGTGCCGTTCAGTGCTTTGGCCTGACGTGCGCGTCCATGAGAGCGACGGACGCGCGTCGGGCGACGGAGACGTTGGCGCCGCCGCGCGGACGTGCGGTGCTCGTCCGAGCCGCAACGATGTGGCCGTCGCCGATAGAGGCCGAGCAGACAGCTGTAGGCCGTCGGGTCCTCGGGGAGGCCTGGGATGTCACGGCACCGGGTATCTGCTGAGCGGCTCAAGTCGTGATCGCCAAGAGCGTGTCGCTGCTCGGGAGACGCCGGTTTCCCGACTGACGGAGTTCAGACCGCGCCCTTGGGCGACAAGGGCCAACACCCGTGCGCGTGTCGATGTCGTACACGCTCTCGACTTTGCGCCTCTGCCCGGCAGACATGGGCGATTTGGTCGCCAGTTCACTGTCGGGAGTGAAGATCACCCAACGAATGGCGACCTTCAATTTCGAAGGTAAGTGCCCCGGGTGGGATTCGAACCCACACTGAATACCTTTTGAGGGTATCGTCTCTGCCGATTGGACTACCGGAGCTCCTGCAATCCGAAGGCCAGTGTAGCCCCTCGGTGCCTCAAAGATACAGGAGCTGGGTAGGCTCTGGGGAGCAGTACCTGACCCGCCCAGAGGAGCCCCGTGACCGCCCCCGAGTCGCCCCAGCCCATCTCCGACGACGACGACAAGTCGCACGTTCCGCCGCTGACGACCCGTGTCGTCATCGCCGAGGACGAGGCGCTCATCCGGCTCGACCTCAAAGAGATGCTCGAGGAAGAGGGCTACTCGGTCGTCGGCGAAGCGGGGGACGGGCAGCGGGCCGTCGAGCTCGCTCGGGAGCACCGGCCGGACCTGGTGATCCTGGACGTGAAGATGCCCGTCCTCGACGGGATCTCCGCGGCCGAGAAGATCGCGGAGGAGTCCATCGCGCCGGTCCTGATGCTGACGGCCTTCTCGCAGCGCGATCTCGTCGAGCGGGCGCGGGACGCCGGGGCGATGGCGTATCTGGTGAAGCCGTTCAGCAAGAGCGACGTCGTGCCGGCGATCGAGATGGCGGTGTCCCGGTTCACCGAGCTGAAGGCGCTGGAGCAGGAGGTCGCGGACCTCTCACAGCGGCTGGAGACGCGCAAGCTGGTGGATCGTGCGAAGAGCATCCTGCAGACGCAGTACGGGCTGACGGAGCCCGCGGCGTTCCGGTGGATCCAGAAGACGTCGATGGACCGGCGGCTGTCGATGCAGCAGGTTGCGGAGGCGGTCATCGAGGACGCCGAGGAGAAGAAGGCCGCGAAGGGGCAGTAGCGGCGCGAGGAGTCGGGCGGGGCTCTCGGTCACATGGGTGACCGGGGGCCTGTGTCGTTCCTGGGGATGTTGTGAAGGACGTTTTCGATTCGGCCGCGCGGTGGGACGTGGCGCGCTACCGTGACGCGTTCCGGTTGAAGGGGGCTGCACGGTGAGACGGCGGGAGCGTTCGGGGTGTGTGGGCCGGGTCGTGCGGGGTCAGGTTGCGGCCGGTTCGTGCGGGTGGTCATGGCCGGATAGCGCCTGTTCAGGGCCGCTGTGGGTGGGCCTGGGGCCGAGGTCGTGAAGATCGCTCAGGGGTATGTCGGGAACTTCTGGATCACTGCTCAGTTGTCCGGTCGCCGGTAAGGAGTGTTCTGTTTCCGGCGCATGACTCAGGTCACAGGGCGATCACACATCGCTCGGTCACCTATCCGTGTGCCCGAACGCGCGATTACATTCCCCGCACACCGCACCGATTGGCGGTGTCCTGCGAGGAAAGGCCAACTTTTCCCGCAGACAGGATCGTTCGGGCGGCTCCAAGGGGTTCGTAGTGCTGAACAAGAACATCGTCAGGCTCGCCATTCCGCTGGCAGTGGGCGCTCTTGCGCTCACGGGCTGCGCGACTGACTCCGGCAGTGGCGGCGACACGCTGAAGATCGCCTTCCAGGGCCCGCTCTCCGGTGACAACGTCGCGCTGGGCCAGAACATGGAGCGCGGCGTCCAGCTCGCGATCGAGCAGGCGAACGCCAAGGGTGACCTCGGTGTCGAGATCGAGTACGTCCCGGTCGACGACCAGGGTCTGCCGGAGAAGGCGACGGCCGCGGCGCAGAAGGCGATCGACGACCCGGATGTCATCGCGCTGGTGGGTCCGGCGTTCTCCGGTCCGACGAACTCGGCGGCTCCGCTGCTGGGTGACGCGGGTCTGACCGCCATCTCTCCGTCGGCGACCAACCCGGGTCTGACCGAGCAGGGCTTCAAGACGTTCCTGCGTGGTGTGCCGAATGACAGCGCCCAGGGCGCCGGCATGGCGGACTACTACGCGAAGAAGCTGAAGGCCAAGAAGGTCTACCTGGTCGACGACAAGTCGGACTACGGCGTGGGCCTGGCCAAGGTCGCGAACGAGAAGCTCACGGCGGCCGGTGTCGAGGTCGTCAAGAAGTCCGTTCCCGCGAAGACCCCGGACTACAGCGCCACCGCGAAGGATGTCGTCAACTCCAAGGCCGACGCGCTGGTCTACGCCGGTTACTACCAGGACGCGGCTCCGTTCGCGAAGAAGCTGGCCGAGGCCGGTTACAAGGGCGCCGCGATCTCCGGTGACGGCACGAACGACATGAAGTTCGTGGAGCTCGCCGGCAAGGCGTCGGAGAACTGGTTCCTCACCTGCCCGTGCACGGACGCCACGGTCGAGGCGAGCACCAAGCAGTTCACCGCGGACTACAAGAAGAAGTTCAATGTCGACCCGGGTACGTACTCGGCCGAGGCGTACGACCTGACGAACTACGTCCTCCAGGAGCTGAAGAAGCTGGGTGACAAGGCGGACCGCGCGAGCATGTACGACGCGCTTGCCAAGGGTTCGTACAAGGGTCTGACGAAGGAGTTCTCCTTCGACGACAAGGGTGAGCTGAAGGTCTCGAGTATCTACCTGTACCAGGTCAAGAGCGGCAAGATCGCGTACCAGGGCTCCATCGAAGAGCTGTCCGGCAGCTGATCTCCGGGTGCGGGCCGCGTCCAGTCTCCGTAGGGCGCGGCCCGGCGCCGTCCTCGCACACATGGCGCGGGCCCCAGTCGTGTGCCGATCGCACCCCAGGCCCGCCCGCTCAGCTCCCACAAGGAAGTACGTTCGATGTCCCTTGTTGAATTCTGGGACTATCTGGTCCTAGGGGTGGTGCTCGGCTCCATCTATGCCGTCATCGCCATCGGTTACACCCTCGTCTACGGCGTTCTCCAGCTGATCAACTTCGCGCACAGCGAGGTGTTCATGCTGGGTGCCTACGGCGGTCTCATCGCTCTCACCGTTGTGGTGCCGGGGGATGCTCCCTCCGGCCTCGCCTCGGTCGGTTATGTGCTGCTCGGCCTCGGCGCCGGCGCGGCCTTCGGTGCTTTCACGGCGTACGGCCTGGAGAAGGTGGCCTATCGGCCGCTGCGCCGCAGAGGTGCTCCACGGCTCATCTTCCTGATCACCGCGATCGGTGCCTCCTTCTTCCTGTACAACCTCGCGGGCAAGCTCTTCGGCCGTGATCCGCTGCCGATGCCCGAGGCGTACGCGAACAAGAAGGTTCTGTCGGTCTTCGGCGCCGATCTGAATGTGACGCAGCTGCTGTTGCTGGCGTCGGCCGTGGTCATGATGGTCGGTCTCGACCTGGTGGTGAACCGCACCAAGCTCGGTTCGGGTATCCGTGCGGTGTCGCAGGACGCCGAGGTCGCCGGCCTGATGGGCGTGGACATCGACAAGGTCGTCTCGCGTACTTTCGTCATCGGTGGTCTGCTCGGCGGTGCCGCGGGCTTCCTGTACGGCACGTTCACGCAGGTCAAGTTCGACATGGGCTTCATTCCCGGCATCACGGCGTTCGCCGCGGCGGTCGTCGGAGGTATCGGCAACATCCGCGGTGCCATGCTCGGTGGTCTGATGCTCGGCATCGTGGAGACCCTGACGGTGCCGATGTTCGGCGGCGAGTGGCGTCACGTCGGCGCGTTCGTCGTGCTGATCGGTGTACTGATGTTCCGGCCGACCGGCATCCTCGGTGAGCGCGTGGGGAGGACGGCATGAGTACGAACACGTCCGTGAAGTCGCCGTCCGCGGCGGCGAAGCTGCGCCGGACCGCGTGGTACCAGCAGCCGCGTTTCAAGCGGCTGGGCGCCCTGGTGGCGCTGGGTGTCGTGCTCACCTTGATGGTGGGCGAGCAGGGCAACACCCGTGATCTGTTCTACTCCGTGAAGACCAGTTTCACCGGGGTGAATCTCTGGATCTGCCTGGGCATCGCTGTGGCGATCTGGCTCGTGCGGGAGTTCGGCTCCCAGCATGTGTCGAAGGCGGCTGAGGGTGCCAAGTCGGCGACGAGCTGGGGCCCGTTGGCCCAGGCGCGCGAGGCGATGCGCACCCAGCCCAAGGTCAAGTGGGCGGTGATGATCGCGCTGCTGCTCGCGGTGCTGTTCATCCCCGGTCAGCTGACGGGTTACTGGCAGACGGTGCTGATCGACCAGATCGCGATCTATGCGCTGCTGGCCATCGGTCTGAATGTGGTGATCGGCTGGGCCGGCCTGCTGGACCTGGGCTTCGTCGCCTTCTTCGCGGTCGGTGCCTACAGCGCGGCGTTCTGGACGGGCAGTCTTCCGGTGGAGCCGCCGGTCGTCCTGAACAACTTCCTGATCATTCCGGTGGCCGTGGTCACGTGTCTGATCGCGGGTGTGCTGCTCGGTGCGCCCACGCTGCGGCTGCGCGGTGACTATCTGGCGATCGTGACGCTGGGCTTCCACGAAATCGTGTACCTGGTGGCGAAGAACGCGGACGGGATCACGAACGGTCCGGCCGGTGCGCGGCAGGTGCCGAAGTTCTCCGCCTTCGGGTACGAGTGGACGCTGGAGCGGATGCCGTACTGGTATCTGCTGGTCACGGTGATCGTGATTCTGATCATTGTCTTCGCGCGGCTGGAGCACTCCCGGGTGGGTCGTGCGTGGACGGCGATCCGTGAGGACGAGGTGGCCGCTGCGGCCAATGGCGTCGACACGGTCCGCTTCAAGCTGATGGCGTTCGCGATCGGTGCGTCGACCTCCGGTGTCGCCGGTGTCGTCTACGCGAGCAAGGTCGGGTACTTCAACCCGGAGAACTTCATCATCCTCAACTCCATCCTGGTGCTGTCCTACGTCATCTTCGGTGGCATGGGATCGATCCCGGGTGTGCTGCTGGGTGCCGCGATCCTGGTGTGGTTGCCGGAGGTGCTCCGCGACTTCGTGGATCCGGCCGACCGTTACATGTACCTGGGTGCGCTGCTGGTGGTCATGATGATCTACCGGCCGCAGGGTGTGTGGCCATCCAAGCGCCGTCAAAGGGAGTTGAAGATGGCGCAGGAAGGCATCGGTGACGCCGATGCGATGACGGAGCCGGCGGGAGGTGCGGTCCGATGACGACGGATGTGACGAAGGGCGTGGTCACGGCGGCCGACGGCTCTGGGGCCGGTCACGACCATGTTCTCGAGGCGTCCGGTGTGACGCTTCGGTTCGGTGGTCTGACCTGCCTGGACAGCGTGGACCTGGGAATGCGCCGCGGCGAGGTTCTCGCCGTGATCGGTCCGAACGGTGCGGGTAAGACGTCGCTGTTCAACTCGCTGACGGGTGTGTACAAGCCGCAGGAGGGGCGGATCACGTTCCTTCCCAAGGACGGCGGCGAGAAGCAACTGCTCGGCAGCAAGCCGCACATCGTCAACCGGCTGGGTCTGGCGCGTACGTTCCAGAACATCCGGCTGTTCTCGGCGCTGACGGCGTTGGAGAACGTGAAGATCGCGGCGGAGACCCGGCTGAAGGCCGGTCCGGTGTCGATCATGCTCGGTCTTCCGAACGCCCGTAGGGCGGAGCGGGAGAGCGACGAGCGGGCCCTCCGGCTGCTGAAGTTCGTCGGCCTGGAGAACAAGATCAACGAGATCGCGGGCAGTCTCTCCTACGGCGACCAGCGCAGTCTGGAGATCGCGAGGGCGCTGGCCACCGATCCGCAGGTGCTGCTGCTCGACGAGCCGGCGGCGGGTACGAACCCGACGGAGAAGCTGGAGCTGGAACAGCTGATCCGCCGGATCAACACGGATCTGGGCGTCAGTGTGCTGCTGATCGAGCACGACATGCGTCTGGTGATGTCGGTGGCGGACCGGGTGATGGTCCTCAACTTCGGTAAGAAGATCGCCGAGGGGACGCCGAGCGAGGTGCAGCAGCACCCGGCGGTGATCGAGGCCTACCTGGGTGCTTCGGCGTCGGAGGCGCCGGCGGAACCGGTCCAGGCCGTGATCGCCGAGCAGCGTGGCCCGGCGGACGAGTCGGGTTCGGACGGCGAGTCGGGTTCGGACGCCGGGTCCGGTTCGGGCGTGGCATCTTCGGACGAGGAGCCGTCCTCGGACGATGCTGCGTCGTCGGACGAGACGGCGCCGGGTGGTTCCGCGTCGGACGAGGAGAGCGGCAAGTGAGCACGACGACCGAACTCGAGAAGGGCGCCGGCGGGACCGGCACCCCGCAGGAGACGCTCCTCGAACTCAAGGGTGTCCGGGTTTTCTACGGCGCCATCGAGGCGATCAAGGGCATCGACCTGACCGTCCGCAAGGGTGAGATCGTCGCTCTGCTCGGTGGCAACGGCGCAGGCAAGACGACGACGCTGCGCACGATCTCCGGCATGCTCCAGCCGCGTCACGGCGAGGTGCTGCTGCATGACGAGCGCATCGACGGCATCAAGTCGCACGAGCTGGTGCGGTTCGGCATCAACCACGTGCCGGAGGGCCGCAGGGTCTTCGCGCGGATGACCGTGCGCGAGAACCTGGAGATGGGCGCCTACCGTTTCAAGTCCGCCGATGCGGCCGAGATGGACCGGGTGTTCACGCTCTTCCCGCGTCTGGCGGAGCGGCGCAGCCAGCTCGCCGGCACTCTGTCGGGCGGTGAGCAGCAGATGCTGGCGATCGGCCGTGCCCTGATGGGCAAGCCGGAACTGCTGCTGCTGGACGAGCCGTCGATGGGTCTGGCACCGCTGATCGTGCAGCAGATCTTCGAGATCATCGAGGAGATCAACAAGCAGGGTACGACCGTGCTGCTGGTCGAGCAGAACGCCACTCAGGCTCTGGGCCTGGCCAACCGCGGCTACGTCCTGGAGACGGGTGCGGTCGCGATGTCGGGTCCGTCGTCGGAACTTCTGGCCGACTCCAGGATCCGGGAGGCGTACCTCGGTGAGGGCGCGGCTTGACGGTTCGGTGACCGTCGGCGGGGCCGGGAAGCCTTCGGGCTTCCCGGCCCCGCCCGCGTTGTGCGGGCGCGCGTCGCTGCGCTCCGGAAAATGCGGCGGACTTCCGGATCGTGGTGTTGCACACTGCCGGGCATGGACATCACGATCAGGAGGATCGAGCCGGGGGAGTACGCCGAGCTCGGTGAGCTGACCGCGCAGGCGTATCTGCGGGGCGGTCTGCTGGATTTCGGCGAGGACGACCCGTATCTGTCGGTGCTGCGGGATGTCGCGGGGCGGGCAGCGGGGTCCGAGGTGTATGTCGCGGTCGACGGGCCGGGCACGGTGGTCGGCGGGGTCGCGTTCGTGCCGGACGGCGGGCTGTGGGCCGACATCGCGGGACCGGGCGAGGCGGAGTTCCGCATGCTCGCGGTCTCTGAGCAGGCGCGTGGCCGCGGGGCGGGCGAGGCGCTGGTGCGTACCTGCGTCGAGCGGGCACAGGCCGTCGGCTGCGTGCGGCTGGTGCTGTCGACGCAGAGTGGCATGCACGCCGCCCACCGGATTTACCGTCGGCTGGGTTTCGTGCGTACGCCGGAGCGGGACTGGGAGCCGGTCCCCGGCCTCGGGCTGCTGACGTACGCGCTGGAGCTCTGAGGCGGCTTCTGGCGCGCCCCGGCCGGCTCTGGGCTGTGCTGCCGCATTCCTGGGGCGTGGCCATTCCGGCCACGCAAAGGGGGATCAGCTCCTTCATGCGGAAGGCGTTCTCGGTGACGGGTTCGATGAGCTGGGTCTCGACCTGGCTCTGGGCGACGCAGGCGCGTACGGAGAGGCCTTCGGCCTGGAGTTCGTCGAGGCGGGGGCCGATGTGATCGTGGTGCTCGACGGGTGCCGGATCACCGAACGGGGCACGCACGACGAGCTGACGGCGTGACGGGTCGGGACGCGCGTCACCGCCCGGGCGGGAACGCCGGTTTCCGCGGCGAGGAAGTCCGGCTCCCGCCGGTGAGCACGCCGTGCGCCGAGCGCCGCGGCCTCGATGTGTGCGTCTCGGGCAGCTGAGGGGCTGGCTGGAGCGGTCGTGCGGCCCGTCCCGGCCCTCGGCCCGGAAGCGGGCCATCCATCGGTGCGCGCACTGCCGTGAGACTCCCAGCTCCTTGGCCACATGCGCCACCGGGCGCAGGTCGTGCACGACACGGCGGATCAGAAGGCCTCTGCCGTGAAAGGTCGGACGGGCGTTGGCGTGGGCCACCAAGACCTCCGGTTGTGGTGAAGACAGACATCTCCACTACGCCCGGAGGTCTCTTCTTGATCAACTACCGATGCGAGTAACCAACCTCATGGCCGAGCACATCCAGGGCTCAGCCCTGGGCGTCGCGCAGCAGGCAGGTCAGCCGTGCCGTGCAGACCCGCTTGTCCTGGTCGTCGGTGATGACGATCTCGTACGTGGCGGTGGACCGGCCGCGGTGCACGGGGGTGGCCACGCCGGTCACCTGTCCCGAGCGGACGCCGCGGTGGTGGGTGCAGTTGAGGTCCACGCCGACGGCGATCTTGGTGCTGCCGCCGTGCATCATCGAGCCGACGGAGCCGAGCGTCTCGGCGAGCACGGCCGACGCCCCGCCGTGCAGCAGTCCGTACGGCTGGGTGTTGCCCTCCACCGGCATCGTGCCGACGACGCGGTCGGCGGAGGCCTCCAGGATCTGCACGCCCATGCGCGTGCCGAGGGTCCCCGCGGAGAACAGCGCGGGCAGGTCGATGCCGAGGGCGGCGTACTCGTCGATGACCTCTTGCGGGAACTTCACGGTGGTCTGCTCGCCCATGGGCCGGCTCCGATCGTCGTCAGGTCTCGTGCTCGCCTGAGCGGACGCTTAGGCGGACGGTGATTGTTCCAGACGCACGATGACGGACTTGCTGGCGGGGGTGTTGCTGGTGTCCGCGGTGGAGTCCAGCGGGACCAGCACATTGGTCTCCGGGTAGTACGCCGCTGCGCAGCCGCGCGCGGTGGGGTAGTGCACGACGCGGAAGCCGGGGGCGCGCCGCTCGACGCCGTCCTTCCACTCGCTCACGAGATCGGTGTACGAGCCGTCGGCCAGACCCAGTTCGCGGGCGTCGTCGGGGTTGACCAGGACGACCCTGCGGCCGCCCTTGATGCCGCGGTAGCGGTCGTCGAGGCCGTAGATCGTGGTGTTGTACTGGTCGTGCGAGCGCAGCGTCTGCAGCAGCAGCCGGCCCTCCGGGACCTCGGGGTACTCGACGGGCGCCGCCGTGAAGTTGGCCTTGCCGGTGGCGGTGGGGAAGCGGCGCTCGTCCCTCGGGGCGTGCGGCAGGGTGAAACCACCGGGACGGGCGATCTTCGCGTTGAAGTCCTCGAAGCCGGGGACCACACGCGCGATCCGGTCGCGGATCGTGCCGTAGTCGTGTCCGAACTCCTCCCACGGCGTCGGCGAACCGGGCCCCAGCACGGCGCGTGCCAGCCGGGCCACGATGGCCGGCTCGGACAGCAGGTGGGGACTCGCGGGCGTGAGGTTGCCCCGGGAGGCGTGCACCATGCCCATGGAGTCCTCGACGGTCACGACCTGCCGTCCTCCGGCCTGCACGTCCTTGTCGGTGCGGCCCAGGGTGGGCAGGATCAGCGCCCGCCGCCCCGTGACGCAGTGCGAGCGGTTCAGCTTCGTGGACACGTGCACGGTCAGCCGGGCGCGGCGCACAGCCGCCTCCGTGACCGCGGTGTCGGGGCTGGCCGACACGAAATTGCCGCCCATGGCGAAGAAGACCTTCGCCATGCCGTCGCGCAGCGCCGCGATGGACCGGACCACGTCGAGGCCGTGGTGGCGCGGCGGCGCGAAGCCGAACTCCTTCTCCAGGGCGTCCAGGAAAGCGGGGGAGGGCCGTTCGAAGATGCCCATGGTGCGATCGCCCTGGACGTTGGAGTGGCCGCGCACCGGGCAGACGCCGGCGCCGGGGCGGCCGATGTTGCCCCTCAGGAGGAGGAAGTTGACCACCTCGCGGATGGTGGCGACGGAGTGCTTGTGCTGGGTGAGGCCCATCGCCCAGCACACGATGGTGCGCTCGGAGGCGAGCACCAGGCGCAGGGCCTGCTCGATCTCGGCGCGCTCGAGCCCGGTCGCCGCGAGGGTGGCCTCCCAGTCGGCGGCCCGGGCGGCCGCGGCGAAGTCCTCGAAACCGTGCGTGTGGTCGCGGACGAACTCCTCGTCGACAGCGCCGTCGGTGTCCAGGATCAGCTTGTTCAGCAGCCGGAACAATGCCTGGTCGCCACCGATGCGGATCTGGAGGAACAGATCGTTCAGCGCGGTGCCCTTGACGATGCCGCGGGGTGTCTGCGGGTTCTTGAACCTCTCCATTCCCGCCTCCGGCAGCGGATTCACGGAGATGATCTTCGCCCCGGAGGTCTTGGCCTTCTCGAGGGCGCTGAGCATGCGGGGATGGTTCGTGCCCGGGTTCTGCCCGGCGACGATGATCAGGTCCGCCCGGTACAGATCCTCCAGCGAGACGCTGCCCTTGCCGATGCCGAGGGTCTCCGTGAGCGCAGAGCCGGAGGACTCGTGGCACATGTTGGAGCAGTCCGGGAGGTTGTTGGTGCCGAACTCGCGGGCGAACAACTGCAGCAGGAACGCCGCCTCGTTGCTGGTGCGGCCGGAGGTGTAGAACAGTGCCTCGTCGGGCGACTCCAGCGCGCGGAGCTCCTCGGCGATGATCGCGAAAGCCCGCTCCCAGGTCACCGCCTCGTACCGGTCGGCGCCCTCGGGGAGGTACATCGGCTGGGTGATCCGGCCCTGCTGGCCGAGCCAGTAGCCGCTGCGGTTCGCGAGGTCGGCGAGCGGATGCGCGGCGAAGAAGTCGGGCGTCACCCGGCGCAGGGTCGCCTCCTCGGCGACGGCCTTCGCCCCGTTCTCACAGAACTCGGCGACATGGCGCTTGTCGTCCTCCGGCCAGGCACAGCCGGGACAGTCGAAGCCGTCCTTCTGGTTGACCTTGAGCAGGGTGCGGGCGGAGCGGCCCACTCCCATCTGCTGCTGTGCGACGCGCAGCGTGTGACCGATCGCGGGCAGGCCCGCCGCCGCATGCTGCGGGGCCTCGACCTGCGGTGCGTCCTGGACCGGATCACCTGCGGGCGGCTTGCTGGCCATCGCGCTCTCCCTTGAGCCGTGCCTGTGCGATACATCTTTCGTTACGTCTCCGATCCTGTCACGCCGCTGTGACAGCCGTCCCCGCCGGGTCGCGCCGGTCGGGAAGGTCAGCCGGTCGGGAATGTCAGTAGTACGTGGCAGGATCGGGGTCGTGGCTGAGACGGCATCGAAGAAGACGGCAGACAACCGACCGCGCCTGCTCCTCATGGACGGGCACTCTCTTGCGTACCGGGCGTTCTTCGCGCTGCCCGCGGAGAATTTCACCAGCGCGAGCGGCCAGACGACGAACGCCGTCTACGGCTTCGCGTCGATGCTGGCGAACACGCTGCGCGACGAGGCGCCCACGCATTTCGCCGTGGCCTTCGACGTGTCCCGCAAGACCTGGCGCTCGGCCGACTTCCCCGAGTACAAGGCGAACCGCTCCAAGACCCCTGACGAGTTCAAAGGCCAGGTCGAGCTGATCGGCGAGCTGCTCGACACGATGAACGCGGTGCGCTTCGCGGTCGACGGCTTCGAGGCGGACGACATCATCGCCACGCTCGCCACCCAGGCCGAGGCCGCCGGCTTCGAGGTGCTGATCGTCACGGGTGACCGGGACTCCTTCCAGCTGGTCAGCGAGCGCACCACCGTGCTCTACCCGACCAAGGGCGTCTCCGAGCTCACCCGCTTCACGCCGGAGAAGGTCGAGGAGAAGTACGGTCTCACCCCGCAGCAGTACCCGGACTTCGCCGCGCTGCGCGGCGACCCGTCCGACAATCTCCCCGGCATCCCCGGCGTTGGAGAGAAAACGGCGACGAAGTGGATCAACCAGTTCGGCTCGTTCGCCGACCTCGTCGAGCGCGCCGGCGAGGTCAAGGGCAAGGTAGGCCAGGCCCTCCGCGACCACCTGGAGTCCGTCAAGCTCAACCGCCACCTGACAGAGCTGGTCCGCGACGTGGAGCTGCCCAAGACCGTGGCCGACCTCGAGCGGGCGCCGTACGACAGGACGGCCCTCAAGGGCTTCCTCGAGGTCCTCGAGATCCGCAATCCGAGCCTGCGGGAGCGACTGCTCGCCGTCGACCCGGGCGCGGCCGAGGAGGAGGCCCCCACCCCCGAGGCCGGTGTCGAGCTCGACGGCACCGTCATCGGCGCCGGGGAGCTCGCGCACTGGCTGGACCAGCACGGCGAGCAGCCGCTCGGTGTGGCCACCGTCTCGGCCTGGGCGCTGGGCGTCGGCAACGTCAGCGAGATCGCGCTGGCGGCCGCCGACGGCAAGGCGGCCTGGTTCGACACGACACAGCTCGACGAGTCCGACGAGCGGGCCTTCGCCGCCTGGATCTCCGACCCGGCCCGGCCGAAGACGATGCACAACGCGAAGGACGCGCTGCGGGTGTTCCCCGAGCACGGCTGGAGCATCGCCGGCGTCACCATGGACACCGCGCTCGCCGCGTATCTGGTCAAGCCCGGGCGACGGTCCTTCGCGCTGGACGCCCTCTCCGTCGAATACCTCCACCGGGAGCTGGCCCCCGCGTCCGCCGACGGACAGCTCGCCTTCGGCGCCGACGAGCAGGCCGAGGCCGACGCCCTCATGGCACAGGCCCGGGCGGTCCTCGACCTCGGAGAGGCGTTCGGCGAGAGGCTGAAGGAGGTCGGCGCGGCCGAGCTGCTGCACGACGTGGAGCTGCCCACCTCCCTGTTGCTGGCCCGCATGGAGCGCCACGGCATCGCGGCCGACCGCGCCCATCTCGAAGCGATGGAGCAGCAGTTCGCCGCGGCCGTGCAGCAGGCGGTCAAGGAGGCGCACGCGGCGGTGGGCCACGAGTTCAACCTCGGCTCGCCCAAGCAGCTCCAGGAAGTCTTCTTCGGAGAGCTCAACCTCCCCAAGACGAAGAAGACCAAGACCGGTTACACCACGGACGCGGACGCGCTCGCCTGGCTGGCAGCGCAGACCGACCACGAGCTGCCGGTCATCATGCTGCGCCACCGCGAGCAGGCCCGGCTGCGCTCCACGGTCGAGGGCCTGATCAAGACGATCGCCGCCGACGGCCGCATCCACACCACGTTCAGCCAGACCGTCGCGGCCACGGGCCGGCTGTCGTCCACCGACCCCAACCTGCAGAACGTGCCGGTGAGGACTGACGAGGGCCGCGCCATCCGTCGCGGGTTCGTCGTCGGCGAGGGCTTCGAGTCGCTGATGACCGCGGACTACAGCCAGATCGAACTGCGCGTGATGGCGCACCTCTCGGAGGACGAGGGCCTCATCGAGGCGTTCACCTCCGGTGAGGACCTGCACACCACCGTCGCCTCCCAGGTGTTCTCCGTCGAGCGGTCCGCCGTCGATGCGGAGATGCGGCGGAAGATCAAGGCGATGTCGTACGGGCTGGCCTACGGGCTGTCGGCCTTCGGCCTCTCCCAGCAGCTGAACATCGAGCCCGCGGAGGCACGGGTCCTGATGGACACGTACTTCGAGCGGTTCGGCGGGGTACGGGACTACCTGCGGCGCGTCGTCGACGAGGCGCGGGCCACGGGCTACACGGCGACCATGCTGGGCCGCCGGCGATACCTCCCCGACCTCAACAGCGACAACCGCCAGCGCCGCGAGGCGGCCGAGCGGATGGCTCTCAACGCGCCGATCCAGGGCACGGCGGCGGACATCGTGAAGGTCGCCATGCTGAACGTGGACCGCGCGCTGACGGAGGCGAAGCTGTCGTCCCGCCTGCTGCTCCAGGTCCACGACGAAATCGTCCTCGAGGTCGCACCGGGCGAGCGCGACCAGGCCGAGGCGCTGGTGCGCCACGAAATGTCGTCGGCGGTCTCGCTGCGGGCGCCGCTGGACGTGTCGGTGGGCGTGGGACACGACTGGGAGTCGGCGGCGCACTGATCTGACGTCGGGGGCGGCGTTGCTGCGGCCGTAGGGGTCCGCGCGGGCGGCCCGATCGGGTGACGCGTCGCCCGGGGGCCTGCCGGCCCGTGCTGCGCCGCCCGATTGTGACGCGTCGCCGGGAGGTGGCCGGTCGGGGTATCGCCGCCCAATACAGGGCCGTGCGGTCTGCTTGCGGGTCGCCGGGAGGCGGCCGTTGGGGGCGTAGCCGCCCCACGCGGGGGCAATGCCCCAGACGAGCGGGCCACCCTCAGGCCACGTCCGTGCGGCCCGGTCGGCGGCCACGGCGACCCACGCGGAGGCCGCCTCAGGCCACGCCGGCGTGGTCCCGGTCGGTGGGGTGCGGCGCGAGGGCATCGGTCGGTCGGCGGTCCCGCCAGTGGAGCCGGACCGCCGCCCCGTACAGCACCAGGCCGGCCGCCAGGCCCGCGCCGGCGCCGAAGCAGGCTGTCGGGATGATGTCGAGGGGCGTGTCGACCCGGCCCCAGTGCTGGTACCAGCGCACACAGCGGTGCACGACACCCGCCAGGACGCACAGGGCGAGCAGCCCCGCCGCCGACAGGCGGGCGCGGCGGCCGAGCACCGGGACGGGCGGCAGCTGCGGCGCCGGCAGCCGCCGCAGGGCGGACGAGACGAACCACACCAGCGCGACCAGCGCCACAACCGAACTGCCGTACTGCGTGTACGTGTAGAGCGGGAAGCCCGCCACGACCTCGCCGAGCACCGGCACCATCCGTACACCCCACCGGTCGAAGTGGGTGAAGGCGTCCCACACGACGTGTGAACTCGCCCCGATCACCGCCGATACGTAGAACCACAGCGCTGTGGCCAGGGGCGGACGCCCATGCACCGGACGCCCCCGCAGCAGGGTGTGCACCCGCCCCTGCCACGCCGTCGGCAGCAGCGCCACGAGCGGGTCACGCATCATCAGCCAGAGCGCCACGAGCGCCGCGGTGATGGCGACGTCGACCGTCAGCACCCCGAGCGGCCCGTGTGTCACGCTCCCGAGCTGCATTGCCGCGGGCGAGACGCTCGCTACGAAGTACGTCGTGTCCGGCGCGAACGAGCCGAGGACGAGAGCCGAGGCGCACAGCGGGCCGCGGGCGCTGCCGTTCCTGCGGATGCCCGGAAGCACCGCCGCGGCGTGGCTGAGTGTGAACGGCATGGTGTCGCCCCCTGAGACCTTCGTAGATCAGTCGGGCCCAGTATGCGTGATGGCGCCTTGGCCGATCGGTACGACGATGAGGTGGCGAAGTGGTGAATAGCGGTCAGGGGCCGGTGCCCCGATGCCGCAAGGTGCACTAGGGTCACGTGAGTCCGCGCTGGGGAGCGCGAACGGCCGCCCATGGGGAGGGGAACCAGACGTATGGCAGCGCAATTCGGCCGCCGACTGCGCAGGGGAGCGACAACGACCGCGGTGGCCGCAGCCGCCGTGGCCGCACTCTCCGCATCACAGGCCCCCGGTGTCACGCCCGCCGCCTCGGGCGCCGGTCAGGAAGCCACGGACGCCACCCCGCCGCCCGGCACCCCGGTCACCGGCAACTCGCCGTACTACACGGACCTTCCCCCGCTGAACACCCCCGACAAGCCGGGCACTTCGATCGATCTGCCGGTCACCGGTCCGGGCGAGGCCGGTATACCGGCGACCGTCCTCGCCGCCTACAAGCAGGCCGAGCAGACCATCGCGGCGTCCGACCCGGCCTGCCGTCTTCCGTGGCAGCTGCTCGCCGCGATCGGCAAGGTGGAGTCGGGCCAGGCCCGCGGCGGCCGCGTCGACGCCAACGGCACGACGCTCTCCCCGATCCTCGGCCCGGTTCTCAACGGCGTCGGCTTCGCGAACATTTCGGACAGTGACAACGGCGCCTACGACGGCGACTCGGTTCACGACCGAGCCGTCGGGCCGATGCAGTTCATCCCCGAGACCTGGGCGGCCTGGGGCCAGGACGCCAACGCGGACGGCCGCAAGGACCCCAACAACATCTACGACGCGGCGCTCGCCGCGGGGCGCTACCTCTGCGCCGGCGGCCGGGACCTCGGCAACAAGGACGACCTCGACAGGGCGATCCTCGGCTACAACCAGTCGCGGGAGTACCTGCGTACGGTGCTGTCCTGGTTCGAGTACTACAAGCGCGGGACGCACCAGGTCCCCGACGGCACGGGTGTGCTGCCGGTGGGCGACGGCCCCGGCTCCTCGACCCCGCCGACGACCCCGAGCCCCAAGCCCACGCCGACGCCGAACCCGGCGCCCCCTGGAACGAAGCCGACTCCGCCGCCCGCAAAGCCGGCCCCGACGACTCCGCCGCCGACGACTCCGCCGGCCACCCCGCCGCCGACGACTCCGCCGGCCCCCGCCCCGGTGGCGCGCATCGAGGACGCCGGGACCGGGCCGCTGACGTCCGTCGCCGGTGGCGAGTTCAGCGAGCGGCCCACCGTCAGGGCCGAGAACGCCAAGGGCCTGCCCGTCCAGAAGGTGGCCGTCCGGTTCATGGTCGTCGGCGACACAGACGCCCGCTTCTCCGGCGGGCACCAGAGCGTCGTGCTGGCCACCGGCGCCGACGGCACGGTCAGCGCCCCCGCGCTGCTCGCGGGTGAGAAGACCGGCACGTTCACCGTGCGCGCCACGGTCGTCGAGCGCTCCCTGCCCGGCGTCGAGTTCGGGGCCACCGTCACCGAACGGCAGGCGGACAGCATCGTCCGGACGGACGAGAAGGCGCTGACGGCCACCGCCGGCGGCGAGTTCGCGGACGTCATCCGGGTCAAGGCTGCCTGCGACGGCGTCGCCGCCTCGGGTGTCGCGGTCACCGCCACGATGATCGTTTCCAAGGAGGACGCGGCCGAGAACGGCAGGGGCCCGTACTTCAAGGAGGACGGCAAGGTCGTGCGCACCCTGACCGGGCTCAAGACCGGCGCCGACGGCGTCCTCGAGCTCCCCAAGGTCTACGCGGACGACGCTGAGGGCACGTTCCTGCTGCGCCTGACCGCCCCCGGCGGCGGCAGCCTGGACATCGAACTGAACGTGACGGCACCGGCACCGAGCACGACCCCTGAACCCTCGCCGTCGACCTCCCCCTCGCCGTCGACCTCTCCCTCCCCGTCGCCCTCTGCCTGACCCGCACGCACCGCGCACCGTCCCTCTCCCGCCGCCAGGGAGAGGGGCGGTGCCGCGTGTTCTCTTCTTCCGGCCGGATTGCTACGGTGCCCAGACCTGACGCCCTATCAGTTCTGCGTTCCGGGAGGCCGAGCATGCGCGCCCTCGTCGCCGCCGCCATCGGACTGGCAGCCGCCCTCGCCCTCGTCCTGACCGTCACGGCGATCGGCGCGCCGGCCGGCGAGACCTCGCCCGAACCGCTGCTCACCACCGTCCCCGGACCCAAGAAGTAGGAGGGCGGACCGTGCAGCGCAGAGCAGGTCTCGTACTCGTCGCCCTCGCCGTCTTCTTCGCCGCACTGGGGCCCCTGCTGCGCTGGTACGCCTTTCCCCGGCTCGTCAAGATCCCCGCCGGCCAGTACCAGGAGATGGTCCTCGAGGCGAAGCCCGCGACACTCCTCGACTACGGCACCCTCAAGGCCGAGGAGGTCGAGAGGGTCACCATCGTGCAGACCCTCAAGGGCAATGTGGAGGAGTCGGAGAGGATCGAACGCACCGCGGGCCGCGACGTCGTCGTCTGGGACTCCCTCTCCTACGTCCAGGGGCCGGACGGGAAGATGGTGTCCCAGATCCCCGAGCGGTACATCTTCGACGCGCACACCCAGGAACCCGTGCACGTCACCGGCGAATCCGTCGACGGCGACCCGGTGCGCCGCGAGGGCATCGAGTTCAAGTGGCCGTTCCTCACCGAGAAACGGGACTACGTGTACTTCGACGCCCAGGCCCGCAGGTCCGCCCCGATCCACTACCAGGGCACCCGGCAGTTCCGCGGCCTGGAGGTCTACTACTTCGAGCAGACCATCCCCTGGACCAAGGTGCCGTACCCGAAGAAGATGCCGATCCCCGGTATCGATGCGACCACGCTGGAGAAACAGACCGGCACCACCCGCTGGTACACCACCAAGCGGATGTTCTGGGTGGACCCGGTCACCGGAGCACCCGTCAACGGCGAGGAGATCCACACCGAGGAACTACGCGGCGGATCCCTGCTCGGCGGCCGCGACAAGGTCACGGCGTTCTCGGGCCATGTGAAGATGCGCCCGGACTACGTCGACTCCACCGTCGAACTGGTCACCTCCCAGCGCCGGCTGGTGCTGCTGATGACCTCGTACCTGCCCTGGGGGCTCCCGGCCCTCGGCGGTGTCCTGTTCGCTCTCGCCCTGTGGCTGGAGGCCCGCGCCCGCCGCCCGGACACGGCGGCCGGCGAACCGGCCCCCGAGCCGCTCACGGTCTGAGCCGCTCACGGTCTGAGCCGCTCACGGTCTGAGTCGCTCACGGCCTGTGCCGCTCACGGTCTGAGTCGCTCACGGCCTGTGCCGCTCACGGCCTGGGGCGCGCCTTCGTGTGCCGGGTGGGCTCCGCCGACGAAGGATCCTCCGGCCACGGGTGCTTCGGGTAGCGGCCGCGCAGCTCAGCCCGTACGGCCCGGTAACCGTCCCGCCAGAAGGACGCCAGGTCCGCGGTGACCGCCGCGGGCCGTCCGGCGGGGGAGAGGAGGTGTACCAGCACCGGCACACCCGCGACCCGCGGTGTCTCCCGCAGCCCGAACAGCTCCTGCAGCTTCACCGCGAGTACCGGCTGTTCACCGCTGTACTCCACCCGTACACGGGACCCGCTCGGCACCTGGATCCGCTCCGGCGCCAGCTCGTCCAGCCGGGACGCGTCGCCGGTCGCCCACGGCAGGAGCCGCTGCAGTGCCTGACCCGCTTGGATGCGGCCGAGGTCCGCGCGCCGCCGGGCGCGGGAGAGCTCCGGCTCGAGCCACCGGTCGGCGGCCTCGAGCAACGCCGTGTCAGAGACGCCCGGCCACGGCGGGCCCACCACCCGGTGCAGAAACGAAAGCCGCTCCCGCAGCCCCCGCGCCTCGCGCGTCCAATGCAGCAGCCCCAGCCCCTCGTGCCGCATGCCCTCCAGCAGCGCCTGGCGCACGAGCGAGGGGTCCGGGTCGCCCAGCGGCCGCACGGACAGCTCCACCGCTCCCAGCCGTTCCACGCGCCGGGCGACGACGTCGCCGTCCTCCCAGTGGACCTCCTCGCCGGACGTCAGCAGATGTGCGGCGGCGCCACGGGCGGCGTCCTCGTCGAGGACGGCGGCCAGCCGCACGCGTGCGGACGCGGCCGTGGCGGGACGGTCGGCCACGGCGACCGCCAGCCAGGGCGCGTCGCGCAGCGCCGAGCCGGCGCCCAGCCCGCCTCCGGTCCCCGAGGCCATCAGGTACTGCCCGTCCCCGCGCCGCCGTGCCACCCGCTCTGGGAACGCCAGAGCTGCGACGAGCCCGGCGACGGCGTCGTCGCCGGACACCCCCTGGCCGTGTCCGGTGTCACCGAGGGACGACTCCAGCCGGCGCGCCTCCGTCCGCCAGCGCGCACCGTACGCGTCACCACCCCGGCGGGCCGTGCGCCAGGCGCCGGCCAGGTCGTCCCCGTACTCCCGCGGGGGCTCGTCGCCCAGCAGCGCGACCACCTCGGCCGCGCGCCGCGCCCCCACCTGGCGGGCACCGTCGAGCAGCGCGCGGGCCAGCCGTGGATGGAGACCCAGCCGTGACATCCGTACGCCCCGGTCCGTCACCCTGCCCGACTCGTCGACCGCGCCGATCGCGCCCAGCACCGACCGGGCCGCGGCCATCGCGCCCGCCGGGGGCGCGTCCAGCAGGGCGAGGCCGCTCGCCGCCGGGTCGCCCCAACATGCTGCGTGCAGAGCGAACGCCGTCAGGTCGGCGACCTTGATCTCGGGCGCGGGGAACCGCGTCAGCCGTGCGTCCTCGGCCTCGGTCCAGCAGCGGTACACCGTGCCCGGCCCCTCCCGGCCGGCACGCCCCGCCCGCTGTCTGCCCGCGGCCTGCGACGCCCGTACGGTCGTCAGCGCGCTCAGGCCCCGCGCATGGTCGGTACGCGGCTCGCGCGCCAGCCCCGAGTCGACCACGACCCGCACTCCCGGCACGGTCAGCGACGACTCGGCGACGGACGTCGCGAGAATCACCCGGCGGACGGCACCGCCCGCCAGCACGGCGTCCTGGACCGCCGCAGGCGCCCGGCCGTGCACCTGGAGGACCTCCGCGTCCACCCCTGCGAGCTGCCCGGCCACCCGGCCGGTCTCGCCCACGCCCGGCAGGAAGCACAGCACGTCGCCGGTCCGCTCGGCGAGCGCCCGCCGCACCACGGACGCCACGTGCGTCAGCAGCGCGGGATCGACCCGCATCCCGTGCGGAGGCCGCACCGGACGCGCGGGAGGAGCCCAGAGCACCTCGACGGGGTGCGTGACGCCCTCGGCCCGCACCACCGGCGCGTCGCCGAGCAGCCGGGACCAGCCCTCGGCGTCCGTGGTTGCCGATGCCGCGACCAGCCGCAGCTCGGGCCGCAGGGCGGCACGCACGTCCAGCAGGAAGGCGGCGACGGTGTCGGCGTCCAGGTGGCGCTCGTGGCACTCGTCGAGCACGACCACGTCGACGCCCGCCAGCTCTTGGTCCCGTTGCAACCGCTGCAGCAGCACACCCGTCGTGACGACCTCGACGACCGTTTCACGGCTCACCACGCGCTCACCGCGGACGGTGAAGCCGACCGTCCGGCCGACCTTCTCACCGAGCAGCCACGCCATCCGGCGGGCCGCGGCCCGCGCCGCGATACGCCGCGGCTCCGCGACCACGACCCGTGCGCCGCCCTCCGCGAGCACCAGCGGCACCAGGGTCGTCTTGCCGGTGCCCGGCGGCGCGCACAGCACGGCGGCCCCGCCCCCGTCGAGAGCCTCCCGCAGCGCCGGCAGGGCGGCACGTACGGGCAGTTCCAGGGCCTCGTCGCGTATCACGCCCCTGTCACGCCCGCTCGCAGACGAAGATCGCCGTTCCCGGGATCAGATTGCCGCGCAGCGGGGACCAGCCGCCCCACTCCTGGCTGTTCCAGGCGGGCCACTCGGGCTCGACCAGGTCGACCAGGCGGAAACCGCCGGCGACCACGTCCCGTACGCGGTCGCCGATCGTCCGGTGGTGTTCCACGTACACGGCGCGGCCCTGGTCGTCCTGCTCGACGTAAGGGGTGCGGTCGAAGTAGGAGGCGGCCACCGACAGGCCCTCGGGCCCCGGCTCGTCGGGGAAGGCCCAGCGGATCGGGTGCGTGACGGAGAAGACCCAGCGCCCGCCCGGCCGCAGCACCCGCCTCACCTCGCGGAACACCTTCACGGGGTCTGCGACGAACGGCACCGCGCCGTAGGCGGAGCAGGCGATGTCGAAGGAGGCGTCCCTGAACGGCAGTACCCCCGCGTCCGCCTCCACCAGCGGCACGTCGGCGCCGATGCGCAGGGCGTGCTGGAGCTGGCGGTGGGAGAGGTCCAGCGCCACCGGCCTGGCGCCCTGCGCGGCGAGCCAGCGCGAGCACTGGGCGGCGCCCGCGCCGATCTCCAGCACGTCCAGTCCCTTCAGCGAGGCGGCGGGTCCCAACAGCCCGGCGTCCGCCTCGTCGAGTCCTTCTGGGCCCCATACGAACCGGTCGTCGCCGAGGAAGGCGCCGTGCTCGTTCTGGTACTCGTCGGCGTTCACGTCCCACCAGCCCCGGCTGGCCCGGCTGCTCTCCGCATCCCCAGCGCTACGGCGGGTCGCTTCCGGTTCGAAATCTTGGCTCATCGTCACCGTCGTTGTAGTTTGCGTCCAGCGCGCCGAAGCCGGGCATCGAAAAGAAGCCATCCTGGCCTCGGCGAACAAGAGTTGTGCCGGAAATGTGGTCTTCCACCCCGGGTGTGCGCCTTCGCGCATTGACCGTGTCCGGCTGCCCCCGTATGCTACAAGTTGCGCTGCGAGCCTGCGCGCCTCAGACGGAGCAGGCCGCGCTCGCATCTGTATGTATCCCTCGGTTCACGAGGCGTCTCCAGGGTCTTCGGATCTTTTGTTCGGCGCTTCCTAGGCTGTCCGGCTTCTGCAGCTGCGATACGGGCTCTCGGCGTAGCAGTACCTACGACTCAATGTCCGTACCGGAGCCCTTTCCCACATGACGAGCAGCACCGAGACCACCGCCACCACCCCGCAGGTTGCGGTCAACGACATCGGTAACGAGGAAGCCTTCCTCGCCGCGATCGACGAGACGATCAAGTACTTCAACGACGGCGACATCGTCGACGGCGTCATCGTGAAGGTCGACCGGGACGAGGTCCTGCTCGACATCGGTTACAAGACCGAAGGTGTCATCCCGAGCCGCGAGCTCTCGATCAAGCACGACGTCGACCCGAACGAGGTCGTCAAGGTCGGCGACGAGATCGAGGCCCTTGTTCTCCAGAAGGAGGACAAGGAAGGCCGCCTGATCCTCTCGAAGAAGCGCGCCCAGTACGAGCGTGCCTGGGGCACCATCGAGAAGATCAAGGAAGAGGACGGCATCGTCACCGGTACCGTCATCGAGGTCGTCAAGGGTGGTCTCATCCTCGACATCGGCCTCCGTGGCTTCCTGCCGGCCTCCCTCGTCGAGATGCGCCGTGTCCGCGACCTCCAGCCCTACGTGGGCAAGGAGCTCGAGGCGAAGATCATCGAGCTGGACAAGAACCGCAACAACGTGGTCCTGTCCCGCCGCGCCTGGCTGGAGCAGACCCAGTCCGAGGTCCGCCAGACGTTCCTCACGACCCTGCAGAAGGGTCAGGTCCGCTCCGGCGTCGTTTCCTCGATCGTCAACTTCGGTGCGTTCGTGGACCTGGGCGGCGTCGACGGTCTCGTCCACGTCTCCGAGCTGTCCTGGAAGCACATCGACCACCCCTCCGAGGTTGTCGAGGTCGGCCAGGAAGTCACCGTCGAGGTCCTCGACGTCGACATGGACCGCGAGCGTGTCTCCCTGTCGCTGAAGGCGACGCAGGAGGACCCGTGGCAGCAGTTCGCCCGGACCCACCAGATCGGTCAGGTCGTCCCGGGTAAGGTCACGAAGCTCGTTCCGTTCGGTGCGTTCGTCCGCGTCGACGAGGGCATCGAGGGTCTGGTCCACATCTCCGAGCTGGCCGAGCGCCACGTGGAGATCCCGGAGCAGGTCGTCCAGGTCAACGACGAGATCTTCGTCAAGGTCATCGACATCGACCTCGAGCGCCGTCGCATCAGCCTCTCGCTGAAGCAGGCCAACGAGTCCTTCGGTGCCGACCCGGCCTCGGTCGAGTTCGACCCGACCCTGTACGGCATGGCCGCGTCCTACGACGACCAGGGCAACTACATCTACCCCGAGGGCTTCGACCCGGAGACCAACGACTGGCTGCCGGGCTTCGAGTCCCAGCGCGAGGCGTGGGAGACGCAGTACGCCGAGGCGCAGCAGCGCTTCGAGCAGCACCAGGCCCAGGTCATCAAGTCCCGCGAGGCCGACGAGGCCGCCGCTGCCGAGGGTGGCGCCGCCGCTCCGGCCGGTGCCCCGGCGGGTGCGACCGGCGGTTCCTACTCCTCGGAGTCGGACGACAACTCCGGCGCCCTTGCGTCGGACGAGGCGCTTGCCGCCCTGCGCGAGAAGCTTGCCGGCGGCCAGAGCTGAGGCTCGTCCCGCAGGCAGCTGACCAGCTGAAGTAAGGCCCGCTCCCCACTGGGGGGCGGGCCTTACCGCTGTTTCGGGGAACTGCTGTCTTTCGGGGGCTACGGATCTGCAGGGGGCTACGGGTCCTACCGGGGGCTACGGGACTTCCGGGGCCATGGGGTGACGGCGATGTGGTCAGCCCCTTGCCGCCGGTGACGGTGCTGCTAGCGCAGACGGTCGTCCGGCAGCCGGAGCTGTGGTTGGCGACATCGACGGCCGGCTGCTTGGAGCCGGTGGCACGGCGGGGTCTCGGGGGCGGCCCGAACTGCCCGGCATCAGCGGCCCGTTCGAAGTGGGGCACGCACCATGGAGCGGGAAAGCCACGGGAATGCACATGCGTCACCGCGCGTTCTTGTCTTCGAACACGAGGAGGAGCGGTAATCGTGCTGGATCCGCAGGATTTGTACGAGTGGGAGCCGAAGGGTCTCGCGGTCGTCGACACGGCGCTCGCGCAGGAGTCCGCCGGCCTGGTCATGCTGTACCACTTCGACGGCTATATCGACGCGGGTGAGACCGGCGAGCAGATCGTCGACAACCTGATGGAGACGCTTCCCCACCAGGTGGTGGCGCGTTTCGACCACGACAGGCTGGTGGACTACCGTGCCCGCCGCCCCCTGCTGACCTTCCGGCGCGACCGCTGGGCCGGATACGAGACCCCGTCGCTGGAGGTCAGGCTCGTCCAGGACGCCACCGGCGCGCCGTTCCTGCTGCTCAGCGGCCCCGAGCCGGACGTCGAGTGGGAGCGCTTCGCGGCGGCGGTTCGACAGATCGTCGAGCGGCTCCAGGTGCGCCTCGCGGTCAACTTCCACGGCATCCCGATGGGCGTTCCGCACACCCGCCCCGTCGGCCTCACCCCGCACGGCAACCGCACGGACCTCATGCCCGGCCATCGCAGCCCCTTCGACGAGGCCCAGGTGCCCGGCAGCGCCGAGGCACTCGTCGAGTACCGCCTGATGCAGGCAGGCCACGACGTGCTCGGCGTGGCCGCCCACGTACCGCACTACGTGGCCCGCTCCTCCTACCCGGACGCGGCTCTGAGCGCCCTGGAGGCCATCACGGCCGCCACGGGTCTGGTGCTGCCGGCGGTCGCGCACTCCCTGCGGACGGAGGCGCACCGCACCCAGACCGAGATCGAGCGGCAGATCGGCGAGGGCGACGAGGAGCTGGTGGCCCTGGTCCAGGGCCTTGAGCACCAGTACGACGCCATGGCCGGAGCCGAGACCCGCGGCAGCCTCGTCGCCGAAGCGGTCGAACTGCCGTCGGCGGACGAGATCGGGCTGGAATTCGAGCGCTTCCTTGCTGAACGCGAGGGTGAGTCCTGAGGCTCTGCCGGCGATCGGACCGGACCGGAGAGGGGCCCGGGCGCTCGCGTAGGCTGCGGCCCATGCTGACAGTTGGTCTGACCGGCGGTATCGGCGCCGGCAAGAGCGAGGTGTCCCGGCTGCTGGTGTCGTACGGGGCGGTGCTCATCGACGCCGACCGGATCGCCCGCGAGGTCGTCGAGCCCGGGACCCCCGGGCTCGCGGCGGTCGTCGAGGCATTCGGCCCCGAGATCCTTTCCGTCGACGGCACCCTGGACCGGCCCCGGCTCGGCGCCATCGTGTTCGCCGACGCCGATCGGCTCGCGACCCTCAACGCGATCGTGCACCCCCTGGTCGGGGCGCGTTCGCGGGAGCTGGAGGAGGCGGCCGGTCCCGACGAGGTGGTCGTCCACGACGTACCGCTGCTCACGGAGAACAAGCTCGAGTCTCTCTACGACGTGGTGGTCGTGGTGGACGTGTCACCGCAGACCCAGCTCGACCGGCTCGTACGGCTGCGCGGGATGACGGAGCAGGAGGCGCGGTCACGGATGGCGGCGCAGGCCACTCGTGAACAGCGGCGGGCCATCGCCGATCTTGTCATCGAGAACGACGGGCCCCTGGAGGAGCTGGAGCCCCAGGTCCGCGAGGTGTGGGCCGAGCTGACCCGGCGCGCGGCGGGCTCTCGTTCCTAGGGCGTGTTTCGAAAGTAGCGTCGTCCGCCCGCAGGGCGGGGCCCGCGGCGTCTGGTGCGTGCGATCGCAAGGCGGAGGTTCATCCTCGTACTGGACGTACCTGGATGACTCCGACAACGCAGCGAGTGTGCGTGCCAGGCGTCGTGGGCCAGGCGGGACTTTCGAAACACGCCCTAGGGGGCTGCCCTGCGTTCCCAGGGGGCGGCCTCGGGACGGGCGGAGCCGCCCGGCGCAGGCACCGGAATAGCCCTGACCCGAGCCGTGTTGGTCCGGGCAGCGACGGGAAGGAATGCAGCGTGTCCAACAGCAACCCGGAAACGCACGTCATCGACTATCGCGCGGCCGAGCAGTTGCTGGCGTCGCGGGATCCGCGCGGAGCCGTGAAGCTTCTCGACTCCGTCATCGCAGCCCACCCGGAGAACACAGCAGCCCGGCTGCTGCGTGCCCGCGCCTTCTTCGCCGCGGCTCAATTGAGACCAGCCGAGCTCGAGTTCGAGCTCGTCCTCGAGCGTGAGCCGGACAACGCCTTCGCCCACTTCGCCCTCGCGCGCACCTTCGAGCGCGCCGGCAGACCGGAGCAGGCCAAGCGCCACTTCCGTCTCGCGGCGGCGCTGGACCCGAACCCCGAATATCTGAAAGCCGCCGACTTCGACACGCAGTGACACCGACCCACACGGAGCGCGCTCCCGGCGGGGCGGCGGTCGGGGCTTGGGGCGGTCAGCCGTGGTCGGGCTCGTACGGTGGGACGTCCTTGCCCGGCTGATAGTGCGGCCCCTGGCGGATATGGCGCACGACCAACCCCAGATCCACGGCGACGACGAGGAACAGCACCCCGCACGCGGCGGCCCACCCGGGCCGCCCGACGATCGCGAAGGCGATCGTGCCGCCCACCGTCCACATCAGGCCCCACACGCCCAGCCACAAGCGCATACGCAGTGGACTGCGTGCGGTGATCGGTTCACTCCCAGTACGCATGGCAACGCATCTCCTCCTCCCAGGATGCACCCTCAGCGTTCCTCGAAGTATCGGGAACGGGCGATGACTTCTCGTCCGCACGGCGGTCTGACTGGGTGAAAGCGCTACGGAAGACGAAGCGCCGACCCACACTCCGTCACTCTCGTCCGAGGAGACAGCCATGTCCGCCAGCACTCCCGCCGCCGACGCCACCCCTGCTGCCTGGTGCGGAGGCGGGGGCCGTCGTGCCTGCTGCGGGTGCCGAGGCGGTCGAGCCTGGTGACGGGGCGGAAACCGAGAAAGGGCCGGCCCCGCTGCGGAGGCCGTCGCGCCCGGCGCGGCGGAGGTCGAGGAGAGGGCCGGCCTCGCTGCGGGGGCGAGCGCGCGCGGGTGACCGCGGTGGGGCGGCGAGTGGGCGGCCGCTGCGCGGGGCTTTCCCCTACCCCGCCCCTTCCCGTATCCGGAGGCTCCGCCCCGGACCCCCGCGCCTCACCGCGCGAAGCGCGGTACGGGGTCCGGGGCTTACCCGGTTCGAGAAGGGGCGGGGTAGGGGAAAGCCCAGGTCACAGCAGGCACCGCACCCCACTGTCACACCCCGCCCGTAAGGTCGTGGATGCAGGTGCAAACCGCGTCCGCCGACGACCAGGGACGGGAGGGACCCGATGACGACCACCACGGCCGCCGCTGTGTTCCTTCCCGCCGCGCTGCCTCGCGACGGCCGGGTCGCTTTCTGGGAGCCCGACGGGCGTCCGCTCGCCGGGGCGAGCGGCGAGATCGTCGTCGTCCGGCCCGACGAGGACGGCGGCGTCCGCAGCGAGAGCGTTCCCGCCGTCGTGCTGCCCGTCGTCGACGCCGTGCCGCTGCTCATCCGCGCCCGCCGCGATCCGGCCGCGCATCCGGCCGGCGCCTGCTGGGGCGCCGCCGTCCTGCACGCTCTGCAGCTCGTGGCACGCGGCAGGCTGCTGCCCGGGCTGACCCCGTCCGACCACGACGCCTGGCGGGCCGGGCCGCTCGACGCCGACGACATCGCGCAGCTCAGGGCCATCGCCGCCGCCATGCCGTACGAGGCGCACGCCGCGCCCGTCGAGGGGGCCCGGCCGCTGCGGCTCCCGGATCCGGAGGCGCTGGTGCGGGCGTTCTTCGACGCCGTGGCGGACAGCCTGCCGCGCACACCGGCTGCCGCGTTCGCCGCGGGTGCGCCCTTCGCGGCGGCCGCGGCGCAGCATCTGCCCGGAGCCCGCGAGTGGGCCGCCGAGGCCGCCGCCGGGATGGACGCGGGCGTGCGGGTGTCGCTGCGGCTGGACCTGTCCGCATACGAGTTCTTCGACACCGCCCCGCACCACACCGCCCCGCACGACGGCGCCGAGCGCCACGCGGGCGCGGCGCTCGTCCAGGTGCACAGCCTCGCCGACCCGACCCTCGTCATGGACGCCGCGCGCCTGTGGGCCGGGGCCGGCGACGAGCACTTCGGGCCGCGAGCCCGGATCGACACGGTGCTCGCGCTGCGCCGTGCCGGCCGGGTCTGGCCGCCGCTCGCCCGGCTGCTGGAGCGGGAGGTGCCGGACGTACTGCCGCTCAGCGAGGACGAGTTGTACGAGCTGCTCGGCCCGGGCGCGGCACGCCTGGACGCGGCGGGCGTCGCCGTCCACTGGCCGAAGGAGCTCGCGCGTACGCTCTCGGCCGCCGCGGTCGTGCGCTCCGCGCCCGGCTCCGCCACCGACGGCACGCCCTTCTTCGACAGCGAGCAACTGCTCAGGTTCGACTGGCAGCTCGCACTGGACGGCGACCCACTGACGGAGCGTGAGATGGACGCGCTCGCCGAGTCGCACCGCCCCATCGTGCGGCTGCGCGACCGCTGGGTCGTGGTCGACCCGGATCTCGTGCGCAAGGCCCGCAAGAGGGAGCTCGGCCTGCTGGAGCCTGTTGACGCTCTCGCCGTGGCGCTCACCGGCACGGCGGAGGTGGACGGGGAGACGGTCGAGGCCGTGCCGACGGGTGCGCTGGCCGCCCTGCGCGATCGCCTCACCGCTGCCACCGCCACTGCCCCCGCCCCCGCCGAGGCCCCACCCGGCCTGCACGCCACCCTGCGGGACTACCAACTGCGCGGGCTGGCATGGCTGGATCTGATGACATCGCTCGGTCTCGGCGGATGCCTCGCCGACGACATGGGCCTCGGCAAGACCGTCACCGTGATCGCCCTGCATCTGCGCCGGGCGCGCTGCGCCCCGACGCTCGTCGTGTGCCCGGCCTCGCTGCTCGGGAACTGGCAGCGGGAGATCGCCCGCTTCGCCCCCGGCGTCCCGGTGCGGCGGTTCCACGGCGCGGACCGCGTCCTCGGCACACCCGACGGCGGCTTCGTCCTGACCACGTACGGCACGATGCGCAGCAGCGCGGAGCAACTGGCGTCGCACGCGTGGGGGATGGTCGTGGCCGACGAGGCGCAGCACGTGAAGAACCCCTTCTCCGCGACTGCCAAGGCGCTGCGCACGATCCCCACCCCCGCCCGCGTCGCCCTGACCGGCACCCCCGTGGAGAACAACCTTTCCGAGCTGTGGGCGCTGCTGGACTGGACGACTCCCGGCCTGCTCGGCCCGCTCAAGACTTTCCGCTCCCGCCATGCCCGTCTCGTGGAGAACGGCGAGGACGACGCGGCCGTGGAGCGGCTCGCCCGGCTCGTCCGCCCGTTCCTGCTGCGCCGCAAGAAGTCCGACCCGGGCATCGTGCCCGAGCTGCCGCCGAAGACGGAGTCGGACCATCCGGTACCCCTCACCCGCGAACAGGCTTCCCTCTACGAGGCGGTTGTACGGGAGACGATGGCGGCGATCGAGGCTGCCAAGGGCATCGCGCGCCGCGGCCTGGTAATGAAGCTGCTCACGGCCCTCAAGCAGATCTGCAACCACCCCGCGCAGTTCCTCAAGGAGTACGGACCCGGGCACGGTACGGACCGCGGTGGCGCGCCCCGCCTGGCCGGCCGCTCCGGCAAGCTCGCCCTGCTCGACGAGCTTCTCGAGACGATCCTGTCGGAGGACGGCTCGGTCCTGATCTTCACTCAGTACGTCTCCATGGCCCGCCTGCTGTCGGCACACCTCGTGTCCCGCGCCATCCCCTGCCAGCTGCTGCACGGAGGGACGCCTGTGGCGGAGCGCGAGCGCATGGTCGACCGCTTCCAGTCGGGGGAGGTCCCGGTGTTCATCCTGTCCCTCAAGGCGGCCGGCACCGGGCTGAACCTGACCAGGGCGGGCCATGTCGTCCACTTCGACCGCTGGTGGAACCCGGCTGTCGAGGAGCAGGCCACCGACCGCGCCTACCGCATCGGCCAGACACAGCCCGTGCAGGTCCACCGTCTCGTCACCGAGGGCACGGTGGAGGACCGCATCGCCGAGATGCTCGCCTCCAAGCGGGCACTGGCGGATGCGGTGCTGGGCTCGGGAGAGGCGGCGCTGACCGAGCTGACCGACCGGGAGCTGGCCGACCTCGTCTCCTTGCGGAGGCCGTCATGACCCCGCCCGCGCACCCGCGTTTCCGGCCGGGCGTCTCGCCGGGCCCGCGCCACGAGGACCAGCGCCGTACGTTTCCCGCTCTGGACCCCCTCGCGGGCGACGAGTCCGCGACGACCTGGTGGGGCAATGCCTGGGTGGCTGCGCTCGAGGAAACCGCCCTCGACCCCGCCCGCCTGGTCCGTGGCCGCGCCTACGCGGCCACGGGCCACGTCGCGGCGATCACGGTGACGCCCGGCCGGGTCATGGCGTACGTGCAGGGCAGCAGAGCGCGTCCGTACCGCACGGAGATCCGCCTGCGCACCCTCAATGACGACGACTGGGACGACTTCCTGTCCGCGGCGGCGGCCCGGCCCGAGCACATCGCGGCGCTGCTCGACAAGGACGTCCCGCACGCGCTGGCGAGCGCCGCGGACCTGCTGCCGACGCCCGGTGACTTGATCCCCGACTGTTCGTGCCCGGACGACGGTTACCCCTGCAAGCACGCCGCGGCGCTGTGCTACCAGACAGCCAGACTGCTGGACGAGGACCCGTTCGTGCTGTTCCTGATGCGCGGCCGGGGCGAGCGGGACATCCTCTCCGACCTCTCCGGCCGCAACGCGACCCGGGCGGCGGCCGAGCACTCCGCCACCGCGTCCGCCGCACCCCTGCGGAGCGTGTCCGCGAAGGAGGCCGTCGCCCGGCGTGCGGACTTGCCGCTCCTGCCGCCGCCCTTCCCCGTCCCGCTCCGCCCGGGCCGTCCCCCGGCCTATCCCGACACCCCCGGTGCCCCCGACCCGCTCGCCCTCGACCTGCTGGCCACAGAGGCCGCCGCACGTGCCCACGCCCTCCTCGCCACCGGGCACGACCCCGTCGCCGCGCTGACTCCCTGGCAGGACGCGGTGCGGTTGGCCGCCGCGCACCCCGGCTCCGGCCTGACCGCCTCGACCCGCGCCCTCTACCGCGATCTCGCCGCCGCCACCGACCGCACCCCCACGGAGCTGGCCCGTGCGGTCGCCGCCTGGCGGCAGGGCGGGCCGGCGGCACTCACCGTGCTGGAGGAGCCCTGGGACCCGCCCGCCGGCCCCTTCGACCGGGCCCGCCCTGCCCTGGCCGCCGCCGACTTCCCCGGTTTCAGGCCCTGGCGCAACCACCTGTCCGCACGCTCCCTCCAGCTCCGGCTGGGCCGTGACGGCCTCTGGTACGGGTACGAGTCCGACCCCGACCGTGAGGACTGGTGGCCGCGCGGCACGCCCGACACGGACCCCGTGGGTGCGCTCACCGCCTTGCTGGGCAGATGAGTCAGAAGTCGGCCTGCGTCGGTTCGTCCAGCCTGGCCACGGAGTCCTGCGCGTACGCCCGCACATAGGCCTCGCGGATCCGCTCGACCCGGCCGTCCCGGGCCAGGGCCTCGGACGCCGGATACAGCAGGATCAGCTCGTACGAACGCTCGCGCTCGATGACTCCGTTGGAGTCACGCCACTGGCCGCGGCCCTCCTGGATCGTCAGCCCGTCGGGGAAGTCCGGCGTGACGCTCCGGTCGACGAACGCCGTGAACTGCGCGTCGGTCACATCGGGACCGCCATCCGGCCGCTCGGTGCCGAAGAACAGCCGTGTCTCCACATACGCCGTACCCCGCACCGTGGTTGAGGCGGCTGCGCGCGGCGCGGCGGGCCGCCGATCACCGTCCCGGGAGGCCTGCGCGGCCGGCGCGGCCACTCCCAGTACGGCAACGGCGGCGGCGACGACGGCGAGCACGGTGCGTCGCGTCACGGACGGTGGCCGCGTCCGGCGGGGGCGGGGCTGCTTCATGGTCTGCACGTTCGGAAACCCTTCCGTCGGGGCGATGGCACGGCGGGGCCGCCGGGCGCGCCCACTCCGGCAAGCGCAACGGCCGCGGCACCGGCCGGATCACCGGCTTCGGCCGGAAACCACCCGTACGCGCGACGGGCGGCGCGGGACGGGGGCACGACGTTGGGCTCGACGTTCAGTTCGAAGGGTCTTCGACAACTCGCACACCCGAAGGGGTGAATGGCGTATTCGGCAGAACCGATGGGCCCCTGCGGCGTTAATTCCGGTGCGGGCGAATGCCCGTGAGGTTTCTTATGAAGGCAGGCAACCATGAGGCAGGTTCACCGAAAGGGCCTGGCGACCGTGATGCTCACGGGCGGCGCACTGGCCATGGCGACAGGCTACGCCCAGGCGGATTCGAGCGCGGACGGCGCGGCCGTCGGATCCCCCGGCGTGGTGTCGGGCAACGCGGTCCAGCTACCCGTGCACCTCCCGGTGAACGTGTGCGGCAATACCGCCAACGTGGTCGGACTGCTCAACCCGGCGGCCGGCAACGACTGCTCCAACGTGTCGCACGGTGACAGCGGCGGCAACGCGGAACACGGCGGCGGCTCCCAGGGCACTGAGGCCGGTTCCAGCTCCCACAGTGGCGGCGGCGCCCACGCGGGCGGCGAGGTGGCAGGGTCACCGGGTGTTCTCTCCGGCAACGGCCTGCAGCTCCCGGTCGACCTGCCGGTCAATGTGAGCGGCAACTCGGTGAACGTCGTCGGCATCGGCAACCCTGCCACCGGCAACAGCTCGGTGAACGACTCAGGCAAGCCGCCGGTCGAGGAGGAGCCGACCACCCCGCCCAGGACCGTGAAGCCCGAGAAGCCGGCCGTGCCCGACGAGCAGTGGGCCCCGAAGCCGTCTGGAGGGGCGCTGGCCCAGACGGGCTCCGACGAGCTGGCGTTCGCGATCCCTGCCGGTGCGACGATGATCCTCGGTGGTCTCGTCCTGTACCGCCGGTTCCGCCCCACCCGGGACTGCTGAGTCGTGTTCACCAGGCGCCCGCCCGGCCCGCGACGCCCGGCACGCTCAAGCCGTCGAAGGCCGCCGCCAGGACGCCAGGACCGCCTCGATCTGCCCCGCCACGCGGGCCCGCGCCTCGTGGCGGGGGACGCCCGCCATCAGCAGCGCGTCGTAGGCGGTGTCGATATGCCGCACAGAAGCGCGCACCGCGGCCGTGATCGCTCCCTCCTCCAGTGAGCGGCCCGCCGCGGTGCGGCCGACGCGCCCGCTGCCGCGCAGGGCGGCGTGCGCGGCGATCTCGGCGGTGCGTTCCCCGGGACAGCCCGGGAACAGGCGCCGTATCGCGGCAGCCAGTTCGGCGATGAACCGCGCGTCCTCCGCGTCCCGCCGGGCCGCGTCCCGCGCACGGCGGCGGGCGCGCGCGTCCGCGTCGGCGAGGCATGCCGACTCCGCGCGGGCAAGCGCAGCCTCCTCGACGAGCAGCCCCTGCCGTTCGTGGCGACTGCGACGGCGGTTGTAACGCACCACGACCGCCCAGAGCGAACTCGCCTCCCGGGCCCGCCGGGTGAGCGCCGCGCTGCCTCTCGGCAGATACACCAAGTGGCCGAGATCAGCGCACTCCAGGCACACGGGTGCGTCGGATTCGAGCACATGCATCACAAGCGGGCCCTTGTGGCACTCGGAGCAGTGCCTGCCCTTGAGCGGCTGGATCACCACCAGGTCCATGTTCGCTACGTACCCACCGGGTACGCTCCGCTCCCATGACGATCAACTGTGCCGTGCTCGACGACTACCAGGACGCCGCGCTCTCCCTGGCGGACTGGTCCTCGCTCGCGGGCACAGTCGAAGTCCGTTCCGTCAAGGAGCACTTCGCTTCGGAGGGCGACGTGGTCGAGGCGGTCGGCGACTGCGAGATCCTGGTCGCTATGCGCGAGCGGACACCGTTCACCTCGTCCCTGCTCGACCGGCTGCCACGGCTGCGGCTGCTGATCACCTCAGGCCTGCGCAATGCCTCGATAGACCTCGAAGCCGCGGCCCGTAACGGTGTGACCGTGTGCGGCACCGCCAGCAACTCGGAACCGCCCGCCGAACTGACCTGGGCCCTCATCCTCGGCCTCGCCCGGCACGTCGTGCAGGAAGGCAACGCACTGCGTGACGGCGGTCCCTGGCAGTCGACCATCGGCGCGGATCTGCACGGCCGCACGCTCGCACTGCTGGGTCTCGGGAGGATCGGCACGAAGGTCGCCGCCGTCGGCCGGGCCTTCGGCATGGACGTCACGGCATGGAGCCGAAGCCTCACCGACGAACGGGCCGCGGAGCACGGCGTCGTACGGGCCCGGTCGCTCGGCGAGCTCCTCGAGACGGGGGACTTCGTCTGCGTGCATCTGCAGCTCGGCGACCGCACCCGGGGTCTGATCGGGGCCGAAGAGCTGAAGCGCATGCGCCCTACGGCCTACCTGATCAACACGTCCCGGGCCGCGATCGTCGACCAGAAGGCCCTGGTGCAGGCGCTGCACGAGGGCTGGATCGCCGGAGCGGGCGCCGACGTGTTCGAGCAGGAACCGCTGCCCGCCGGCCACCCGCTGCGCACGGCACCGAACTTCCTCGGGCTGCCCCACCTCGGCTATGTCACCCGTCGCAATTACGAGGTGTACTTCCGGGAGGCGGTCGAGGACATCGCCGCGTATCTGGCGGGCAGCCCCGTCCGTACCCTCGTGCAGCCCGGCCGGCCCGGCGGCTCCGGCCGGCGTACTTCCGGCAGCCGCACCCCTGGCTGACGCCCCGCGGCTAGGGCGTGTTTCGAAAGTCCCGCCTGGCCCACGACGCCTGGCACGCACACTCGCTGCGTTGTCGGAGTCATCCAGGTACGTCCAGTACGAG
>NZ_JBVHTA010000051.1:0-58814 GCF_055566095.1 Streptomyces sp. NPDC027962
CCCGCTACGAGAAACGCGCCTACATCTACCTCGGCACCGTCACCCTCGCCACCCTCGTGATCTGGCTCCGCACATGATCCGAGAAACAGCGCCTAGTGCATGGCCGCGGAGTAGGGGTCGGCGAAACCTCCGCCCGCAGGTCCGCCGGCGCGCCCTCGGCGATGAGGCCGTCGACCAGAGCACGTCGCGAGCCCGGGGCGGCCGGGGCTGTGGCCAGTAGGGCAGCGCACGTCGCAGCGCTCTTGTGAAACTCTGCCGACCGGCGGCTCACGGCCACCGGTGCGTCATCCCCTGGACCTGGACGGAAGCACCTTGCTGACGAAGTCCGCCACCGCCGCCTCCAGGCCGATGTCGTACTGGGCACGTTCGGACAGGTACCAGCGGTGTTCCAGCAGCTCGTGGTAGAGCTCGGCGGGGTCCATCGAGCCCCGCAGATGTTGCGGAACGGCCCGTACGGTCGGCCGGAAGACCTCACGGACCCAGCGATGAGCGAGCACTTCGTCGCGAGCCCCGAGCGGGTCCCCCGGGACGAAGTCCTCCTGGGTGGCCATCCAGCTCTCCAGGTCGTTGAGGAGCCGCCGGGCCTGGTTCTCCTCGGTGTCGAGCCCCGTGAGCCGCAGCAGCTGGCGGTGGTGGTGGCCGGCGTCCACGACCTTGGGGACGAAGGTGACCGTGTCGCCGTTCGAGGAGTGCTGGATCTGCATCTCGGCCACGTCGAATCCGAGGGCGTTGAGCCGCCGGATCCGGCGGTCGATGTAGTGGTACCTGCCCGCCGGGTAGACCGATGTGCGGGTCAGTTCGGTCCACAGGGCCTCGTAGCGCCGGCAGATCTCGTTGCCGAACGCGATCGGATCCACCGACGGGTGCAGCGCGCCCGATGCCTCCAGGTCCAGCATCTCCCCGCTGATGTTCACCCGGGCCAGATCGATGTCGTACTCGCGCTGGCCCGTGCTGAGTTGCGCGTGAAGCTCGCCGGTCTCCGCGTCGACCAGGTACGCGGCATAGGCGCCCGCGTCCCGGCGGAAGAGGGTGTTGGACAGGGAGCAGTCACCCCAGGCGAAGCCGGCCAGATGCAGCCGGACGAGCAGGACGGCGAGGGCGTCCATGAGGCGGTGCACGGTGCTGGGGCGCAGAGTCGTCTCGAACATCGAGCGGTAGGGCAGGGAACCCTTCAGATGGCGGGTGATCAGTACCGGTTCCAGGGGCTCACCCCGGCTGCCGCTGCGCCCCGTGACCACCGCGAGCGGGTCCACCGCGGGTATCCGGAGCCTGGCGAGGGTACGCAGCAGTTCGTACTCGCGCGTCGCCGGGCGCTCGGCGAGCTCCTTGACGGCCACGACGTCCGCCCCGGCACGGGCGTAGCGCACGACGTGGCGGGAGATTCCGCGCGGCAGCGGCACCAGATGCTTCTCCGGCCAGTCCTCGAGCGGCAGGTGCCAGGGCAGATCGAGAAGAACGGCCGGGTGCTCGGGGTTCGTTGCACTGATCTGCAAAGCCATCGGTCGCCTCACGTCGTACGGTGACGGGCCACCAGTGTGACGGCGTGCGGCCTCCCCTCGCCACGGGCAGGTCACGCGGCCCGGGCCATGATCGGGCAAGGTGGAACCGGTACACAGCGGTACCACCGGCCGAGGAGGATCCCATGGGCGGCGACGCGGCGCACGATGCGACAGGCCTGACGTGTCTGGTGACCGGGGCCACCGGTTACATCGGGGGGCGGCTCGTTCCGGAGCTGTTGAAGGCCGGGCACCGCGTGCGGTGTCTGGCGCGATCCCCCGAAAAACTGCGCGACCACCCGTGGGCGAAGGACGTCGAGGTCGCCAAGGGCGACGTCACCGACGCCGGATCGGTGGCGGAGGCCATGCGCGGCATCGATGTCGCGTACTACCTCGTGCACGCTCTCGGTACCGGAGCCGGCTTCGAGGCGACCGACCGGCGCGCCGCCCGGGTCTTCGCGGAACAGGCCCGGGCCGCCGGCGTGGGGCGCATCGTCTACCTCGGCGGACTGACACCTCGGGGCGTACCGCCGAGGGAGCTGTCCCCGCATCTGCGCTCCCGCGAGGAGGTCGGGCAGATCTTCCTCGACTCGCCCGTACCGGCCGCCGTCCTGCGGGCGGCGGTGATCATCGGCTCGGGTTCGGCCTCCTTCGAGATGCTGCGCTACCTCACGGAACGGCTGCCGGTCATGGTCACGCCGCAGTGGGTGCGCACCCGCATCCAGCCGATCGGCGTACGGGACGTGCTGCGGTATCTCGTGGGTGCGGCCCGGATGCCGGCGGACGTGAACCGGGCGTTCGACATCGGCGGGCCGGACGTGGTCACCTACCTGGACATGATGCGCTGCTACTCCGACGTCGCCGGCCTGCCCAAGCGCCTCATCGTGCCCGTGCCCGTCCTCACCCCGAAGCTCTCCAGCCACTGGGTGGGCCTCGTGACACCCGTGCCGCACTCCATCGCCCGCCCGCTCACCGAGTCACTGCGCCACGAAGTCGTCTGCCACGAACACGACATCGCCGAGTACGTCCCCGACGGCCGCGGCCAACCCCTGCCGTACGACGAGGCACTCGGCCTGGCCCTGCGCAGGGTACGGGACGCCGATGTGACGACGCGTTGGTCGTCGGCCGCCGTGCCCGGAGCCCCGAGCGATCCGCTGCCCACGGACCCCGACTGGGCCGGCGGCAGCCTGTACCGCGACGAGCGCCAACTGACGGTCGACGCCCCGCGCGAAGCGCTGTGGAAAGTGATCGAGGGCATCGGCGGGGACAACGGCTGGTACTCGTTCCCGCTCGCCTGGGCCGCGCGGGGCCGGCTGGACCGTTTCGTCGGCGGGGTCGGCCTGCGGCGCGGCCGGCGGGACGCCGAGCGGCTGCGCGTCGGGGATTCTCTCGATTTCTGGCGGGTGGAGGAGATCGAACCCGGCCATCTGCTGCGGCTGCGTGCGGAGATGCGACTGCCGGGGTCGGCCTGGCTGGAGATGTACGCCGAGGACGACGGGAACGGCCGCACCCGGTTCCGGCAGCGGGCGCTGTTCCACCCCAGGGGGCTGCTCGGGCATGCCTACTGGTGGAGCGTGTCGCCCTTCCACGCTCTCGTGTTCGGCGGCATGGCCCGCAACATCACCCGGGCGGCGGTGAAGGGCACGAGCGAGGGAACGGGCGACCGGCGCGCGGTTCGGTGACAGGCGGACCATGCTGTTCGGCCCCGGGCGGAGCCGCCACAGCACGGTGGCGGGGGCGGCGCCGCCCTTCGCTGCCTATGGTGAAAGAACGGCCTGCCCGCTCGGCGGTGTGCACCGCTGCCTCCCCCACACCCTTCCCACCGAGGAGGACCCGTGACAGATGCAGCACGCCCACTGCACGGCCGCACGGCCGTTGTGACCGGTGCCGCCCGGGGTCTCGGGGCGGCGATAGCGCTGCAACTCTCCCAGCGCGGTGCCGATGTGGCCCTGCTCGGCCGGGAGGAGTCCGCGCTGGCCGCGGTGAGGGAGACCACCCCCGGACGAGCCCTGTGCTGGGAGGTCGATGTCACTGACGACGACGCGATGGCACGGGTGGCCGGCGATGTCCGCGACCGCCTCGGACCCGTTTCCGTGGTGGTCGCCAACGCGGGAGTGGCTGAGGGCGGGCCCTTCGCGGAGTCCGACCCGGTGACCTGGCGACGCGTGATCGAGGTGAACCTGATCGGCAGCGCGATCACCGCACGTGTCTTCCTGCCGGACCTGCGGGCGTCGCACGGCTACTACCTGCAGATCGCTTCACTCGCCTCCATCGGAGCGGCGCCCATGATGAGCGCCTACTGCGCTTCCAAGGCCGGTGTGGAGTCCTTCGCCCACTCGCTGCGTGCCGAGCTCGCGCATGAAGGTGTCGGGGTGGGGATCGGCTATCTGAACTGGACCGACACCGACATGATCCGTGATGCGGACCTGCATCCGGTGCTGCGGGAGCTGCGGGGGCACATGCCGAAGCCCGCGAGGAAGGTCTGTCCGGCGGAGACCGTGGCGGCTCGCATGGTGCGTGCCGTCGAGCGGCGCAGCGCGACCGTGTACGCCCCCGCTTGGCTCCGGGCCACGCAGGTCGTCCGCGCCGCCATGCCCCCGGTGGTCACGCTGTTCTCCAAGCACGAGCTCCCCCGCCTCGGACGGAAGGACGCATTCGCGGCCACGGGACTGCTGGGCGCCGGCGGCCGGGCGGACATGGCGGGGCGTGAGCGGTCGCGGGGCGGGCAGGCGGACGGCTGAGCAGGCGGCGGGCACACGACCGCGCAGCGGCCGCCGACTTCGTCGAGGCTACGAGGTGCACTTCGACCTCTCGCCCGTTGTCATCAGACCCGGCAAGCAGGCCTGGGCGGAGCTGCTCCGGCACATGGACGGCGTCCTGCCGCACGCGGTGAAGGAGCAGGCGGCGGCAGCGGTGCTCACGCTGCCATGCAACCAGGACCTGCACGAGGTCGATCCGGCGTGGCGTCCACGGGCGGAGGAAGCCATCCGGCGTCCCGATCCGGAGCAGCCCGAGCGGTCTGAGAACGACAGTTCGAATGTGCGCCATCGCGGCGCCACCAAGGGCGCGGCGGGCGACGTGCGCAGTCCGGTCGAGACTCACGCTCCGTGGCTGACGATCCGCTACGCGTTCTGACCGGCCGTGCGCGGGGGGCCCGGTGATACGGGCGCTCGGACCACCGTTGCGCGGCTCACTGCCACTCGTCCTCGGATCCGTCGGCCCCGGGCCGGAGGAACCAGTCGCCCGCGACCTCTGCCACTTCTTCCAGGGCGCCGGGCTCCTCGAAGAGGTGCGTCGCTCCGGGCACCACATGCACGCGGTGCGGGGTCCGCAGCAGGCCTGCGGCCTCCCGGTTCAGCCGCAGCACCTCCGTGTCGTCGCCGCCCACGATCAGCAGCACAGGTGCCTGCACATGAGGCAGTGCCTGTCCGGCGAGGTCGGGGCGACCGCCGCGCGAGACGACGGAGCGGACCCGACCGGGCCGTTCGGCCGCCGCCACCAGAGCCGCCGCGGCGCCGGTGCTCGCGCCGAACAACCCCACCGGGACCGGGGCGGTGGCGGGGTGCTCTCCGAGCCAGTCGATCGCCGCCACCAGACGCCGTCCCAGCAGGCCGATGTCGAAACGGTGCTCCGCGGTCACCGCGTCGACCCGCTCCTCCTCCACGGTCAGGAGGTCCATCAGCAAGGTGCCCAGCCCGATCTGCTGCAGGGCCGCGGCCACCGCCTTGTTGCGGGGGCTGTGCCGGGAACTGCCGCTGCCGTGAGCGAAGAGCACCACGCCACGGGCGTCCGGGGGAACCACCAGGTCACCGGCGTTCGTGGACCCGCCTGCAGGGAGTGAAACCGCTTCCACGATCATCGCCACCGTCTCCCTCCGAGCGTCCCCGCGTCCGTCGCGGTCAGTGTGCGGGTAGCCCGCCTTCGCTGCGCCATGCGGGACGGCGGGGAGGTCCCCGGTTCGTGCCGGCTCAGAGCTCAGGCGAGTTGGTCGCTGTGTCCGCAGAGCCAGGCCAGAGCGTCGTGCACGCCGAGCATGTAGTCGCGGTTGCCGGTGGCGGTGGTGGGGTCCTCGAGGTGGATGACGGCAGCGTCCACCTCGGCCGTCAGCAGTTGCAGATCGGGAATGTCCGGTGCGTGCGCCCCGGTGACCGGCGAGCGGTCGGCGCGGCCCAGGGCCCATGCGAAGGCGGCGGCCTCACCCGCGGAGAACTGCGGCGCACCGTCCCCTCTCGTCGCCAGGTCCTTGAGCGCCAGGTCGACGTCCGCGTATGTCCGGACGCCCACGCGCTGCTCTTCCTGTCCCATGTTCGTGGTCATGTCGACCGCCTTTCCTGGTCGGGCGCGAACCGACGCCCGCCGTCCGCGTGGCTTGTCATCTGATCTCACCACGGGAGGAACGCATGGATCTCCTTCCCGTCCGGATCGTGCAGGACGCCGACCTGGCGGCAGAGCGCCTGGACGAGATGCCGGCCGAGCCCGCCGGTCCCGCGCGCGGGATCGCATGGTCGAGGCACGGGTGGACGGGGGCCGGTGTCGCGTACGGTCACGTGCAGGCCGTCGAAGGTACGGCGCATCCGCAGCACGAAGGGGCCGGGGGCGTACTGGACGGCGTTGACGGCCGGCTCCGTGACCCCAGCAGGATGTCGCCGTGGCCCTGCGGGCAGCTCGGCGGATCCCCGCGCGTGAGGGCATCGAGGGATGCTCCTGCCGCCAGGCGGGCACCGGTGACGTCCTCGATGCCGCCGTCGAAGTGAGCGGTGAGGCCTTCGACCACGTCTGGGCAAGACCGGTTCCTGCTTACGCGGACCGGCAACCATGTGTCGTCCTCCTGCCTCTCGTCACAAGCTGTCCGTTCGGCATTGGACTGCGTGTTCCCACTCCTGCGAGGACTACGCGCCGTCTCGCGCGGGGACGGCGGCTGTTTCGCACACGCGACTCGCCGCAATGGCGTGCGGGAGCGGCCGCCGGAGGAGGACGATGGAGAGGCCGGGGCTCCGGCCGCTGGGGGCGCGGCCCTCGCCGGCACAAGGGGCCATGCATGGCAGCCGCCGGAAGGAGATCCTGGGACATGGTTGCTGCGGAGCCCTTCCGGGGCGATCGCGATGCGGCGGGCGCTGTCCCGTCCGGCCCGGGCGGACTCATGGACGTGCTGAGTGTCGCCGCCGTCGTGCTGGATGCCGAGGGGCGGATCGTGCTGTGGAGCCCGCAGGCCAAGGATCTGTTCGGTTACAGCCCCGAAGAGGCCCTGGGGCGGTTCGCCGGCCACCTGCTGGTCCACGAGGACAATCTGGAACAGATCCTGGAGCTGTTTGCCCAGGTAATGGCGGGCGGCGGTAGCTGGGCCGGAGTGTTTCCCATCCGGCACAAGGACGGCAGTACCCGCATGGTGGAGTTCCGCAACATGCGGCTGATGGACGAGCACCAGGGCTTCTACGCCTTGGGGCTTGCCACCGACCAGGAGACTCTGCGACAGGTCGAAAGGGACCTGGCCCTGTCCACGCGGCTGGTGTCCCAGTCCCCGATCGGGCTGGCGGTGCTGGACACCGACCTCCGGTACGTCACCGTCAACGCGGCCGAGGAGCGGCTGAGCGGTGTGCGCGCGGACGAGCATGTGGGGCGGACGGTCCATGAAGTGCTGCCCGCCCTGTCCGCCACCGCCTTCGAGTCGACGATGCGCAGGGTCCTGGAAACGGGTGACCCGGTGCTGGACCGGTACACGGTCGGCCGGACCCCGGCCGACCCGGACAACGAGCATGCCTGGTCGATCTCGTTCTTCCGGCTCGAGGACTCCAACGGAAAAGTGCTCGGGGTGGCCACAGCCAGCGTCGACGTCACCGAGCGTCACCGCATGGTCCAGGAGCAGCGGCGCACCGCTCTGATGCTCCAGCGCAGTCTGCTGCCCCACCCGCCGCCGCAGCGGCCCGGGCTGGACATCGCCTACCGCTACCGCCCGGCTCGGGCCACGAGCGAGATCGGCGGCGACTGGTTCGACGTCATCCCCCTCGGCGGCGACAAGTCCGCCCTGGTCGTCGGCGATGTGATGGGCAGCGGCATCAACGCCGCCGCCACGATGGGGCAACTGCGCACCGCGACCCGGACACTGGCCGACCTGGACCTGCTTCCCGCCCAGGTCATGCACCACCTGGACCGCGTCACCGCCGGCCTCGGGGAGGCCATCGCCACCTGCGTATACGCCGTCTACGACCCCCACCACGCCCGATGCCGCATCTCCCTCGCCGGCCATCTGCCTCCCGTTCTGCTGCGTCCGGGCGGCAAGGCCGAACTGCTCGAGCTGCCCACCGGCGCACCTCTCGGCGTCGGCGAGGTCCCGTTCGCCACCACGACCCTGAACCTGCGCCCGGGCGACCAGCTTGTCCTCTACACCGATGGGTTGGTGGAAACCCGCGACACTGCCATCGACGACCGGCTGGATGTCCTCCTCTCCCTCCTCGACCGTCCGGGGCGGCCGCTGGAGGACACGTGCGACTGGCTGCTGGACGCCCTGCGACAGCCCGGAGACCACGACGACGTCGCCCTGCTCGTCGTACGGGCGACGGGAGACGGGGGCGGACCCGGGAGCGCCGGCCGGGCGTGACCACGCAGCGGAGGACGTAATGGCCGACAGCACGCCGCAGGTGTTGCCGGGGCTGGAACTGTTGTGGTCCGGCAGCGTGCCCGATCATGCAGAGGAAGCTGCCGCTCGGCGTCATCTGCTGGACGCCTCGGAGTCCGCGCGTCTCGCCGCATTCCGACGGGCCCAGGACCGGGACGCCTACGTGGTCGCCCATGTGTCGCTGCGGCGGCTCCTCGCCGAGCGGCTCGAACAGGACCCGGAGGCCGTGTCGCTCCTGCGTGAGCCCTGTTCACACTGCGGGGGACCGCACGGGCGGCCGTATGTCCTGGGCAGAGGCGTCCATTTCTCACTTTCGCACACTCGGGGCATGGTGCTCATCGCGCTCGCGTCGAGGCCGGTGGGCATCGACGTCGAGACCCTCCTGGATGCTCCCGTCGTCGACGAACTGATCTCCCAGCTGCATCCGGACGAGGCCGCGGAGCTGGCCGTTGTGCCCTACGAGGCCCGCCCCCGGGCGTTCGCCCGCTGCTGGACTCGCAAAGAGGCGGTACTCAAGGCAACGGGCGTAGGGTTGAACGTGGAACCGGCTCTCACCTACGTGGGCACAGGAGCCCAACCAGCCTCTCAACAGGCGTGGTTGCTCGCCGATGTGGCCACGGAACCCGGGTATGCGGCAGCTGTCGCCTTGCGGCGGCCGGATCGTGGCCCGGGAGATCACAGACCGTTCCGGTCCTTGTCTTGAACGTCACCGGGACCGGAGGAGCACCGAGCACAGCGGTCACCGCGCCGCACGGAGCACGGGTGGTCCATATGGCGAGATGGGCGATCATCCAGCAGGAAAGGATCCGCCGGCTCATACATCTTCCCCGCACGGCAACGGTCATGACGACCGGCCATCGCGCGCTCCGAGTCCGCGCGGGAGCTGCAGGGCCCTCGCCCAGCACGCTCCCCCGCCGCACTTCACAGGCCCGCCGGTACGGCGCGGCGTGGGTGGTACGACCTTCCCCCAGGGAGACCTCATGGCCGGAAAGCCCGTCGAAGCGTTGCCCACAGATCTCGA
Source organism: Streptomyces sp. NPDC027962 (assembly GCF_055566095.1). Taxonomy (NCBI): domain Bacteria; kingdom Bacillati; phylum Actinomycetota; class Actinomycetes; order Kitasatosporales; family Streptomycetaceae; genus Streptomyces; species Streptomyces sp. NPDC027962. Next base: position 9,131 of record NZ_JBVHTA010000051.1, read on the forward strand.
AGAAATCGATCTCCCCCGCGTCGACCGCGGCGCAGACCTGCCCGCCGTCACGGAAGAGGTTCTCCCAGACGGCCCAGACGGAACCGAAGAGATCCTCACCGCACTGCTCGCCGACGTCGCGGGCGTCAGTGAAGTACGGGCCGACAGTCACTTCTTCGACGACCTCGGAGCCGACTCGTTGGTCATGGCGCATTTCTGTGCGAAGGTGAGAAAGCGGGCGGAACTTCCGTCGGTGTCGATGAAGGACGTGTACCGGCACCCGACCATCAGGGCACTGGCGACGGCTCTCGCGGATGCCACGCCGGCTCCCCTGGCAGAAGCGCAAGCCGCGCGGGCCGCTCAAGCCCAGCACCCCGAGCCGACCGCCCCGACCCGCCGGTCGCGCTATGTGCTGTGCGGTGTGTTCCAGCTCCTGTGCTTTCTCGGATACGCCTACCTCATCGCAGTGGTCGCGGTGCAGGGGTACGAGTGGATATCAGCGGCAGCAGGCCTGTTCGACGCGTATCTGCGAGCCGTTGTGTTCGGTGCCGTGACCCTCGTGGTCCTGTGTGGCCTGCCGATCCTGGTGAAGTGGCTGCTCATCGGCCGGTGGAAGCCCGTCCGGTTCGAGGTGTGGGGACCGGCCTACGTCCGCTTCTGGATCGTCAAGACATTGGTGCGGTCGAACCCGCTGGTCCTCTTCGTCGGTTCACCGCTCTATTCGCTGTACCTCAAGGCGCTGGGCGCGAAGATAGGGCGCGGCGTCACGATCTTCTCCCGGAATCTGCCCGTGTGCACCGATCTGCTGACCGTCGGCGACGGCACCGTGGTCCGCAAGGACTCGTTCATCAGCTGCTACCGGGCGCACGACCGGATGATCCAGACGGGCTCCGTCACGCTCGGGAAGAACGTGTACGTCAGCGAGGCGACGGTGATCGACATCGACACCTCGCTGGGCGACAGCTCCCAGCTCGGCCACGCCTCCACCCTGTACAGGGGGCAGGTGGTGCCCGCGGGCGAGCGTTGGCAGGGGTCGCCGGCGCAGCCGACCGATGTGGACTTCCGGGTCGCGGCTCCCGCCTCCTGCGGCCTTCTGCGCAGGACGACCCACGGAGTGCTGCAGTTGGTGACCCTGCTGTTGCTCTACGTACCGCTCGCGATCGGCGGTGCGGACATCCTGCTCGCCGAGTTGCCGCAGCTCGCGGTGGTGCTGGAACCGGGGCCCGCGGTGCTCACCAGCTGGGTGTTCTACGTCGACATGCTGGGGGTCACCGCCGTCGTGTTCTTCGGCGGCATCGCGGTCGGCCTCCTCGTGGTGGGCACCGTCCCCAGGCTGCTGAGCAAATTCGTCACACCGGACCGGGTCCACCCCCTCTACGGCGTTGCCCACGCGGCGCACCGGGTCATTGTCGTGCTGACCAACAGGCGTTTCATGACCCGTCTGTTCGGCGACAGCTGCGCCATCGTCCACTACCTGCGCTGGACCGGCTGGGACCTCTCGACGTTCGAGCAGACCGGGTCGAACTTCGGCACGCTGGTGAAACACGAGACGCCCTACCTGAGTTCGGTCGGCAGTGGCACGGTGATCGCCGACGGTCTGTCGATGATGAACGCCGAGTACTCGAGCACGTCCTTCCTCGTGTCCCGGACCTCCATCGGAGCGCGCAACTTCCTCGGGAACCGGATCGCCTACCCCTCTCGGGGAAAGACCGGCGACAACTGCCTGCTCGCGACGAAGGTCGCGATCCCCGTCGACGGAGAGGTCCGGGAAGGGGTCGGACTGCTCGGCTCGCCCAGCTTCGAGATTCCGCGGTCGGTCGCGCGGGACAGTACGTTCGACGATCTGACGAGCGGCGACGCACGGCGCACTCTTCTGCGGACCAAGACCCGGCACAACGCCGGCACCATAGCCCGGTTTCTGCTGATGGGCTGGTTCTTCTTCTTCTTCGTCACGGTGCTCTTCTCGGCCGCCGCGGACCTCTACGCATCGCTCGGGGTGTCGGCGCTCGCCCTCGCGAATGTGCTCCTGCTGCTGTTCAGCACGCTGTACTTCGTGTTCGTCGAGCGCATCACCACGACGTTCCACCCGCTGGGTGCGTTGTTCTGCTCGATCTACGACCGCAGGTTCTGGCGCCGTGAGCGCTACTGGAAGGTGCCGTCGGAGAACTACCTGCGGATCTTCAACGGGACCCCGTTCAAGAACGTCGTCTGGCGGCTGCTGGGCGTCCGCATCGGGCGCATGGTGTTCGACGACGGCTGCAGCCTCACCGAGCGGGGCATGGCCACCATCGGCGACGAGTGCACGCTCAACTCCGGCAGCGTCATCCAGTGCCACTCGCAGGAGGACGGCACCTTCAAGTCCGATCTCAGCACGGTCGGCTCCGGCTGCACCCTCGGGGTCGGCGCCTTCGTCCACTACGGCGTCACGATCGGCGACGGCGCCCTGCTCGAGGCGGACTCCTTCCTCATGAAGGGCGAAACCGTCCCGGACGGGGCACGGTGGGGCGGGAACCCGGCCCGGCCTCTGCAACAGGAGAGCGGCGCCACGGGAGGTGGATTCTGATGGCAACGTCGTTGACCGAACGCAGGGCCGAACGCACCGCCGAACCCAGTGGCTTCACCGTCGTACCGCGCTGGACCGCTGCTCCGGTGCCGGGCAGCGCCGAACACGAGACGGCGATCCCCGGCGACCTGGTCCCGGCACTGCGCCGCCTGGCCGACGAGACGGGCGTGCCGCTCAGTTCGGTGCTGCTGGCCGCTCATGCCAAGGTGCTCTCCGCGCTCTGTGGTGAACAGGCCGTCGTGACCGCGTGTGTGACGACACCAGGAACCGCGCCGACGCCCTGCCGGCTGACGACCGCGGCCGGCACCTGGCGCGAGCTGCTGGTCGACACCCATCGGGCCGTGTCGCAGGTGCTCGCCCACCGTGACCTCCCGCCGACGCCGACCGGTGCCCGCCAAGCCGGGGTATCCGGAGCGCGGCCCGATGTCGCGCTCGAGTCCGGGCCCGATGTCGTGTTCGATGCGGTCGGTGACGGCCGCGGCCCGGCAGAGGACGCCGTGCTCTGCGTGGCCTTCCCGGACCTCGACGGCCGCCGCGTGCTGCGGCTGCGGTGCCGGACCGACGCGCTCGACGAGGACGCGGCGGCGAGGATCAGCGGCTACCATCTCACCGCGCTGGAGCTGATCGCCCGTGATCCGGATGCCGCACACGGACTCAGCAGCCTCCTGTCCGCAGAGGAGCTCCGGTTCCAGATCGGCGGACTCGCCGGCCCGCGCCGTGAGGTCCCCGACCGCCGGTTCCACGAACTGTTCGAGGAGCGGGTACGGGCCCGTCCGGATGCCGTCGCGGCCGAGCACGCCGGCCGCCGGTTGACCTACCGCGAGCTCAATGCGCGCGCCAACCGGCTGGGACACGCCCTGCTGACAAACGGTCTGCGCCCCGAAGGCGTCGTTGCAGTCGTGACCGAACGCAACCTGGACTGGATGACCGCCGTCCTCGCGGTCTTCAAGGCCGGCGGTGTCTACCTGCCCGTCGAGCCGCACTTCCCGCCCGACCGCATCGCCACCATGCTCTCCCGTGCCGAATGCCGGCTCGTGCTGACCGAAGGGGGCAGCACGGCGAACGTTGACCAGGCCCTGGCATCCCTGCCCGGATCCCGCAGGCTGTTCATCGACGCGACAGTCATCGGGAGTTCGGCCGACGACGACCTCGGCGTCGCAGTCTCGGCGGACCGGCTCGCGTACGTCTACTTCACCTCCGGCTCCACCGGCACCCCCAAGGGCGCGATGTGCGAGCACGCCGGCATGCTCAACCACCTGTACGCCAAGATCGACGACCTTGGGATCGGCGAGGGCATGGTCGTCGCACAGACCGCCCCCCAGTGTTTCGACATCTCGATGTGGCAACTGATGGCACCGCTCCTCGTGGGCGGACGGACCCTGCTGGTCGAGCAGGAGGCGATCCTCGACGTCCAGCGGTTCCTCGACACGATTGCCGACGGCCGGGTCGGCGTGCTCCAAGTGGTGCCGTCGTACCTGGACGTCGTGCTGTCCGGGCTGGAGCGCCACCCGCGCACCCTGCCGGACCTGCGGTGCGTGTCGGTCACCGGCGAGGCGCTGAAGAAGGAGCTCGTGCAGCGGTGGTTCGCGGCCGAACCCGGCGTCCGGCTGGTCAACGCGTACGGCCTGACCGAGACGTCGGACGACACCAACCACGAGGTCATGGACCGTGTGCCGGACACCGAGCGCGTCCCGCTCGGACGGCCCGTCAACAACGTGCGCATCTACGTCGTCGACGAGAACCTGTCGCCGGTCCCGCTCGGCGCCCCCGGTCTGATCGTCTTCTCCGGAGTGTGCGTCGGCCGGGGTTACCTCAACGACCCGGAGCGCACCCGGCTCTCCTTCATGGCGGACCCGCACCGCCCGGGGCAACGGCTGCACCGCAGCGGAGACTTCGGCCGCTGGCGGCCGGACGGGAAGCTCGAGTTCCTCGGCCGACGGGACGCACAGGTCAAGATCCGGGGGTTCCGTATCGAGCTCGGCGAGATCGAGAACACTCTCCTGACCGTGCCCGGTGTCGGCGACGGTGCAGTGGTGGTCGTCGAACGGGCGGGACGCAAGGACCTGGTCGGGTTCTACTCGGCCCGTGCGCCGATCGGGACGGACGTCCTGCGGGAACGGCTGGCCCGGTCGCTGCCGGAGTACATGGTCCCGACGACCCTGCACCACCGGGAGAGCCTGCCGCTGACCGCGAACGGGAAGATCGACAAGAAGGCGCTGGCGGTCCTCGCCGAGGAACTCGACGCGGCGGAGGACGGCTACCGCGCCCCCAGCACTCCGACCGAGCGGCGGCTGGCGGCAGCCTGGGCGAAGGTGCTCGGCATTCCGCTGGATCGGGTGGGCAGGCAGGACCACTTCTTCGACCGCGGCGGCACCTCACTGTCGGCGGTGCGGCTCGCGATCGCCCTCGACCGAACGGTCTCCCTCGCCGATCTGACGGGCCACCCCGTCCTCGCCGACCTGGCCGGCCTCATCGAGGACCGGACCGGCCGGCCCGCAACGGCTCAGCGCTGAGCCGCGACGAAAGGAAGAAAGATGCCCGCACTGCTCCAAGTCGAGACAGACCCCGGCGCACCCGCGACGCTGCGGGTGGCAGCCGCCGCCGACCCGGCACGTTGGGCAGCCGAACAGCGGGATCCGCTGCGCGCCTTCGTCACCGAGCACGGAGCGCTCGTGATCCGCGGTCTGGATCTCCGCGATGCGAGCGGGGTCGCCGCGGTCGTCCGGGAGCTGACCGACGGTCCAGTGACCGAGCGGGAGGCGTTCACTTCCCGGCGGACGTACTCCGAGGGTGTGTACTCCTCGGCGAAGTGGCCGCCGAACCAGCCGATGTGCATGCATCACGAACTGAGCTACGCGACCGAGTTCCCCGGTCTGATGCTGTTCGCGTGCCTCGAGCCGCCCGCAGAGGGCGGGGCCACCGGCGTGGCCGACTCGGCCGCTGTGCTCAGGGCACTGCCACCGGAGCTCACGGACCGCTTCGAACGCGAGGGCTGGCTGCTCACCCGCAGCTACAACGACGAGATCGGGGCCACCGTGGCCGAGGCGTTCGGCACCGACGACCGGGACGCGGTCGAAAGCTACTGCCGGGCCAACGCGATCGAGTTCGCCTGGCAGACGGACGGCGGGCTGCGCACCCGGCAGCTCCGCTCCGCCGTGGTGAACCACCCCGTCACCGGCGTGCGTTGCTGGTTCAACCAGATCGCGTTCCTCAACGAGTGGACGATGGCCCCCGAGGTACGGGAGTACCTGATCGACGAGTACGGCGCCGACGGCCTTCCCTTCAACACCTGCTACGGCAACGGCGACCCCATCACCGAGGACATCGTGGACCTCCTCAACAAGATCTACGACGCGAACACCGTACGCAGGCCGTGGCAGGCCGGTGACCTTCTGCTCGTCGACAACATCCGTACCGCGCACAGCAGGGAGGCCTACCAGGGCCCGCGTGACGTGGTGGTGGCGATGGCGGATCCGGTTCGTACGGAGGACTGTGCACCGAGCTCCGGGAGGACTGTCGCATGACCACCGCGCGCTTCACCCCGAAGGAATCAGTGTCCGACCAGCCGGCGGTACCCCCGTTCGCAGTCATCTCGGGAGCCCAGGTCAAGAACGCGCTCCAGGGACGCGAGAAGGCTGTCGTGGAGTTGGTGGAGGCCACGTACCGGCTGCATGGCAGCGGTCGTTCGGTGAATCCGCCGTCCTCCTTCCTGCGTTTCCCCGACCGGCCGTCGTCGCGAATCATCGCGCTGCCCGCCTCGATCGGCGGAGACTCACGGGTCGACGGCCTGAAGTGGATCTCCAGCTTCCCGAGGAACGTGGAATCCGGTATCCCCCGGGCGTCGGCCGTGCTCATCCTCAACGACCACGCCACCGGCTACCCGTTCGCCTGCATGGAGAGCTCGATCATCAGCGCCACCAGAACGGCCGCGTCCGCCGCTGCGGCGGCCGACTGGCTCAGCCGTGACCGGCCGCGCCCCACCCGCGTCGGATTCTTCGGCGCCGGCCTGATCGCCCGCTACATCCACACCTTCCTGGCAGGCACGGGCTGGTCCTTCGACGAGATCGGCGTGCACGACGTGTCCCCCGAGAGCGCGGCCGGCTTCCGCCTCTATCTGGAACAGTCGGGCACCGACAGCTGGATCACCGTGCACAACAGCGCCAAGGAACTCATCCAGCAGAGCGACCTGGTCGTCTTCGCCACCGTCGCCGGTGAGCCGCATGTCGACGACCTCTCATGGTTCGCCCACAACCCGCTGGTCCTCCACGTGTCGCTGCGCGACCTCGCACCCCAGATCCTGCTCGCCTCGACCAACATCGTCGACGACATCGACCACTGCCTGCGGGCGTCCACGTCACCGCATCTGGCCGAACAGCTCGCGGGCAACCGGGACTTCGTCCACGGCACGCTGGACGACGTGATGGCAGGGCGGGTGCGCGTGCTGGCGGACCGGTCGGCCGTGTTCTCGCCGTTCGGCCTCGGGGTGCTCGATCTGGCGGTCGGCAAGTACGTCTACGACGAAGTGGCCCGCGCCGGAGAGCTGCGGATCATCGACGACTTCTTCGAAGAACTGCGCCGGTACGGATGAGCAGCCGGCCCCGGAAGAGACGACAAGGAGGCACATGTTCGCCCCATCCCAGGAGAGTTCGGCGTCCCCGGCGCCGCACGGCAACGCCCGCCCCAGCGCGACCTCCGGTACGGCTCCCCCATGAGTCTCCGAGGTGCCGGTCACAGACGAGGAGACCGTCGTGCCCGTAATATCCGTTCCTCAGGCCTTCAACGAGGACGAGCTCTACGTCGACCTCCGGTCGATCCTGGGGCACGCCCTGTACCTCAAGTGCGAAGGGTTCAACTTCGCCGGTTCGATCAAGCTGAAGGCCGCGACCGAGATGGTGGAGGCCGCCGAGCAGAGCGGGACTCTGGCACCTGATTCGGTCCTTGTCGAGTCGTCGTCCGGGAACCTCGGCGTGGCACTCAGCATGATCGCGGCGAGCAAGGGTTACCGGTTCATCTGCGTGACGGACTCCCGCTGCAACCTGTCGACCAGGCTCATGATGGAAGCGCTGGGCAGTCAGGTGCACGTCGTCGCCTCGCCGGGGTCGCACGGCAGCCTCCTGGCGGCGCGGCTGGCGTACGTGCGGGAGCTCTGCGACTCGGACGACCGGTGCCTGTGGCTCAGCCAGTACACCAATGCCAACAACTGGAAGGCCCATTACGCACGGACGGGACCGGAGATCGCACGCGCGTTCCCGCGACTGGACGTTCTCTTCGTCGGTGTCGGCACCACCGGGACGCTGATGGGCTGCGCCCGCTATTTCCGGCAGTGGCACCGCCCGGTGCGGATCGTCGCGGTGGACGCCGTCGGCTCGGTCATCTTCGGCGGCGAACCGGGTCGCCGGATGATTCCCGGCCTGGGCATGAGCGTACGGCCGCCGTTGCTCGACGAGTCGTTTGTGGACGAGGCGGTACGCGTCGAAGAGGTGGACACCATCCGCACCTGCCGCCGCCTGGCCAGACGAGGCTTCGTCTTCGGCGGCTCCACGGGCACGGTGGTCAGCGGCGCGACGGACTGGCTCGGCCGGCACGACGCGCGGGGACTGACCGCGGTGGCCATTGCCCCTGACCTCGGCGAGCGCTACCTCGACACCGTCTACCAGACCAACTGGGTGCACGGCCTCTACGGGGACGACGTCCTCGACGACGACACGCCGCAGAGCCCGGACTCCGTCTCCGCCGACGGCTCCCGCAGGGCACAAGCACACGGCCCGCAGTCCCATCAGCGGCGTTGACTCCGGGTGACGACCTCGACCGGCTTCGGTGGCTGCCGCCGCTCACCGCCGGGCGCAGGACCAAGCACCCATACCCTGCAGGTCGGCCAGCCTCTCTGCCGTGGCGATCTGCTCCGACCGTGTCGCCAGGTCGGCCCGCGGCGCATACCGCAGGCCGCCTGCCGCCACCCAGCTCGACCGGGTGAACTGCAGCCCGCCGTAGTGCCCGTTCCCGGTGTTGGCGCGCCAGTTCCCGGATGACTCGCACCGGGCGATGGCGTCCCAGTCGGCGCCGCGTGCCGTGTGTCCCATCCCGTGGGCGGGGGCTGCGAGAAGGAGGACGGGCGCGGACGCGAGTGCTGTCACCAGCATCCTGACGAGCAGTCGGTTACGGGTGGTGGGGGCGAGACGTGACATCAGAAGCCTTTCTGTTCGTCTGCCCCGAACGTAAGGCGGCTTGCCGGATCCGGCACATGGTGCTAGGCCCATCGGTGGACGCGGCGTCAGCGCCCGGCCGGCGTACGCTCCTTCTCGCCGCCGACCCGCTGCCAGGCCGAACATGCCGCTGCCCGCAGGCGGTGGCGCTCACGGCCGGGTGGCTATGACCGTCTTCCGGAGGGGCAGGGACCGGCCCGAGAACTCGAAGGCGACTTCTTCCCAGCGCGGATTGAAGCAGAGATCGGTGATCTCGAGCAGGCGGCCCCGCGCATCGTGCACATGGCGGCGTACGGACAGACGGGCGTGCCGCTCCTGCGACGGCGTGGCGCCCGGGCGGGTGACGGTGATGGATTCGCGCACCCGGGGCGCCAGGCCCGCCCGGTCCATCCACTCGTAGAGCAGGCGCAGTTCGGGCCGGCCGCCGGGCGGCCGGCGGTGGTATCGGCGGAGTTCGGGAACTTCGGTGATCGCGGTCCGTGTGAAGTGGGTGATGGCGTCCTGGACCGTCTCCCCGTCCGCATCGAACGTGCGGTGGTGGTGCACCAGGGTCGTCTCGCCCGGCGCCAGGCCGAGGAGAGCGGCCATCGCGGGCGCGACGCTGACCGCGTCCAGCCGCGCCGCCGTGCGGGGGCCGCGCAGCGAGCCCGCCCCGCCGGGAAAGCAGGAGGGTTCGACGACGGCGGCCGCCGCGACGGGTGCGCGGGTGTAGCTGCCGCGCTTTTCCGTTGCGACGAGGCCCTCCTCGCGCAGAAGTTGCAGGGCACAGCGAACGGTCTGACGGTTCACGCCGAAGCGACGGGCCAGCTCCCGCTCCGCAGGCAGCCGGCTGCCCGGCTCGATACGCCCGTCGCGGATGTCATGACCCAGGACGATGGCGATGCGCCGATAGACGGGGGTGGCGAAGGATTCGTGCTCGTGCTGGCTGGACACGGCGGTTCTCCGATCACGGCAGATGCTGCGGGTGACGGTGTCGCGCCGACGTTAGCAATGGTCTACACCTCCCTTGAAGGGCGTCAGGAGGGCTTGACCTGATTTCGTCCCGCGCCGCCCATGGGTCGTCGTTCCGTGCAGCCGGACGATCAGCCGACGACGTACGGGAGTTGCGTGGCCGGCTCGCCCAGTTCGGCTCGGGCGCGGGGCGGAGCCGGATGCCCGCGAGCGTCCCCGCCGGCCTCAGCGCGTCGCCGTTCGGCGCACCGACGCCGCCGGTGGACGTTCGCGCAGGGCACCGTAGGCCAGGAAGTACGCCGGCAGCCGGTTCAGCCAGTGCGACGTGGTGACCAGCTCGGCGAGGCGCTTGGCGCGCTTGGGGTTGCCGAAGGGAGGCCGGCCCAGCAGTACGGGTTCGATGACATGGGCGTGGGCGAAGCGCTGGAGCGCCTGGGTGACCGCTGTGGTCGGCCGCCGCCGGCGCTGGACGCGGCGCACGGCCGCCGGCAGGCCCGCCGCACCGCCGTCGCCCAGCGGTCCGACGAGGTGGCGGGCGGCCGCAACGGCGTCCTGGACGGCGAGGTTGATGCCGATGCCGAAGACCGGCGACATGGCGTGCGCCGCGTCGCCGATGCACAGCAGCCCCGGCCGGAACCAGTTCCGCAGCCGGTCGAGCCGTACGTCGAGCAGCTTCACCTCGTCCCACGACGCGAGGGTGCGCATCCGGTCCGCGATCCACGGGACGGCGGCCCCGTAGGCGTCCTGGAACCGGTCGAGACCGGCCTCGCGGAGCCGTGCGTCGCTGCCCTTGGGGATCAGAGCGGCGCACTGCCAGTAGTCCCCGCGGTCGATCATGGCGCTGAGGAACCGGTCGCCGACGCCTCCCACGAGCCCGTGCGGGTCGCCGTCGCGCCGCGGCAGCCGGAACCACCAGGCATCCATCGGGCAGCCGAAACTCCGCAGCCCCAGGTCGGGCAGCGAGCGGGCCAGCGACCCCCGGCCGTCGCAGGCGACCGTGAGGGTCGCCCGCAGCTCGCCGGTGCGGCCGTCGGCGGTGCGATAGGACACCCCGGTGACGCGTCCCCGTTCCACGAGGAAGGACGTCGCCTCGGTGCTCATGCGCAGGGAGAAGGACGGCTCCTGCTGGGCCTCGTCGGCGAGGAGGTCGAGCAGGTCCCACTGCGGCACCAGCGCGACGTAGTTGTACCGGCCCCGCAGTGCGCCGATGTCTCCGACGGTGACAAGCGAACGATCGGGGCCGATCGGCAGCTGGATCGTCGTCACCCGGCGCTGCGGCAGCCGGGCGAACCGCTCGCCCAGGCCGAGCTCGTCGAGGAGCGCGAGGGTGGTCGGATGCACGGTGTCTCCGCGGAAGTCGCGGAGGAAGTTGCCGTGCTTCTCAAGGACCGTCACCTCCACCCCGGACCGTGCCAGGAGCAGGGCGAGGACCATTCCGGCGGGGCCGCCGCCCACCACGCAGCACGTGGTCCGCTCTCCTGCCTCCGTGGCGTTCTTCGCGTCCATCACGCCCCTCCCTTCGTCGGCTCCGTGGATCGGTCACTTTTGGGGTATATACCCTCAAGTAACAGCAAATCGCACCCATGGTCGCTACGTGCCCGGGAGGCATGATGAGTCAGCAGCCGGTCCTTCTCCCCTACGCGGACCCGGCCTTCACGACGGATCCCTTCCCGCTCTACCGGCAGCTGCGTGAGGACGGCCCGGTCCGGCGCGCCGTCATCGCGGGCGGCCTGGACGCCTGGCTGGTCACACGCTACGAGGAGGGACTCGCAGCCCTGTCCGACCCCAGGCTGAGCAGCGACGTCCGTGAGGCCTCGGACCCGCGCCTCATGGGGCGGCTGCCCGAGTTCGAGCGCGAGTCGATGACGAGCAACATGCTGCGCTCCGACCCGCCGGACCACACCCGGCTGCGCCGTCTGGTCTCGAAGGCGTTCACCGCGCGCAGGGTCGCCGAGCTGCGGCCCCGGATCCAGGAGATCACCGACCGGCTGCTCGACGCCGTCGTGCCGGCCGGCCGGGCCGAACTCGTCGCGGACTTCGCGCTGCCCCTCCCGGTCACCGTCATCAGCGAGATGCTCGGTGTGCCGGTGGACGACAGGTACGACTTCCAGCGCTGGGCCGACGACATGCTCATGCGCGGGGAGGAGATGCCCGACCCGGCTGTTGTGAACGAGGCGTGGCAGCGGATGCGTGCGTACGTGACGAAGCTCCTCGAGGCCAAACGCGCCCGGCCCGGAGACGATCTCCTCAGCGCGCTGATCAGCGCCCGCGACGAGGGGCAGCGGCTGAACGAGGACGAGCTGATCGCCATGACGTTCCTGCTGCTGGTGGCCGGGTACATCACGACGGTCAACCTGATCGGCAGCGGAGTCGCCGCGCTCCTCGCCCACCCCGACCAGCTGGAGCTGCTGCGGAACGATCCCGAGCTGCTGCCGGGCGCGATCGAGGAGTTCCTCCGATACGACGGCCCGGTCAACCCGGGCATCGCCCGGTTCGCCCGCGAGGAGGTCGAGATCGGGGGTGTGACGGTCCCGCGCGGCGCGATCGTGGTGATCGCGTCCGCGATCTCCGACCGCGATCCGGCGCGGTTCCCCGACCCCGACCGGCTGGACGTCACCCGGGGTGACAACGGCCATCTGGCGTTCGGGCACGGCATGCACTACTGCCTGGGTGCGCCGCTCGCCCGGCTGGAGGGCCAGATCGCCATCGAGACGGTACTGCGACGCCTTCCCGACCTGGCCCTGGCCGTGCCGTCGGCCGAGCTGAGGTGGCGGCCCGGCGGGCTGCGCGGCCCGATGCAGCTCCCCGTCACCTTCACCCCCGGCCCCCGGACGGGCTGATTTCCTGCGGCGGGGATCGCGGTAGGGATCCGCGCCCGCAGGTGAGACACCCGCCGGCGGGACATGGGGATGTTACGGCGGTGGTTCCTCGGGCGGGAGTTCGTACGACTCGGGCCGAGGCTCCAGCTGTGCCACCATCTCCGCGAACCGCGCGCAGACCCGCTTGATCTCCTGGTGGGTCTCGTCGCGTTCGGTGATGACTGCCGCGACAAGGAGAGCCGTCAGGGCTGTCGTGCCGTTGAAGGCCTGAAGCGTGACCATGGTGGAGAAAAGATCCTCACCGGCGAACGGGCCGGTCTCCCCGGCGGCAGCCAGAATCGCCAGCGTCGACACCACGAGCGCGCAGGTGGCGGCACCCGCCAGCCGGAAGCGGAAGGCCGCCCAGATCAGGAAGGGAAAGACGAGGAAGAGCAGGGTCGAGTGGGGTGTGCGCGTCGCCAGAAGCGCGGCGACGACGGTCCCGAATGCCAGGGCCAGCGCCTCGAGCCAGCGGCCGGGCCCGGACCATGACGGCCACCGCGCTCTGTGGAGCACCAGCAGGAAAGGTGTGACGACGAGGATCCCCATCGCGTCTCCGGTCCACCACACCGACCAGGTCGGCCAGAAGTCGCCCGCATCCAATGCCCCGGAGAGGACCAGCACGCCGCTGCCGACGGTCGCGCTGATCAGCATGCCGGCCAGCGCGCCGAGGAAAACCAGGGCCAGCACGGCCCGCAGGCGGTCCAGTTCGGTCCGGAATCCGACCGCGCGCAGCAGCAGGTACGCACAGACCGGTGCCAGCGTGTTGCCGGCGACGATGGCGAGGACGGAGACCGCCGACGGTCCGAGGGACACATTCACGAGGAACGCGCCGAGCGCGATGCCCGGCCAGATACGCAGCCCCAGGACGAGCAGCCCGGCCAGCGCAACGCCGGTCGGTGGCCACAGGGGCGTGACCTGGTCGCGCACCAGTTGCTGGAGAAGCCCGATCCGGGCGGCGCCGTAGTAGACGGCGGCAAAGACGAGGACGTGCAGGGCAGCGGCCCCGTAACGGCGCAGGGCATCGGACCCGTGGCGGCCGAGCTCCGTACTGCGCACCACAGCAGTCTGCACTCGTATCCCGGTCCCTGCGACCCCGGGGATTCCCAGCGGGTCACAGGGGCTCCTGCGGCCCGTCGTAGCGGACCACGAGGACCGCGGCGTCGTCGCGGTGTCCGGTCAGGTCGGCCACTTCGACGACCGCGGAGGCGAGCACTTCGGGATCGGCGTCGAACCCCGCACGCACCAGACGGACCACCTCGGCCAGACCGGCCTCCATCGGGTAGTGGGGACCCTCCACCACTCCGTCGGTGACCAGCACCATGACTCCGGCCTCCGTCAGACGCCGGTGTGTCACCGGATAGCGCTCCCCCGACACCACACCGAGCGGTGGCCCGCCGCGGTCGAGCGCGACCCCCGAACGGCCTCCGGCCGTGGCCCACACCATCGGGACATGGCCCGCCCGCGAGACGGTCAGATCGCGGCTGACCGGGTCGAAACGCAGGAAACAGCAGGTCGCGAACAGGCCGCATCCCATGGAGATCAACAGATCGTTGGCGCGGCCCAGCACCTCCCGGGTGTCCTTCGTGGCCTGCGCGATGGCCCGCAGGCTGGTCCGCACCTGACCCATGAACGCGATGGCTTCGACATCGTGACCCTGCACGTCGCCGATCGCGATCCCCAGCGACCCGTCGTTCATCACGAAGGCGTCGTACCAGTCGCCGCCCACGTCCAGACCGTCCCGTGACGGCATGTACCGTGCGGCGAAATGCAGCCCCGGCAGCTCCGGCAGCCGGGGCGGCAGCATGTGGCGCTGCAGAGCCATGGCCAGCTCGACCCTGGCCCGCTGGAACTTGATCCGTTCCAGGGCCTGATCGACGAGTTGCCCGAGAGCGGTCAGGAGTTGCTGCGCGCTGTCGGGCGGTTCCGGACGATGTCCGCGCATCACGGCTCCGGGTGGTCCCGCGGTCTCCTCACCTCACCCTAGCCGTCACTTCCGCATGCCTCCACGGGGGAAACGGCAGGTGGAAGCTGCCCTCGGGATCGCCGGGGCGCGCCACCGGGGCAGCGCTCTTCGTGTCACCCGTTCTTCGCTGACCGAGCCCAGTGTCCGCGCTTCGCTGATCGACCGGGAGTGAACCGCACGGCCTCACGCCGATCGCCGTCCTGGAACGAGCCGGCTTGCTCGACACCGACCTGCTCATCGCACACGGCACCGGCATCACCGAGGACGACCTGCCGCTGATGGCGCACGGAAGCGGTCGGACCGCGGTCGCCAGCTCGCCCAGGGGCTACCTCAAGTTCGGCGGAGCACCGCTCAGGGGCAGCCGCTGTCGGCGACGACGTAGTAGCCGGCCGGGGATTCCTTTCTGCAGGGTAACCGCCGCGTGCGCCTATCTCGTCCGTGGCGAGCCCTCGGGTCTCACTCCTCGTCCTCGTCCTCGTCCTCGTACTCGTCGGCTCCCTCGTCTTCGTCCTCGCCGTCCTCCCCCTCGGCCTCTTCCGTCTCGTCGTCGTACTCCTCGTCCTGACCGTTCTCGTTCTCCGCCTCCTCTTCTTCCATCGCCTCTTCGTGCGTGACGGCGACCTCGCCGTCGCGGATCTCACCGCGCCAGCCGTCGGGCTCCTCGTCGGTGAGCGAGACGTAGCGCTGGAAGTGCTTGAAGTCGAGCCGCACCCGGCGGCCTTGAGCGCGCCAGAGGTTGCCGGTCTTCTCGAAGAATCCGGCGGGGTAGTACTCGAGGACCAGGACGATCCGGGTGAGATTGGGAGCCAACTCGTGGAAGCTGACAGCTCCGCGTGTGGTCCCCTTGGCGCCCTCCGACGTCCATACGATGCGGTCGTCGGGAATCTGCTCCTGCACCGTCGCCTTGAAGCTCCGGGAAGAGGGGCCGACCTTGACATTCCAGTCGCTGGTCATCTCGTCACTCGACGAAACACTGCGGACGCCCTTGGCGAAGCTGGTGAAATTCTCGTACTGCGTCCAGTGGTCGTAGGCGGTACGCAGCGGCACCCCCACATCGAGAACCTCGATGATGTTCATGACCTTGCCGCCACTGCCCTTCCGGCCGCCGCCCTTGCCGCCGAGAGCCTCTTTGGCTTTGCCCACCACCGAGTCCTTGACGCCCTTCGCCTTCTCGGACAGGAACGCCTTCACCGGCGATTCTCCCTGGAGGATCCGGGAGCCGATGGCCGGCAGCGAGCCTCCCTTGTCAGCAACGTCGGACAACTGGTCGGTGACGTCGGTCAGTTTGCTGCTCGCCTTCTCGGCAAGGTCCTCCACCTGAGCGGTGAGGTAGTTCGACAGTTCCTCACGCAGCCGGTCGACGCCGGATTCCTGTTCCTGGGGCTCGTTCTGCTGAGTCTTGGCCATGGCCGCCTACCTCCGGCGATCTGAACGCTTGGCTGTCTTCTTGGCAGCTTGCTTCGACGGAGCTGTCTTCTTCGCTGCCGTCTTCTTGGCCGGAGCGGTCTTCTTTGCTGCCGTCTTCTTGGCTGCCGTCTTCTTGGCTGCCGTCTTCTTGGCTGCGGTCTTCTTGGCTGCCGTCTTCCTTGCCGGAGCCTTCTTGGCGGGTGCTTTCTTGGCGGGTGCTTTCTTGGCGGGTGCTTTCTTGGCGGGCGCCGTCTTCTTGGCCGCGGCCTTCTTGGCGGGTGCTTTCTTGGCGGGCGCCGTCTTCTTGGCCGCGGCCTTCTTGCCCGCGGCCTTCTTGGCAGGGGCCGCCTTCTTGGCCGGAGCAGACTTCTTGGCGGCGGCCTTCTTCCCTGCCGGCGCCCGGCCTTCCTCCCGACCCGCCGTTCGGTGCGCAGGAGAGGTCTTCTTCCCCGCCAGTCGGCTCGAGGTTCTCCTCCTGGCCTCCGACCTGGAAGGGCGGCGCCTCGCGGGGCGCTCCTCCTCGGGCTCCTCTTCTTCCTCTTCCTCCTCTTCCTCCTCCTCGGGCTCTTCTTCCTCTTCAGGTTCCTCGAACTCGCCCTCCGGTTCTTCTTCCTCCTCCTCGGGCTCTTCTTCCTCTTCAGGTTCCTCGAACTCGCCCTCCGGTTCTTCTTCCTCTTCCTCCGGCTCTTCCTCCGGCTCTTCCTCCTCCTCTTCTTCCTCGTCGAACTCCTCCTCGGGCTTCTCCTCTTCCTCTTCCTCCTCCTCTTCCTCCGGTGCAGCCGGCCGGCCGATGCCGGCGGTGCGGTCATGGAGGGCGTCGGCGAGGGAGCCCATGCTCCGGTTCGCCGCGGCGGTCACCGCCTTGCGACCGGCTTCGAGGACCTCTCCTTTGAGTTGCTGCTGCAGTTCTGCGACCTGCGGAAGCTCGCCGAGTCGGCGCATGCCCTCCGCGGCGAGCTGGCGCGGTTCGAGACCGAATCGCCTTCCTGCCAGATAGGTGGCCACCGTGATGGCGAGCCTGCCCTTCTTGGTGCGGCCCAGTACGTAGCCGCCGACGACTGCCGCCGCGAGCGCTACCTTTTCCGAGTCATTCATGAGCAAGTCACTTTCGATCGTTCGGCGCGTGCGACCGACCGTGCAGCCGGTCGAGAGACCGTTCTTCTTCTTGCTCGAACTCCTCGTCTCCGAGGAGCCCGTCTTCGAACCGGAGCGTGGGGGAGCGTGAGGAGTCCGAGCCCCATGGGAACGAGCTCGCGCAGCATGCACTCCCCTCGCTCGCGATGATCGATCAGCGCCTGCAACTCGCCGCAGGCAGCACGAGCAGCGCCCTGCACCCCCGGCTGGGAAAGGTCGCGCCGGCTGCTCACTGCAGACGCCGGCCGGGCCCGGGGGCGACGTCGCTCTCCCATACGGCCAAGTCTGGCCACGATCCGGCCTCGCGCATCTTGGGCGGCGACCGCGGCGACGCGGCAAGGCTCTCGGCCCGTTGGCGAGGCGTTTCGGCTGTGCCGTTGGGTGGCACGGCAGGGGCGAGACGGCGACAGCCGAACCCTCGCCGGACCTATCGATTATCGATAGATTTCCATCGAGGTCGATCGAAAGCGACGGGGAAGCTGACGACGCTCGCACTGCGCGCCGTGCTCGTGGTGCTGCTGACCGGCTCGGTGTTCGTCGAAGCGGTGATGGTGCCACCACTGGCCGCCGACCTGGAGGGGATCGACGCGGACCTGGCGTTCCCGCGCACTCCGGTTCTCGTGATCACAGTGCTGGGCATCGTGGCGGCCCAGGTCGTCCTGGTATGCGTGTGGCGGCTGGCAACGACGGCAAGACGGCGAACGGTCTTCTCCCACGCGGCCTTCCGGTACGTGGACATCGTGATCGGCGCGTTCACGGCGACCGCCCTGCTGGTTTTCACGCTCGGCGTCTTCCTGGCACCCGGGGAAGCCGTCGCCCCCGGCGTCGTCCTTCTGGTGCGGGGTCGGCATCGCGGTGCTGGGCGTCGCACTCATCGTGCTCGTGCTGCGGATGCTGCTCGCTCAGGCGATTGTGCGGGACGCCGAGGCGTCGCAGATGCAGGCCGAGCTGGACGAGGTGATCTGATGCCGATCACCGTCGACATCGACGTGATGCCGGCCAAGCGGAAGATGCCCGTGGGCGAGCTCGCGGAACGCGTGGGGATCACACCCGCCAACCTGGCGGTGCTCAGGAACGGCCGCGCCAAGGCGGTGCGCTTCGCGACGCTCTCCGCGCTCTGCGAGGTGCTCGAGTGCCAGCCGGGAGACCTGCTGCGCTGGGAAGCCAAGGCCGTAGAGAACGCAGAGGACGACGCGAACGCGTGACGACGGCCGCCGCGCCGGACGCCGCGGACGACCGCCTGTACAGGCTGGGACCTCCGGGCCGGACGTGACAACGACCGCGGAGGCCCCAGCTCGGCAACTCCGGCGTGGCTGCTGCTCAGGAGTTGCCCCGCCCACTCTGACATCAGCCCGGCGCCTCAAGGCCTGCACCACCGCGACGGCATGAGGGCGGATCACCTGATCGGCCGACCGCGAGAGGCGAGGACGTGGCGCGGAGCGCCCGAGTACCCCGCCTGCGCATTGTGGCGCCACTACTCCCCCGCCAACGCTCCCCGGGCGGACTCGACCCTGACGTTCCATGTGCGGGCCGTTCCCGCGGCCGCGTCAGCAACGCCCTTGTCCAGCAGGCGCGGCCAGGACATCTCATCCATCTCGGCCCGTCCGAGGGCGACATGACGTCGCCGACGGCGTCACGACGGGACCTGCTGTGCGTCGCCGGCGGCACGGGGCTCGCCCTGGAGCCGGCGGTGCGCCCCCGCGGTGCGTCCGCCAACCGCCCGAAGGACGCCGAGTGCTTCGTCCCGGCGGCAGATGTCAGGCACGATCGCGCGCCGGCGCCCGCACCGGCGCCCAGCAGCACCCCGCAAGGCCCGCAGGCCGATCTACGGCTGACCCGTGGCCGGCGCCGACATCAGTCGAAATACGATTCGAGGGTGCCGCGACGCCGGATGTCGAGGGTGGCGCAGTGGAACGAGCCTCCGAACGGCGCGTAGTGCAGCAGGTCGCAAGGGATCGGCTCGAACCCCCATTCCTCGAGTGCACGCAGCATGTCGGTGTGGTGCCGCTCCGCGATCACCTGTTTTTCGTTGATCATGAGAACGTTCATGCTCAGCCACTTGCCGCACATCGAGGTGGTCTTGAGCACGCGCTCGCCGATCGGGTTGGGCTTGGGGGCGACCAGGACGTCCCATGAGCTCAGGACGTCGGGCAAGCGGTCGACGTCGATGTATTCGGGGTTGACCAACACCTTGCCGGGCGCAAGCAGGACGAACGTCGTGTCGATGTGCATGGGGGTGCGGCAGCGGCTCTCGATCTCGTGGATGCGATAGCCGGGTCCGAGGTGGCGGCGCAACCAGTCGATGCCCATCCGGTTGGTCACGTTGCTCCGGGTGACGAACAGGTCGCGTCCCGCGCGTACAAAATCCGCCGCATCGAACACCGGCTCGAACTCGGTGAGAATGTAGCGCATGGGCTCTTCGGCCTTGGGGATTCGGAAATCCGCCTCGAACAGTTCGTCGGTGAGCTGAGGCTTCGGCGCCGCCGTCCAGCGCGCGCCGCGCCGGAAGTAGTCCTTGAGGACCGCGCGATAGGAGTGGGTCTCGAAATATCGGCACGGCCATGCCATCGGAGTCTCGATGATCTCGTCGCCGATCACGAGCATGCTGTCGCGCGGACAGGTGTTGCAGAACCCGAGCGACGACCAGTCGGGTGTGCCGAAGCGTTGCTTGTGATCGACCGCGTCCGGACGTCTGACCGTGACACCGAGGGACTGCAGGAGGGAGATGAACTGGTCCAGCTCTTGCTGCGCCCGCTCGATCAGCACGCGCGGATACCTGAAGCCGGCGGCGAGCCCTTGCATGCGGGCCGCCCATGGGGGGATGTTGCAGGCCACCACGGGATGGTTGGACGGGATCGTCGCGCCGTCGAGACGCCCGACGACGATCTCCTCGAGCGGGTCCCACTCGTTGTGCGAATTGACCGGCGACACCAGAGGCTCCGCAGCGCCGGCGGGTTGCGCGCGCATCGGCGTCCCACCCCCAGCCCCGGTCAGGGCTGCTTCCGGGCCTGGTCGGCGGCCTGGCCGGCGGCGGCCTTCTCCGTGGTGGCGCCGCGGGTGCTGAGCTTGCCCCCACTGGACTCGAGGTGAGCGCGGACGAACCACTGGAAGAGCTCGAGGCCGCGCAGCTGCTCGATGAGCATGTCCTGAGTGACCGGGTCGGTGGTCTCCGTCGCCTCCATGGCCTCTCGGTGGTCCTTGATGACCGAGGTGTAGACGAGGTCGAGGGCGCCGAGATGCTCAATGGCTTCCGCGCGGCCGATCGAGTAGTCGTTCCACGTGCGCTCGTCGACCAGCGCCCCCGGAGTGCCCTTCGGTTCGCCTCCGAGGGTGGAGATGCGTTCGGCCATGTCGTCGGTCATGGCCCGGACCTGGTCGACCTGCGGGTCGATCATCTCGTGCACGGCGATGAAGTGAGGGCCGACCACGTTCCAGTGGATGTGCTTCAACGTCAGAGTGAGGTCATTGAGGGAGTGCAGGCGCATCTGGAGCAGCGCGATGATCCGGCTGCTGTCCTCGGCGCTCATGCCCGGCACTGTGTAGGAGACGTCCTGGGATGCCACGGCTGTGCTCCTTGCATGGTTCTGTACTGATGTTTCCAGGCAATCAGCCGACGGGCCCTCTCCTTCGGTCACCGCGCAGAGCCGACGGCTCTTTCACCTTCGCGGACGTATGGGCGGGTCCGCAGAGTCGGCCCGGTGGGCGGCTACGGTCGGCACCCCGTACAGCACCAGGAGTGACACCATGACCGTCGCGGTCGTCCTGTTCACGTCGGACCTGCGCCTCCACGACCATCCGCCTCTGCGGGCAGCCCTGGCCTCCGCGGATGAGGTGGTGCCCTTTTTCGTCCGCGACCCCGCCGTCCGTGCGGCGGGCTTCGACGCGCCGAACCGCCGTGCCTTCCTGGCCGACTGCTTGACCGACCTGGACGAGGGGCTGCGCGAGCGCGGCGGACGGCTCGTCGTGCGATCGGGGCCGGTGGCCCGGGAGGTGGGCGCGGTGGTGGCCGCGAGCGGCGCCCATGCGGTGCACATGAGCGCCGGTGTGACCCGTTTCGCGCACCGCCGGGAGGAGCGTCTGCGTGAGGAACTGGCGGCCGGCGGCGCCCAGTTGCACATCCATGACGCGGTGGTCACGGCCGTCGCTCCGGGCTCGGTGCTGCCGACCGGTTCCGACCACTTCGCCGTCTTCACACCGTACTTCCGGCGCTGGTCCCAGGAGCGCCTGCGCGACGCCCTCCCCGCCCCGCGCGCAGTGCGCGTCCCGGACAGCGTACGTTCGGAGCCGCTGCCGTCCCGCAAGAGCGTGGCGGGAGTCTCGCCCGGGATTCCGGCAGGCGGGGAGACGGCTGCGCGGCAGCGGTTCCGGAGCTGGCAACGGAAGGGTCTGGCTGCCTACGAGGACCGGCACGACGACTTGGCCGGTGACGCCACGTCCCGGCTGTCGCCCTACCTGCACTTCGGCGCCCTGTCCGCCACCGAGGTGGTCCGGCAGGCGCGTGCGCACGGAGGAGCGGGGGCCGAGGCGTTCGTACGGCAGCTGTGCTGGCGCGACTTCCATCACCAGGTGATGGCCGCGCGGCCCGAGTCCTCCGTCAGGGACTACCGGTCCCGGAACGACTCATGGCGCTCCGGGGAGGAGGCCGCGGAGGAAGTCACCGCGTGGAAGGACGGCCGCACCGGCTACCCCCTGGTCGACGCGGCGATGCGCCAGCTGCGCCACGAGGGCTGGATGCACAACCGGGCCCGCCTGCTGGCGGCGAGTCTTCTCGCCAAGACGCTGTACGTCGACTGGCGCATCGGGGCCCGGCACTTCCTGGACCTGCTGGTGGACGGCGATGTCGTCAGCAACCAGCTCAACTGGCAGTGGGTCGCCGGAACCGGCACCGACACCCGCCCCCACCGCGTCCTCAACCCGGTGATCCAGGGCAAGCGCTTCGACCGGCCGGGCGCCTATGTACGCCGCTGGGTACCGGAGCTCCGCGAGGTGGCGGACAGGTTCGTGCACGAGCCCTGGCGGCTGCCCGCGGGCGATCTGGCCGATCTGGATTATCCGGAGCCGCTGATCGGCCTTGCGGAAGGGCTGGCTCGCTTCAAGCACGCCCGCGGCAGGGACTGACAGCCACGGCAGGGATGTGGAGGTGCTGAGAGCCGCGGCAAGGACGTGGCAGGGACTGAGAGCCGCGGCAAGGACGCGGCACGTGGAGCGTTCTGATCCTCCTCCTGGGCCGTTGGAGTGAGCCGCGCTCCGATGAGGTCGCGTATCGGGCAGGGATACGCACAGCCGAATCCCGCCGAAGACGAAGTACCTGATGAGCCGGGAACCAGGACAGAAGGGGGTTGCCCATGCCGGGTACGCGGACGACACGGCTGAGGTGGTCCGGTGCCGTCGGCCGTGCCGGCTCCGGCGCGGGCCCGTGCACGGCCGGCGAAGCGGCCGCGGCCGTCGACGGCGTCCTCGCGGAGTACCTCGACGCCAGGCTCCGGGAGGCCCGCGAGGTGGACGCCGTGTTCGCGCGCGAGGTGGCGGGCCGGGTCGCCGATTTCGTGCGGCGCGGCGGAAAGCGGCTTCGGACCGCGTTCGTGTGGTGCGGGTGGCGGGCCGCCGGCGGGGACGGCGATCCGCGGACGCCGCTGCGGATCGGGGCGGCCCTCGAGCTCCTCCAGGCATGCGCGCTCATTCAGGACGACGTCATGGACGGCTCCCCGTTGCGACGGGGCGCACCGGCCGTGCACGCCGACTTCGCGCGGATACATCGCAGCAGTCGCATGAACGGATCGCCGGAGTCCTACTCGACCGCTGCCGCCGTGCTCGCGGGCGACCTGGCTCTGGCATGGGCCGACGACCTGCTCGCCGACATCGCGCTCGGCTCGCCGCACGGACCGCAGCTGCACCGCGAATGGCAGGCGATGCGCACCGAGATGGTCGCAGGTCAGTACCTGGACATGCGTGCCCAGGCGACCGGCTCGGCCGCGGTGGACGAGGCGAAGAACATCGCCACGCTGAAGAGCGCCCGCTACACCGTGGAACGGCCGCTCGCGCTGGGCGCGTCCCTTGCCGGGGCCGACAACCGCACCATGGACGCGCTTCGGGCGGCCGGCCGGTGCGTGGGCCTCGCCTTCCAGCTCCGTGACGATCTGCTGGGGGCGTTCGGGGACCCGGTGGTGACGGGCAAGCCCGCGGACGAGGACCTGCGCGGAAGGAAGCTCACGTATCTCCTCGCCGTCGCCGTACGGCTCGCAGGCGCGTCGGACGACCAAGCGGCGACCGTCGCGCTCAGCGCGGACGCGCTCTCCCGTTCCGACGACCAGGTCGCCCGGATGCGTGCGGCCCTGGAACGCACGGGCGCACGCGCAGCGGTGGAGGCGGAGATCGCCGATCTGTCCGCGCTGAGCCTGCGCCACTTCGGGACCAGCGGAGCGGATCGGCCCGCCCGGCGGGAGTTCGCCTCGTTGGTGGAAAGCGCGGTGGGCGACGTGCCGGTCCGGAGCGAGGAGAACGCGTGAAGAGCGTTCCGGGGGCCACTGACCATGTGGTGGTGGTCGGTGCGGGTCTGTCCGGTCTTGCCGCCGCCCTGCATCTCCTGGGCGCCGGCCGCCGGGTGACCGTCGTCGAACGGGACGCCGGCCCCGGCGGCCGCGCGGGCCGGCGCGAACTCGGCGGCTACCGGCTCGACACCGGCCCCACCGTGCTGACCATGCCGCACCTGGCCGACGAGGCCTTCGCCGCAGTCGGCGACAGCCTGTACCGGCGGGTGGATCTGATCCCGCTGCACCCTGCCTACCGGGCGCGCTTCGCCGACGGCACCCATGTGGACGTCCACACGGACGGCGACGCCATGGAGGCCGAGGTGCGGCGCTTCGCCGGTCCCGCCGAGGCCGCCGGCTACCGCCGGCTGCGTGTTTGGCTGCAACAGCTGTACCGGGCCCAGATGCGCCGGTTCATCGACACGAACTTCGACTCTCCCTTCCAGCTCGTGCACCCCGATCTGGCCCGGCTGGCCGCCCTCGGCGGCTTCGGAAGGCTGGACGGGCAGATCGGCAGGTTTCTCTCGGACGCTCGGCTGCGGAGGGTGTTCTCCTTCCAGTCGCTGTACGCCGGAGTGGCGCCGGCCCGCGCGCTCGCCGCCTATGCCGTGATCGCCTACATGGACACGGTCGCGGGCGTCTGGTTCCCCCGGGGCGGCATGTACGCACTCCCCCGGGCGATGGCGGACGCGGCGAGCGACGCAGGCGGACAGTTCCGCTGGTCGGCCGAGGTGACGGAGCTGGAGCGTTCGGCCGGCCGGGTGCGGGCCGTGCGTCTGGCATCGGGCGAGCGGATCGCCTGCGACGCGGTGGTCCTGACACCCGATCTGCCTGTCGTCCACCGCCTCCTGGGCCGGGCTCCACGGCGCCCGGTGCGGCTGCGTCATGCGCCGTCCGCCGTGATCCTCCACGCCGGTACGGACCGCACCTGGCCGGAACTCGCCCATCACACGATTTCCTTCGGCGCCGCGTGGGAGCGGACCTTCGACGAACTGACCCGCACCGGGCGGCTGATGAGCGACCCGTCGCTGCTGATCACCAGGCCGACGACGCACGATCCGGAGCTTGCGCCCAAGGGAAAGCACCTGCACTACGTCCTCGCACCGTGCCCCAACACCACGACGGGCCCGTCGGCCGCCGCGTGGCGCGGCCTCGGCCCGCGTTACCGCGACAACCTGCTGGCCCAGCTCGAACGCCGGGGGCTGCACGGATTCGGGGAGTCCATCGACCGGGAGGCGCTGATCACCCCGGTGGACTGGACCGCCCAGGGCCACGGGGCGGGAACGCCGTTCTCCGTGGCGCACACCTTCGCGCAGACCGGCCCGTTCCGGCCCCGCAATCTTGTGCCCGGGCACGACAACGTCGTCCTCGCCGGGTGCGGGACGACACCCGGGGTGGGTGTCCCCACAGTCCTCATCAGCGGGAAGCTCGCCGCCGCCCGTATCACGGGCACCCCTCGTCCGGTACCCGCGAGGCCGTCCGGCGGGCCGGCGCGCGCCGTCGTCCCGTCCTCGAAAGGCAGTGCTGATGACCCGTCGTGAACTGGACGCCGCCGGCATCACCGACCCCGGGCTCCGCACCGACTACGCGCAGTGCCGCCGGCTCAACGCCCGCCACGGCAGGACGTACTTTCTGGCCACCCGTCTGCTGCCGGTCGAACGCCGCAGTGCCGTGCACGCCCTGTACGGCTTCGCCAGGTGGGCGGACGACATCGTCGACGACCTCGACCGCCGGCAGACCCCCGAGGAACGCGACCGCTTGCTGCGCCAGCTGGAGAGCGACCTCGCCCGGGGGCTGCGCACGGGCCGTGGCGGCGAGCCGGTGGTGAGAGCGGTGGCCGACACCGCCGAGCGCTACGCCATCGACCCTCGGCTGTTCGCCGACTTCATGGCCTCGATGCGCAGCGACCTGAGCGTCACGGACTACCCGACGTACGCGGATCTGCGTGCCTATATGCACGGTTCGGCCGCGGTGATCGGGCTGCAGATGCTGCCGGTGCTCGGGACAGTCGTCCCCCGTGAGGAGGCGGCGCCGCACGCGGCGGCTCTCGGGGTGGCGTTCCAGCTGACCAACTTCCTGCGGGACGTGGGCGAGGACCTGGACCGGGGGCGTGTCTATCTGCCCGCGGACCTGCTCGCCGCCCACGGGGTGGAGCGGCCGCTGCTCGAGTGGAGCCGTCGCAGCGGGGGCCGTGACCCGCGTATCCGGGCCGCTTTCGTCGCAGCCGACGCGATGACCCGGGCCGTGTACCGGGAGGCCGAGCCGGGCATCGCCATGCTCGACCCGCGCGTACGGCCGTGCATCCGCACGGCGTTCACCCTGTACGGCGGCATCCTGGACGCGATCGCCGACGACGACTACGCAGTGCTGCACCGGCGTGCCGCCGTGCCGCGCCGACGGCGCATGGGCACGGCGGCCGCCGGAGTCGCGCGGATCATCGGGGCGCGGCTGCGCAGCCGGTCTCCGGTGCAGGTGGTGCCGGCGCGGGGCGCGGTGGCTCGGGCGGAAGGATCCGGCCGATGAACGGCCGGAACGGCAGGCGGCGCCGGGTTTCGCCGCTGCGGGTGCGTCGCGGCCCGGGGTGGGCCGGTCAGGCGTCGACGTGGCGGGAGGCGAAGCCCGCCGTGATCGCCGACGCGCTCAAGCGGGCAGCGGCAAGGCCGTCGGGCAACTGGTTCGTCGTCGGAGCGTCCCGGGAGATCCAGGCAGGCAGCCGCCCGTACGGCAGGACCGTCGGCGGCGTGGAGGTCGTCCTGTGGCGGGCGAAGACGGGAGAGCTGCGGGCCGGGCCGGGTGTGTGCCCGCACCTCGGGGCTCCGCTGCGCGACAGCACGGTGGTGTGCGGGACACTCGTGTGCCACTGGCACGGACTGGCCCTGGAGGGCGGCGCGTTCGCAGGCTGGGAGCCGTTCCCCGTCCACGACGACGGCGTCCTGGTGTGGGTGCGACTGGACGCGGTCGGGGGCGAGCCTCCCCTGGAGCGGCCACCGGCGCCGGTGCGGCCCCCGTCCGGGAGCGGTGTGGACGCGGTGTTCACGACGGTGGGGCGGTGCGAGCCGGAGGATGTGGTCGCGAACCGGCTCGACCCCTGGCACGGTTCCTGGTTCCACCCGTATGCGTTCGTCGACCTGCGCGTGGTGGGCACCCCGCGAGGCGACGAGGACGACGGGTTCGCCGTCGAGGTCTCGTTCAAGGTCGCGGGCCGGCTGGTGGTGCCGGTGCGGGCGGTGTTCATCGCGCCCGCACCGCGTACCGTCGTCATGCACATCACGGACGGTGAGGGGGCCGGTTCGGTGGTGGAGACGCATGCCACGCCGCTCACGCCGGAGGGGGACGCGAGCCCGCGGACGGCTGTGGTCGAAGCGGTCGTCGCGGCCTCGGACCGGCGGGGCTTCGCCCTGGCGCGCGCCGCGGCCCCGGCACTGCGCCCGCTGATGCGCCGGACGGCCGGCCGTTTGTGGCGCGACGACATGGCCTACGCCGAGCGGCGCTGGTCGCTGCGCACCACCGGGCGCTTCCCCGGCTGAGGGCAGCCGCGACCGGGGTGTCACGCGCGGTGAGCCGCTACCGGCCGGGCATCACGCGCGGTGAGCCCCTGCCGACCGCGGGTGTCACGCGCGGGGAGCGACGGCCGCGAGTGCCCGCAGTGCCCAGGAGCGGCCGGCACGCGGCACGGTCCACAGCACCTGGCCACGAACCCCCCAGGCGGCAAGCAGGCCGTTGGCCGCCAGGAATCCCGACGTCGCCGCGCGTTCCATCAGGGCTACGGGGAGTCCGGTGCGGACCAGGTCGCCCGCGACCATCACCCGCGGGTGCGGGGTCGGGACGGACGGACGGCGGCTGTAGCCGCCGACGGGGAACAGGGGGCAGTCGGCCCGCCATTCATGGCGGGCATCGACGAGCCGGGCGTCCCGGGTCTCCGGATAGATCTCGTGGAGCTGGGCGATGAGCCGCTCCTGGACGTCCTTCGGCTCTGCGTTCTCGTCCACGGCATAGGCATGCAGTTCCACCACGGATCCGCCGGTTCGCCGCGCCCAGCGGGCCGCTTCGCCTTCCCAGCGGTCGGGGACGCTGACGTTGTCCAGGCCGTCGTAGCCACTGGTGCCCAGGAATCCGGCGCGCTCCGCACGTACGGGCCGGTCGAGCCAGAGGCGGGAGACGAGGAACGGCGGTGCGGTGCGCAGGCCGGCGATGTCCTGGCGCCATTTCGCGTTCCCCAACTCCTCGGACGCAGCGACGACTTGGCGCAGGCCGGTCGGGTCCAGGGCCAGGACCACGGCCTGGTGCCGGTCGCTCGCCCGTCCGCTGTCCACGGCCAGCCCGCCGCCCGCGACCGGCCGGACGCCGAGGACCTGCGAGCCGGTGCGCACATCCACGCCGAGTCGTTCCAGGTAGCGCCCGAGCGGTTCCCACAGCGCCTGCGGGAACGGTTCGCGCGGCACGTCGAAGAGGAGGCCCTCGGACGATCCGAGAAAGTAGATGTGGAACATCACCAGCAGTTCGGCGGCGGACAGTTCGGCCGGGTCGGCGAAGAAGCTGCGGGAGAAGACCTCGAAGGCCAGGTGGTGGGCCGCCTCGGGAAAGCGGATGCCGCGCAGAAGATCCACGGCGCTGACGCCGTCGTACCGCTCGTACACCTCGGGCACGCGGACGTCGAGCAGCGCCAGCGCCGCGCGCGGATTCATCGCGGCCAGGTCACGCCATCCGAAGGTGGGGCTGAGGGCGGCGAATCCGAGCGCGCTCCATGGCGGTGTCCGGGGCACGCGGGCGAAGCTGTCGGTCAGGCCGCCGCGGTGCCGCAGTGGGTAGTCCGGCAGCGGTGTGAGCGCGGAGAGGTCGGGGTCCGCACGGCGCAACAGGCCGCGCAGGTTGTAGTACTGGCGGAAGAAGGCGTGGAAGCCGCGGCTCATGGTCGCCCCGGAGCCGTCCGCGAGGCGGGTGCGCCGGCCCGCGACCCGTCCGCCGAGCATGGCCTCCCGCTCGTACAGGGTGACGCGGACCCCGCGTTCGGCCAGGGCGGTCGCCGCGGCGAGACCGGCGATGCCGCCGCCGATCACCGCGGTGCTGGGCGCGTCGCCCGTGAAGCGGTCGCGGCCGGACGCGGGCACGATGACGTCCGCCTTGCGGTCGCGTCCGTGCGGTGCGGCCGTCTTCCGGTCGTGCCCGTGGCGTGCGGCCGTGCGCTGCCGCGATGTGCTCATGAGGCGCTGCCCTTCGCAGGGCGGGAGGACTTCCCGGCGAGGAAGGTGTGGACGATGCCGGTCTGCCAGCCGCCGGCCGGCAGGACGCGGACGAACGGGAAGCCCGCGCGGGTGAGGCGGGCCGCGAAGGCGGGGGCGGTGTCGAAGGCGAGGACGCTGCGCCGCAGATGGCGGTACAGCTCACGGTCGCCGGTCAGCGTGCCCGCCGGGACGATGACGCCTCGGCAGACCGCGTTCCACAGTGCCCGGTGGGCGAAGGAACCGCTCAGGCTGTAGTCGTGCACCGCCAGACGGCCGCCAGGACGCAACAGTGCGCGGACGGCCCCGAGGACGGCGTCGGGTTCGGTGACGTTGCGGAACAGGTAGGCGGCG
Source organism: Streptomyces sp. NPDC027962 (assembly GCF_055566095.1). Lineage (NCBI taxonomy): Bacteria > Bacillati > Actinomycetota > Actinomycetes > Kitasatosporales > Streptomycetaceae > Streptomyces > Streptomyces sp. NPDC027962. The sequence continues at coordinate 38,292 of NZ_JBVHTA010000051.1, forward strand.
AAGACGGCGTCGTAGGGGCCGTCCTCGTCGGCTTCGAGCAGTTCCTCCGCGGTCAGATGCGAGAAACGCACGGTCGGGGGCCAGGGCTTCGTCAGAGCCCGTTCCAGCATGCCCGAGGACGCGTCGACGGCGGTGACAAGCGCGTGAGGGGCGGCCCTCAGCAGGGCCAGTGTCGACGCACCCGTACCGCAGCCGAGGTCGAGCACCCGCAGGCCCTCTCCGCCGCGGGGCAGCCGGAGACGGCGCGCCGAGCGGAGCAGCTCGGTGCGGTAGCCCGGGTTCACCGCCGTCAGGCGGTCGTAGGTGTGTGAGGCGTGATCGAAGGCACGGGCAAGGTCGCGGTCTCGCAGCGGCGTCATCAGCGGCTCTCTTCGGGTCGTGCGGGGGTGCGGCGGGGCAGGAAGGGCAGTTCCGCCGCTGTGCGGAGCATGGGTACGACAGGGGTGCGCAGACCGATGCCGAACTCCTCCCACGGGGTGCTCCCGCCGTCGAGGAAGCGCAGCAGCCGCTCCATGGGCACGCGGCGGAAGAGCTCGGTGAAGAACCCCGGCCCGTCGATCCGCCCGGTGTCGAGTGCCCGCAGCAGGACGGCGTCCATCGCGAGCGCCCTGCGGCTGTGGGGCCTTGGGACGATCTCACCGCCCCGGTGCAGGGCCGCGGCGATTGCCTGGCTCTGCCGCTGCACGGCGGCGAACGTGTACCCCGTCGCCGGCCGGGTGGCGCCGCCGGCGGCCCCGATACGGAAGACGGCCGGTCCGATCCGGCGCGGGAAACGCGCGTCGGTCATGGGGATGACTCCCTGCTCGGCGGACTCGACGGTGAGCGGGCCGAGCCGCAGCACGTCCGTCGTGTACTGGCGGAGGGCCGATTCGTACGCTGCGGTCGTCAGCACGGTCCGGGAGAACTCGGTGTACTCGACCAGGGCCCGGTCCGGACCGAGCGGCAGGACGTATCCGAAGGCGAGCCCATGGCGCGGCTGCGGCACCCGGAAGTCCATGAGGTCCGCCACCCCGGGGTCGAAACGGGCGGAGGCGGTGCGCACGAACCAGCCGCGGAAGTGCTGGAACAGGGCCGTACGGGCGGGTGGCGGACGGCGCAGGGGCCGGGAGTCGAAGACGTACCTGCCGCGCAGGGTCAGCGCCCGTCCGTCGGGGGTCGTGCAGTGGACCTCGGCTCCGCCCGGCCCGGGGCGCACGGCTTCGGCCCTCGCACGCAGGACGTGTGCTGCGGGGCAGGCCGCGAGGCGCGAGTGGACCAGCCGTTCGAAGGGACCCGAGCGGATCATGCGGTAGCGCAGCGGTACGGGGGCCGCCTCGACGACGCGGCCGTCCGAGCCTCGGACACGCAGCCGTGGCCAGGAGGCGACAACGGCGTCCTCGAACGCTCCCGGCCCGTCGTCCCAGTGGCACCAGGTGCGTTCCGCGGGCCGCAGCGGTCCGTCGGGCGCCTCCACCACCGTCACGGCGGTCGTGCCGGTGCTGGTGAGCCACTGGGCGAGGCAGAGCCCGGCTGCTCCACCGCCCACAATCACGGCGTCGGCCACCCCGTTCTCGTCGAGGCTCCGTCGGCTCACCTGGTCCGCCCTTCCCCGGCGTTGCTGTCCACGTCCTGCTCCACCACCGGGCACGGTGCCGCCGCGGTTTCGGTCCGGGGCCCCTCTGCGGATGCAGCTGAGCGCCATGCCCTGGGGTCACACCCGGACGGGCCGTACGGCCGTGCGGACGGCCGGCGCCTCCCGTGCGGCCCGGCTGCCCGACGCCAGTACCCCCTGCACGGATCCGGTGGCCCGGTTGTCACGGCACACATAGCGGCCGGCGACGAAGCCGGCTGTGAACGGACGCAGGCGCAGGTCCCTCAGATCGAGGCGCTTCTTGACCTGCGGACAGGAGGTGTTGAGGACCTGGAACCCCCGGTCCGGCAGAAAGCCGTTCCTGCGGTCGGTGCGCATCCGGCCCCCGACGCCGTCGGAGGCCTCCAGCAACGCCACGTGCAGCCCCTCGCGACTCAGGTCGAGTGCGCAGGCGATGCCTGCCGGACCGGCACCGACGACGGCATCGGGCAGCGGACGGTGCTGATCGGTCATCATCCGTCTCCTTCACCTTGCGGGTGCTCATGAGCTGACGGGCGGCCAAGCCGACCACGCCGCGGACGCCGATGCCAGGAGCCGCCACGGAGACAACGCTTCGTGTGACCCGACCGGGCGGTGCCTCCACCACCCTCGACGTGATCGTCAGTACGCTCAGCACATGACCACTGAGCACGACGGCCCGGACGAGCAGCACCAACGGCCCGCAGGTGTCACGGACATCGTCGTGGAAGCGCTCGGGGCTCTCTCGAAGGCGCTGGAGACGACGGAGCGGGCTCGCGGCGCGCTGTACGAGTTCCACCAACTCACCGGGACGGCCGATCTCCAGCTGGACGACGCCGTGCGGCTGCTGCACAAGGCCGGGCAGCAGGAACATGCTGACCGCGTCGAACGGGAAATCATCGGCCGCAACGTGATCCCGGGACACTGGACGTTCCAAATCGTCGAGGAGTACAACGCCAGCTATTACCGTCCCTTCCAGACGATCGAAGAGTCGATGCGCAACGAGCTGGCGGACGGGAAGGACCATCTCTACGAAGCCGAGCTGAAAGAGGCCCGCAGGACCAGGAACCACCCGGGCCATGAGGCCACCCCCCGTTCCGCAGGGGACGAAGAGCCCGCGGCAGGGTGAGAGGAAGCGACCTCACGTCGCCGACCCGCACAGCCGGCCGTGCCCTTCGTACCGATCGGATCGGTGCCCCACTTCTGCCGCTCGGTGACCCGGTTCGCGACGCGGGCGGCGGCGACGTGTTCGTCGGGCGTGATGTCGTGGTCGAAGCCGGCCTTCGACGGCAGCGCCACCGATACGTGCAATTCCTTGGTCGGCAGGCGCCTGCCGCGCAGTCCGTTCGGGCACGCCACCCACAGCGAGGCGGACACCTCGCTGCCGACGACCCGCTCCTTCGTCCCGGTGCTGCCGCGCACGCCGGGCGGCAGGGGAAGCGCGTAGTCCCCGGAGTCGTCCGGGGGCCTTCGAGTCCCCGTGGCCCCGTCCGTGGAGCAGCGTCTCGGCCCGCACTCTGACCTGTGCCTCGGGCTCCCACATGCCGCTGCCCCAGGACAGCACGCAGTCCAGCAGCGCCCGGCTCTCCTGGCCGGGGTCGAGCATGGTGCCGTACTCGTCCAGGACGCCCGGGCCGTCGTCCGCCACGACCCCGGCCAGCTGCTGCCCGGGCAGCAGCCCGGCGCCCGCCGCCCGTCTCAGCTGGGCCCGGTTCTCGCCCAGTTGCTGCCCGCGGCCGATCGCGACCGCGACGACACAGCCCGGCGACCAGCCCCGCGGCCCACGACGCCGGCCAGGACGCGGACCGGCCGCTTCGATATCCGTCCCGGGGGCACGGGCCCACGGGCCCCCGCGCGCACCGCATGCGTGCGTACACGCCTTCCCCCGTGCGACCAGTCGGGCACAGTGGCTGAGCATCGGCCGTCAACCGACGACGAGTTCGTCCGGTGAGCTGCGCGCCAGGGCGGCGAGAGGGGTCAGGGTCCGCTCCAGGGCGTCAAGCGGCGGCGACGCGTCCCCGAGGCGTACGGCCCCGGGGCGCGGGACCGGTCGGCGGCAAAGGCGGCGGGCGCTGCGGCTCGCGGGGCCGCCTGGTCGGCATCGTGGCCTCCTGCCCCCCTTCCCCTTGTCCAGGGTCCGCCGTGGCAGCCTTTCCCCTCAGCGTCAAGGTATCGCCCGCAACGCCCGCAGCACATACTGGCACCGAACAAACTGCAGGTCAGACGCCCTTTGCAGCAGGCTGAAGGATCGCGACGCACTCCAGGTGGCGGGTCATCGAGACCAGGTCAAATCTGCCCGCACGGGAAGTCCCCGTGCGGCGCACCGAAGTGTCGCCGGATCTGCACGCCGCGCTCGACGCGTCGCTTCTCGACAGCCCGACGCCTCGTCGATACTGGACGTCTTCGTCGCCGCAGAGGAAGGGTCACAAGCTCCTGACGGCCAGTCAGTGAAGTCGGCACCAGTCCCGCCAGACACCGCCCGAGGCCGCCACCGACCGCCAAGGGCCACGATCCCGTACAGCCCCACCGACCAGTCAAAACCCTGTTCAGGGGCCATGCTGGTAAATTTCCCAGGAGGAACCGTTGAGGATGCTCATCAATGTGCCGGAGACCGTTGTCGCGGACGCGCTGCGGGGGATGGCGGCCGCCCATCCCGAGCTGGCCGTCGACGTGGACAACCGGGTGATCGTGCGGCGTGACGCGCCCGTCGCGGGGAAGGTGGCGCTGGTTTCCGGGGGCGGGTCGGGTCACGAGCCGTTGCACGGCGGGTTCGTCGGGGTGGGGATGCTCGACGGGGCCTGCCCCGGGGAGGTGTTCACCAGCCCCGTGCCCGACCAGATGGCGCGGGCCGCCGCCGCTGTGGACAGCGGCGAGGGCGTGCTGTTCATCGTGAAGAACTACACGGGTGACGTGCTGAACTTCGACATGGCGGCCGAGCTCGCCGAGGACGAGGGGGTCCGGCTCGCGAAGGTTCTGGTCAACGACGACGTCGCCGTGACCGACAGCCTGTACACGGCCGGGCGGCGTGGTACGGGCGCGACCCTGTTCGTGGAGAAGATCGCCGGGGCCGCCGCCGAGGAGCGGATGCCGCTCGAGCGGGTGGAGGCGATCGCCCGGCAGGTGAACGAGTCCTCCCGGAGCTTCGGCGTGGCGCTGAGTGCGTGCAGCACACCCGCCAAGGGCAGTCCGACCTTTGATCTGCCGCCCGGTGAGCTGGAGTTGGGCATCGGCATCCATGGTGAGCCGGGGCGCGAACGCCGCTCGATGATGACCTCGCGGGAGATCGCGGACTTCGCCGTCGACGCCGTGCTGGAGGACCTGCGTCCGTCGGGCCCGGTCATCGCACTCGTCAACGGGATGGGTGCGACACCGCTGCTGGAGCTGTACGGCTTCAACGCCGAGGTCCAGCGGGTGCTGGCGGAGCGGGAGGTGACCGTCGCCCGTACCCTCGTCGGCAACTACGTGACCTCCCTCGACATGGCCGGCGCCTCCGTGACGCTCTGCCAGGTGGACGAGGAGCTGCTCAGGCTGTGGGACGCACCGGTGCAGACGCCCGGGCTGCGCTGGGGGCGGTGAGAGGCCCCGACGCACACGCCGTACGTCGTACGTCAACGCCCGAAAGACCCGACTCACCCCAGGGAGTGCTTGTGCTCGACGCCGAATTCTTCCGCCGCTGGCTGGCTGCCACCACGGTCGCCGTGGACCGGGAGGCGGACCGACTGACCGAGCTGGACTCGGCGATCGGCGACGCCGACCACGGCAGCAACCTCCGGCGCGGATTCACTGCCGTCACCGCCGCCCTGGAGAAGGAGCCCCCGGCGACGCCGGGGGCCGTGCTGATGCTGGCCGGGCGGCAGTTGGTGTCGACGGTCGGGGGCGCGTCGGGGCCGCTGTACGGGACGCTGCTGCGGCGCACCGGCAAGGCGCTGGGCGACGACGCGCAGGTGACCCCGGGGCAGTTCGCCGAAGCCCTGCGGGTGGGCGTCGCCGCGGTGGCGCAGCTGGGCGGGGCGAAAGCGGGCGACAAGACGATGCTGGACGCCCTGGAGCCGGCAGCGGCGGCACTCGGCGAGCGCACCGAGTCGTTCGCCGCGGCCCGGGAGGCGGCGGAACAGGGAGCGCTGGCGACGGTGCCGATGCAGGCGCGCAAGGGCAGGGCCAGCTATCTCGGCGAGCGCAGCATCGGACACCAGGATCCGGGAGCGACGTCCTCGGCCCTGATGGTGGCCACGCTCGCCGAGACGGTGGAGGCGGCGAGCGCATGAGCGACGGCAAGCAGGTGGGCATCGTGCTGGTCTCGCACAGCAGGGAGGTGGCCACGGCCGTCGCCGAGCTCGCCAGGGGACTGGCGGGAAGCGGCGGTACGGCCCCCGTGGCCCCGGCGGGCGGGACACCGGACGGCGGCCTCGGCACCAGCTCGGAGCTGATCAGCGCGGCCGCGCAGCAGGTCGACCAGGGCGCGGGCGTCGCGGTCCTCGTCGATCTGGGCAGCGCCGTGCTGACGGTCAAGGCGCTGCTGGCCGAGGGCGACGAACTTCCGGAGGGGACACGGCTGGTCGACGCGCCGTTCCTGGAGGGCGCGGTCGCCGCTGTGGTGACGGCCGGCGCGGGGGGCGATCTGGACGCGGTGGAGGCCGCGGCGTCGGAGGCGTACGGCTACCGCAAACAGTGACGCGTCAGCGGCGCGCCACCGGGACGTGGTGAACACCTCACCCACCGGGACGTGGTGAACAGCTCACCCGGCCGCCGGCCGGTGCGCCCGTGCGCGGCTTGTGATGTACCTGGTCGGCGCACTACTGTCACGGGGCCTTGGTGTTCGGGAAACCGGTGCAGTACCGGTGCGGCCCTCGCCACTGTGATCGGGAAGTCCGGTTCCACCCCCTCACGGGGAGCCACTGGGACACCACGCCTGTGCGTGGTGCCCGGGAAGGCGGAGCCCGGACGGCATGACCCGTCAGCCAGGAGACCGGCCGAGGTGCGTTGTCCATCCACGAGGTGCTGGAGAGGGTCTCCCACATCATGCACATAGCCGAGGGCTATCTCCCCCCGCTGCACGCGGCCGCCTGGGGCGTCGCTTCCGCCCCGTTCGTTGTCCACGGCGTACGGGCCCTGACCCGAGAGGTCAGGGCCAATCCCGAATCGACCCTCCTGCTCGGCGCGTCCGGGGCCTTCACGTTCGTCCTGTCCGCGCTGAAGATTCCGTCCGTCACCGGCAGTTGCTCGCATCCGACCGGTACGGGTCTGGGCGCGATCCTGTTCAGACCGCCGATCATGGCGGTGCTCGGCACGATCACCCTCCTGTTCCAGGCGCTGTTGCTGGCGCACGGGGGGCTCACCACACTCGGCGCCAACGTCTTCTCGATGGCGATCGTCGGGCCGTGGGCCGGGTACGGGGTGTACCGGCTGCTGCGCCGGTTCGACGTACCGCTGATGGTGAGCGTCTTCTTCGGCGCGTTCGTCGCAGACCTGTCCACCTACTGCGTCACCAGCGTCCAGCTGGCACTCGCGTTCCCCGACCCGGGCACCGGTGTCCTGGGCGCGCTCGCCAAGTTCGGCGGGATCTTCGCCGTCACGCAGCTGCCGCTGGCGGTGAGCGAGGGGCTGCTCACGGTGCTCGTGATGCGACTGCTCAGCCAGTCCAGCAAGGGCGAGCTCACGCGGCTCGGTGTCCTGGTCAAGGGTGCGAAGAAGGAGGCGGCGGTCTGATGAGCCGTAACGCGAAGATCAACACCTTGCTGCTGCTGGTCGTGGCGGCACTGGCCGTGCTGCCGCTGGTCCTCGGGCTCGGCGACCACAAGGAGGAGCCGTTCACCGGGGCCGACGGGGAGGCGGAGGCTGCGATCACGGAACTCGAGCCGGACTACGAACCGTGGTTCTCGCCGCTGTACGAACCGCCGTCCGGGGAGGTGGAGTCGGCACTGTTCTCGCTGCAGGCGGCGCTGGGCGCGGGTGTGCTGGCGTACTACTTCGGGCTGCGCAAGGGGCGCCGACAGGGTGCGGAGCGGGCCCTGGGGAAGGGGCCCGAGGCCACCGGCCGGGACGTGGACAGCACCACGACGGTCTCGTAGCCGCCGATGCTGCCGATCGACGCGGCGGCGCACAGCAGTCGCTGGCGCCGCCGTCACCCGTGCGAAAAAGCGGTCCTCGGGCTCGGCCTGACGGTGACGGCGGTCTGTCTGCCGCCCTGGCCGGGGGCCGTCCTCGTCGCCGCCGCGACCCTGACCGTACTGCTCGGACCGGCCGGTGTGGCGCCGCGGCAGTTGTGGCGGGCCTTCCGCATCCCCCTGGGCTTCTGCGTCACCGGCGCCGTGCCGCTGCTGTTCGCGGTGGGCGGCCCGGAGGGCCTGGTCTCGCTCGCGCCCGGCGGACCGGCCGACGCCGTTCGGCTCCTGCTGCGCACCTCCGCCGCCTCGCTGGGCGTGCTGCTGTTCGCCTTCACGACGCCGATGTCCGATGTGCTGCCGCGGCTGGTGCGGGCGGGAGTGCCGCCGGCGGTGGTCGATGTGGCGCTCGTGATGTACCGGATCAGCTTTCTGCTGCTGGACGCCGTCACCAATGTCCGCCAGGCGCAGGCCGCCCGTCTCGGCCACACGAGCAGGGCCGCCGCGTGGCGTTCGCTCGCGGGGCTGGGCGCCACGGCGTTCGTGCGGGCCTTCGACCGCGCGAGCCGGCTGCAGGCCGGGCTCGCGGGCCGCGGCTACGACGGCACGCTGCGGGTGCTCGTACCGCGGGCGACGGTGTCGCGTCCGTTCCTCGCCGGGGTCGGCGCACTGCTGTCCGGGATCGTCGCCCTCACCCTCGTGCTCGAAAGGTACGTGCCATGAATCTGTCCCCCACGGCCCCCTCCGTCGTGGAGCTCGTCGACGCGGGTTACACCTACGAGGACGGCCCTGCCGTGCTCAGCGGCGTGGGTCTCGGCCTCGCGGAGGGCCGGTCGACCGCGCTGCTGGGACGCAACGGCAGCGGCAAGACGACCCTGCTGCGGCTCCTGAGCGGCGGGCTGCGTCCCGCCACCGGTCAACTGCGGCTGAACGGCGAGCCGGTGGCCTACGACCGGGCGGGGCTGACCAGGCTCCGTACGACGGTGCAGCTGGTCGTCCAGGATCCGGACGACCAGCTGTTCGCGGCGTCGGTCGAGCAGGACGTGTCGTTCGGTCCGATGAATCTGGGGCTCGGCGAGGACGAGGTCCGTGCGCGCGTCGACGAGGCGCTGACCGCGATGGACATCGTGGCGCTCCGCGACCGGCCCACCCATCTGCTGTCGTACGGGCAGCGGAAACGGGCCGCGATCGCGGGAGCGGTCGCGATGCGACCGCGGGTGCTGATCCTGGACGAGCCGACCGCCGGGCTCGATCCGCACGGCCAGGAACGGCTGCTCGACGTCCTCGGCGGTCTGCGCGCGTCCGGCACGACGGTCGTCATGGCCACGCACGACGTCGATCTGGCGCTGCGCTGGGCCGACGACGCGGCCGTACTCTCACCGGACGGCCTGCGCACCGGGCCGGTCGGGGAACTCCTCTCGGACCAGGCCCTGTTGGACGCGGCACGCCTGCGCAGGCCGTGGGGGACGGCGGTCACGGAGGTGCTGCGGGCGCATGGGCTGCTCGGCGCTGCGGAGAACGGGCCGCGTACGCCGGAGGAACTGGCCGCGTGGGCGGGGCGGACCTCTGTGGGCGGGGCGGGCGTCTGAGGGCGGGGAGTGACGGGGCCGACGCCCCTGACCCGCCGGGCGGGGCAGGCGCCGGGGCCGTCGGACCCGACCCCTCGGGTGGAACGTCGCGCCCCCTGTCGGCCCGGCGCGCCCCCGGCCGCGGACGCCCGCGAACCCCGCGGACGTCCGCGGCCGCTGCGTCAAAGGGGCAGGCGCCCGCAACCGCCGGGCCGGCGTCGCGCCCACGTGCGGGCCCCAGCGCACTCCCGGCCGTCGCGAACCTCGCGGACGTCCGAGCCCGCCACGCCCGCCGCGTCACGCGCGCATCGCGTCCTGCCACGCCGACTCGCGCAGCAGTCGCAGGCCGTTGAGGCCGACCAGGACCGTGGAGCCCTCGTGGCCCGCGACGCCGAGGGGCAGCGGCAGGTGCCAGGCGAGGTCCCAGACCACCAGCACGCCGATGCACACCGACGCGATCAGCAGGTTCTGCACGACCAGCCGGCGGGCCCGACGCGAGAGCGCCACGACCGCGGGGACGGCGGCCGGTTCGTCGCGTACGACGACGGCGTCCGCGCTCTCCAGTGCCAGGTCGGAGCCTGCCCTGCCCATCGCGACGCCGACGCTCGCGGCGGCCAGCGCCGGGGCGTCGTTGACGCCGTCGCCGACGACCAGGACCTTGTCGCCGGCCCGTTCCCACTCCCGTACCGCCGCGACCTTGTCCTCGGGCAGCAGGGCGGCCCGTACGTCGCGGATGCCGACCTCGTCCGCGACGCGCGCCGCCGCCCGCGGATTGTCGCCGGTCAACAGCGCCGGTCCGGCACCAGTCAGCCGGCGGAGAGCGGCGACGGCCGCGAGGGCGCCCTCCCGGAGCCGGTCCTCGACCGCCAGGACCGCGACGGGTTCGCCGTCCACCACGAGGACGACCGCCGTGCGGCCGCCGGCTTCGGCGGCAGTGACGGCATCCCACTCGCCGGTGAGCAGAGCGGCGGGACTTCCCACCCGCACCTCGCGTCCGCCGACGAGTGCCGAGACGCCCCGCCCGGGCGCCGAGTCGAACTCCCGCGCGTGCGGCAGCGCCAGTCCGCGTTCGCGCGCGGCCGCGACGACGGCCCGGCCGAGGGGGTGCTCGCTGTGAAGCTCTGCCGCCGCGGCGAGCATCAGCGCGGTGTTCTCGTCGAGGCCGGTCCCGGGCAGCAGGCGCACCTCGGCGACGCGGGGCGCGCCCTCGGTCAGCGTGCCGGTCTTGTCGAGTGCGACCCGGGTGACGGAGCCCAGACGCTCCATCGCCACGGCGGACTTGACGAGCACTCCGTGGCGGCCCGCGTTGGCGATGGCGGACAGCAGCGGCGGCATGGTCGCGAGCACGACCGCGCACGGCGAGGCGACGATCATGAACGTCATGGCGCGCAGCAGCGTGCCGGTGAAGTCGGCGCCGAAGGCGAGCGGTACGGCGACCAGCGCGAGGGTGGCCGCCACGACCCCGGCGGAGTACCGCTGTTCGATCTTCTCGATGAACAGTTGCGTGGGTGCCTTGGTCGCACTCGCCTCCTCGACCATGGCCACGATCCGCGCGATCACGGACTCGGCAGCGTCCGCCTCGACGCGGATGCGCAGTGAGCCGGTGCCGTTGAGGGTGCCCGCGAAGACGGCGTCGCCGGCTGTGCGGTCGACGGGGAGCGGCTCTCCCGTGATCGTCGCCTGGTCGACCTCGCCGGCCCCCTCCAGCACGGTCCCGTCCGCGGGCAGCCGTTCACCGGGCCGTACGAGGACGGTGTCGCCGACCCGCAGGCCGGCGACGGGCACCAGCTGTTCGGCGCCGTCCACGAGGCGTACGGCCTGCGCGGGTGCGAGGTCGAGGAGGCCGCTGACGGAGTCGGCGGTGCGCCGGGTCGCGAGCGCCTCCAGAGCGCCGGACACGGCGAAGATGACGATGAGCAGACCGCCGTCGAGGAACTGCCCGATCGCCGCGGCTCCGAGAGCGGCCACGACCATCAGCAGGTCCACGTCGAGGGTCTTCTCGCGCAGGGCCTGGACACCGGCCCGGCCCGGCTCCCAGCCGCCGGCCGCGTAGCACAGGGCGTAGAGGGGGCCCCACGCCCATGCCGGGGCACCGCCGAGGTCGAGTGGCAGCGCGCAGAGGAACGCGGCGGCGGACAGCGCCGCCCACCGGACCTCTGGGAGCGCGAACAGTCGGGTCCGCCGCCGTCCCAACACGGCGGACCGCGGGGCGACGGGTACCGCGTCGCGCACCGGCGCGGCTGTCGGGGGCATCGGGGAAGCCATCGGGGCACACCTCTTCTTCGGATTCCGCGCGCAGGGCCGGGACGGAACGCCACCACCATAGCGGAATACATGAAGAGCTCTTCATTCATGCGTTCGGGTGCGCGGCTACGATGTGCACCATGGGACACGGAGTCAGCGGCGGGACCACCCCGGCCGCCCACTTGGACGCGGACTCCGCAGCCACCATCGCCGCGACCCTGCAAGCGCTCGCGACGCCGTCACGCCTGATGATCCTCACCCGGCTGCGTCAGGGGCCGTGCGGAGTCACCGAACTGGCGGAGGCGGTCGACATGGAGCAGTCCGCCGTCTCCCACCAGCTGCGCCTGCTACGGGCGTTGAGCCTTGTCACCGGCACCCGGCACGGCCGCCGCATCGAGTACAGCCTCTACGACAACCATGTCGCGCAGCTCCTCGACGAGGCCGTCTACCACATCGAGCATCTCCGGCTGGGCTCCCGCGACCTGCCGGGGACCGCCGACGCGGACGAGGAGAGCACCGACAGCGCGGATGACGGTGCCCGCACCGGCTGACGGCTGGGACGGTCCGTGCGACGGGCTGCTGTACGTGCGCTGTCGGTGGCGTGTCGGAGAGGGCTGCGACGGTACGGGCATCCCGTCCGCACCGTTCCGTCCGGAGATCCGATGCCCCAGCCCCTGCCGATCCGTTACGTCCGCGTCACCGCCGCCCGGCGGCTGACCCCGCACATGGTCCGTGTGACCTTCGGCGGCCCCGAGCTCGCCGGCCTGTCTCTCACGGGAGGCGACCAGCAGGTGAAGCTCTGCTTCCCCCGCACCGGCCATCAGCCGCCCCGGCTGCCGGAGCCGGACGCCGACGGCGACGTGATGCGCTGGTACGCCGCGTACTCGGCGATCCCGGAAGCCGAACGGCCCTGGATGCGCAGCTACACGATCCGGGTGCACCGTCCGCTGGAGCCGGCGATCGACATCGACTTCGAACTGCACGACCTGCACGAGGACGCCGGTCCGGCGACGCGCTGGGCGGCATCCGCCGCGCCGGGCGACACGCTCGGCATGTTCGGTCCTTCCGCGTACTTCGCCGCGCCTGCGCCGGCTCGCGACGCCGACTGGATGCTGCTCGCCGGGGACGAGTCGGCGCTTCCTGCGATCGGGACGCTGCTGGAGTCACTGCCCGCCGGCGCCACGGCGGTGGCATACGTCGAGGTGCCGGAGGAGGCGGACGAGCAGGTCTTCGACACACCCGCGGAGGTGACGGTGCACTGGCTGCACCGCGACACGGCCGGTGCCGGTCCGGCCGAACACGGCGAGTTGCTCGTCGCGGCCGTGCGCGACGCGGCCTTCCCCGCCGGGTCGGTACGGGCATGGTTGGCCGGGGAGGCCGGCGCGGTGCGGGCACTGCGCCGGCATCTCGTCCAGGAGCGAGGCCTGTCCCGTACGTCGGTGGAGTTCAGCGGCTACTGGCGTGCGCGGCTCAGTCAGGACGACGCACCGACCGAGGAGGACCTGGCCGAGGCGCGCGAGCGGCTCGCGGACGCCCAGTCGTCCGCTCCCTGACCGGCTGCCGGACGGTCTGTGGCGGCGGGGGTGCCGTGATCAGCGCGGCGGCCCCGCGGACGGACAGGCCGCCGCCTTCCGCGTACGCCGACTCGTACGCCTGCGACCCGAGGACCGCGCGCAGGTCCGGCTCGGCCCGCTGCCGGACCTCGCGCTCGTCGGCGAACGGCAGGAAGCCCAGCCCGCCCGGCACGCGGTCGCTGTTGTCGTACGCGCCCAGGAGCCGAGCGCCGTCCGGCGCCGACCGCGTGTACGCCATCGCCCAAGCTGCGCACAGGAACTGATCCACAATCAGGTGCGGTGCCACCACGTGGGCGAACGGGCCCAGCCGCCTCACGGCCTGTGCAGCGTGGGCGCGGGCGCTGTCGTACTCGCCGTCGATGCAGTCCAGCCAGCAGCGCATGCCCGCCACTGCCCCCGTAAACACGGTCGGTCCCGCGTCGCTCAGTTCACTCTCGAGCAGCCCGAGTTGCTCCCGTGCGGGCGCGCCGCGGCCGGTATGGTCGGGTTCCACCTCCTGGTCGCCGACGGAAAGAACGGCTACGGCTGGAAAACCGCCGCGACCCTGTCCGAGGCCGGCTTCGACGCCGACACGTGGATCGGCAACGCCTGCATGACCGGCTCAGGTAAGCGAGCCGCTGTCGCCTACGCACCGCGTACGTTCACCAACGATCCCGAGCTGATGGTGCGCGGCGCGTTCACCGCGATCGTGGACCTCAAATCCGGGAACGTCACCAAGCTGCCCCATCAGGCGTCTTTAGCATACTTCTCGCCCGGTTGCGGAACTGGTGAGCAAGTCGTGTTCACTCAGCTCTCCCACGACGGCGACGAGGAGCAGAAGACCCGCCTCATCACCGTCGACGCCACGACCGGCAACGCCGCAAACCCGGTCGCCTACAACGGGCATCTGACCTCTGCCATCCCCACCGAGCACGGGATCGTCGCCGCCGACGGGCACCGCCTGGTCACCGCGGGCAAAGACGGGAAGCGCAGGGAGATCGCAGCGACCCGGTCCGTCCCGTTCAGGATCAAGGCCGACCGAGACGGCGGCGTGACGTACATCGACCGGATTCCGCCCAAGGAACAGACCCAGGACGGCAACAGTCAGGCACGCCACCTCGACGCGGCCCAGATCGCCAAGGGCAATGGCAAGGCGAAGCCGACGCTTCTGGCCTCCGGCCCGCTGACCGGCTGGGACCTCGCGTCATCTGCCGACGGCACCGTGTTCATCACCGGGAAAGCCAAGAACAGCACCATTCTCCCCGCGGTGGTGAAGAATCCGGGCACGATCACCAAGGGCGCCCGGATATCGAGTAAGGGACAGACGGCTGTCACCACGGCGTGGGCTGACGGGAAAGACACCCGGATCCGTCCGGACGAGGCCATCCAGGCCCGCACCGCCCGCACCAGCCTCCACATCCTGGGCACGGGGAAGAAGACCACCCTGGACGCACTGCCCGGCACGAACCCGGTAGGCGGCGCCAAGAAACGTGTTCAGGGCAGTGAACTCTCCTCAGCCCTGACCGGACCCGCAGATGCAGGCAAGTCCGCCCAGCTCGGCGTCACGGCGGCCTCGCCCACGGACCCGGTAGAAGCCGAACGCACCTGCGCTGTGCCTCGCAACGACCCGAAGAAGCAGGCGTTCCAGCCGACGCCCCGGCAGGTCGAGTGGGCCGTCGACCAGGCCGTCATCGGGAAACTCGACAGCCAGGTCAACCGTCCGGCGAACTGGAAGAACACGGGCATGGCGGCCTACAGCCCCCAGTCCCTGTCCACGCTGCCCTACCTGAACGGCGCCATGGACCGGAAAACCCAGTGGCACATCCCCGCGCAGATCATGCTGGGCGTCACCGCGCAGGAATCCAACATGTGGCAAGCCACCCGGTTCGCTGTTCCCGGCTCAAGCGCCAACTCGCTGATCGGCAACTACTACGGGACCCCCTACGCGTCCGACGGCAACCAGAACGATCCATGGGCCATCAACTGGGCCGATGCAGACTGCGGTTACGGCATCACCCAGGTCACCGACGGCATGCGCCTGTCCGACCAGGGCATCAGCCGGTCCAAGACCGAACAGGAAGCCATCGCGCTGGACTACACGGCCAACATCGCGGCCGGCGTTGAGATCCTGGCCGAAAAGTGGAACCAGACCAGCAACGCCGGTATGAAGATCAACGACGGGCATCCGCGGTGGATCGAGAACTGGACGTTCGCCCTGTGGGCCTACAATTCGGGCTTCTACTCCTCCCCGGATGCGGGAGGCCACGAGGGAGTCGGGTTCACCAACAACCCGGCCAACCCTCTATGGCTGGCCAACCGGACCCCGTTCCTGGAGAACTCCAGCGGCAATGACGACTACAGCCATGCCGCGCACCCTCAGGACTGGCCCTACCAGGAGAAGGTCATCGGCTGGGCCGCCCGTCCGATCGCCGCGCTGTTCGCTCCCGACGACATTCAGCCCGGCTACCGGGCCGCCTGGTGGAACAGCAGCGATGACCGCACCAGGGCCAAGCCGCCCATCAATCTGTTCTGCGGCGAGTCGAACTCCTGCGACCCGTCCAAGATCGCCGATGGCGACTCGAACGACACCGGGATGGGTGCCTGCACCCTGGACAGCGGCACGAGCGAGACCAATCCGCACTGGCTTCACTGCTGGTGGGACCAGCCCGTCACGTGGAAGGACTGCAACCTCCTCTCCGAGTGCGGCTACCCGGTCCACCGGTTCAACGACACCTACCCCGAACAACTCGACGGCTTCGCCTACCTGCCGCACTGCGGGCGCGGTGACCTCCCCGCCGGCACCCTGGTGGTCGACGACATCCCCAACGGGGTGACCCCCACCGGCGGCCCGGGACGCACCTGCGGGGCCTCGACCTCGGACGGCACGTTCGGCTTCGAGTTCACCTCGGTGGATGGCACGTATCCGGGGAAGAAGGACCTGCATCAAATCGGCGGCGGCGAGGGAAACCACTTCTGGTTCTCCCACACCCGTAACAAGAACATCGGCCACCCCACCGAGAGCACCGGGGCCAAGCTCTTCATCAACGGCAAGTGGACACTGAACGAGTCGAATATCGGCTGGTCTCGTGTCATGGTGCACATGCCAGACCACGGCGCCCACACCCGGCAGGCCGCCTACGTTGTGGGCGGGACTGACTCCACCTCGCCAGTTCGCGTAGTGCCGCAGCGCACCCGTGAGAACCGCTGGGTGAGCCTGGGAGTGTTCCGCTTCACCGGCACGCCGACGGTCTCCCTGTCGACTCACACCGCCGACGGCACCGGAGACGAGGACGTCGCCTGGGACGCAGTCGCCTTCCAGAAGCTGTCGGGCAAGCCGAAGCACCAGATCGTCGCCATGGGTGACTCGTTCTCCTCCGGCGAGGGCGCCTCGGAAGGCAACGCCGACTACTACCCGGAGACGAACTACCGGAACACACAGAACGAGTCGACTCGTAACGCCTGCCACCGGTCGAAGAAGACATGGTCGCGCCAGGCCAAGACCCCCGGAGCGTTCGCATCGATCGGCGAGATGGCGGACAGCTGGGATGCCGGTATGGACTACCACCTGATCGCCTGCTCGGGTGCTCGCACGTACAACATCCTGAAACACCCGGAGAACGGCGAACTGGCCCAGATCGACAAGGGGTATCTGGACCAGAACACCAGTCTTGTCACGATCTCCATCGGCGGCAATGATTCACGGTTCTCGGACGTCATCCAGAAGTGCCTGATCTCGTACGGGTCAGGCAGCTGCCAGAGCAAGTTGTTCGACAAATCGGATCCGAAGATCGATCGAGACGTGAACGGCGACGGCACGGTCGAGACCGAAAGGGACAAAGATTATCTTGGGCAGCCGCTGGAGAATGCGATACCGGCTCTGATCACCGAGGTGGTGAAGGTGGACATCGAAGCCGTCATCGAGCGGATCCATGCTAAGGCACCCCACGCCAAGATCATGCTCATGGGTTACCCCAAGCTGATCTCCGGCGACGCCAGCTGTGTGCGTCTCGGACCGCTCGGTCTGTCGAAGGAGTCCAACGACTGGCTCAACACCGTGGCCGCGCATCTCACAGCCGAGATGAAGGACGCTGCGGCGATCGCCCGCACCAAGGGAATCGACGCACGGTTCTCCGACCCCACGAAGAACTTCGAGGGGGAAGGGCATCTGTGGAAACCCGGAAAGCATTCACGGCATGGTGAAGACCCTCACCGAAAGCGACAACACGATCAAGGACTGGCCGATCCTGAAGGCCTACGGCCTGTCCGCGCAGTCCTTCCACCCGAAGATCGCCGGCGCCCGCCTCTACACGGACGCCATGGAATGGACCATCGACGGCTGGGTGTAGCAGGCAGGAAATGACCGCGTAGAGGAGCCGTCCGGTGCACATGTGCACCGGACGGCTCCTCTACGCATCCCACACCGTGTGGTATTCCTCGGTCAGAGTCCACTCGAACAGTGTCCCCGGACGTTTCCGCAGCGCAGACAGGGTGACGTCGTCAGGATCGGATACGCAGGTACTCAAGATCGCCTTACGGGCTGGGCACGGTTCCGATACTTTCGCCTTCGAGTTGTCGCCAGGCGTGTCCCAGGAAAGATCCTCGCCGCCGGGAACGCTTCTGATCGACGGCGGGATGGCGCTCGGCTTGTCGTAACGCTTCTCCTCGTAGTACTTCAGCGCGCGGCTGATCCAGTAAGCGTTCCAGACGGTGGGCGTCCTCATGCCTCGCAGATCTTCAAGTACTTGCGGGACGGGAGAATCCACGACGAAGTACAGGTGCAGAAGCATCCGGCATCTCATGGCGGGCTCCTTCGGCGGGTTCGGGTCAAAGTAGTTCTTGTCACCGCCCCGGGCGCACGTGTCCATCACAGTGACGCGTAGCGCCGGACCCCACGGGGAGTTTCTGCTGATCTCGTCGGCCCGAGCCCGCAGTTCGTGCTCTGTACGCTCCCGCTTCGTCCGGACCTCGTCTGATGCGGCAATCCCCTTGAGCTTGCTCTTGCTAGGGCTGCCGGAGCAGGCACCGACTCCAGCTAGAAGGAACACGAACAGCAGGGACGCGACTTGGCCGGACCGCCGGCGTAAGGATGAAGTCATGGTCTGATTCTCCTACACGAGCAGGATCTGCTGCCCCGCCCCGCCAGGGTGCTCCCGGCCGGGACCCTGGTCGCGTACAACACGGACTTCGACCGCTGCGTCTTCGAGCGCGAGCCTCTGCGCCACCACGACGGCAACACGGCGGCAGCCGTGTCCGCCGCCCAGCTGGTGACCCCTTTCTGCCGAACCGCGGTGTGATGCGATGTCACTGACCCGCGCGATGGTGTCGTCAATCGAACGAATGACGACAGGCGTGTCAATTTTCGAAGTCGGCTGCACAGAGGTCCGAAGTCTCTTGCGCGCCACTCCCTGAGGGTGGTCCTGCGGCGCCGCCGTCATGGGCGCCACCTGCTGGGGCAGCGTCTTGTCGAGATGGCGCTGTACGCGAACTACTCGCGCGCCCGTCGTCGGAGCCTCGATGCCTCCAATCTTGCAAGGCGCCGGTTCCTCCGGCCTAAGTCGATGAGTGCGAGAGACAGTCGTTCGATGATCTGGTGCTGAGCTGTCATCTGCTCATGCGGGACATGGTCGTTCGGTCGGCGGACGAGGGCCGTGCATTCCGTGAGTGCGGCTATCGCCTCCTCGTCGCGTTTTAGTGCCATGAGTGCCAGCGCCACCTTGAACCAAGAGTTGACCGTGGGTTCGATGGGCCCCTCGTTGAAGAGGGCGACCGCTTCGCGGTATGCGTCGAGCGCCTCGCCGGGGAGTGCATTCTCGTCGAACTCAATGATGAATCCCATTTCGATGAGAGATTCCCCGACGATGCCAACGCTCCAGGGGACGCCAACTTCTCGACAACAGGCAACTGCCCTTCGGTGGCATCTTGTCGCCTCGGCGTGTCGGCCGACACGCCTGAGAGCCCTAGCAAGGGAATGCTGGGCAACGCCTTCCACCGTACGGCTGGTCTCTGACAGGATGGTCAATGCCTCCTGGAGAACGGGGATGGCTTCTTCGTTCCTTCCTGCCGCTTGCAGGAAGATACCGAGATCCATCAGGTTCACCCCGACGAAGTGCCTGTTGGTCCCCTGCCGCTGCAACTCGACAGCTTCGTGGTTCGTCTCGATCGCGTCATCGAGCTGGGCTGCGTGAGCTTGAGTGGAAGCGAGGGATCGCAGCGCTGTGCCCTGCCCGGCCGCATCACCAAGGTCCGCGTATTGCTGTGCGGCCCTGCGCGCCTGATCAATGGCATCGTCGCGTCTGCCAACCTCGCGCAGGGCATCGGAGAGGACCACACGAGCGCGAGCCTCTCCGGGGCGGTCACCGAGCCTCTGCGCAGCCAAGACGGCGCGCTCGGTCGTGATGCGCAAGTCCTCCCGGTAGAAGTGGGTGCTGAGGTAGGACTCCAAGGCGAGTGGAAGATCTCGGGCGATTGAGTGATGGCTGGAGGTGCCGGCGAGGTCCACTGCGGCTAGCAGGTTGGCCCGTTCGGCGTTCAGCCAGGCGAGCGCATGGTCGCGGTTGTCGAACCCGCGAGGGCGCGCATCTCTCATGTCCAGTACATAGCGATCCGCACGCACAGAGCGGTCCAGGTAATAGGTGAGGAGCCGCTCGATTTGGTCCAATGCCATACCGTTGCGAACTGCCTGTTCCCGCGCGTGGATCCGAACGAGGTCGTGCAGCCGCCATCGCCCCCAGATCGCCTCGGATGATTCGATGAGATGGGCGCGTGAGAGATCCTGCAGCAGTGCTTCGGTATGGAGTTCCTGGGCCCCGAGCACATGGGTGGCAGTCTCCGTCGAAAGGTCGGGGCCCGGGTTGAGTGCGAGGAGATGCAGCAGCTGGGCCTTCGGTCCCGTGAGTTGACCGTAGGCCAGGTCCAGCAGGGCCCGAACGGCGCGATCTTCGCGTTGGAGACGATCGAGCCGTTGATGGATATCCGAAAGGGCCACAGCCAGGTTGGACAGGGGACGCCTGGGTTCATCAGCCAGCAAGGCAGCCGCAATCTGCAAGGCGAAAGGAAGCAGACCGCACAACCGGGCTATTTGCCGCGCATGTTCGGGCTCTTGCTGCACTCGACGATCGGCCGCGCCGCGCGCGTGGAGGAGGGACGCGTCGATCAGACTGACGGCGTCGGTCAGAGTGAGAGGAGCCAGGTCGAGTAACCGTGCCCCCACATTCAGCGTGTGGCGGGAGGTTATGAGGACCGCAGTGGCGCCGTCTGAGGGAAGGAGTTCCCTCGTCAGCTCGTCATCTCCGGCATTGTCGATGACCACTAGGATTCGCTGGCCGTGCCGAGCGTAGAGGGCCAGCACGGTACGGTAGAGTGCGGCGCTATGTTCTAGTGTCTCGTGATCCTGTTGATGTCACTTCGAGTTGTTTGCCACGAGTTTCTTGATGTTGGTCTGGACGAGGCGGACCTTCGCCAGAATCTCT
>NZ_JBVHTA010000052.1:0-57094 GCF_055566095.1 Streptomyces sp. NPDC027962
GGGGGGACCCTGTGGGAGAGTAGGACGCCGCCGAACAATTATTGTGGGAAAGCCCCGCACCCTCGAGGTGCGGGGCTTTTCCGCGTTTACCCGGCCACCGCTGGCACCCCCTGACGGTAATCCGGCCTGTGAAGGCGTCGGTAGACCCGGGGCGCCCGTATTCAGAGTCGGCCGGCGGCTTTCAACGCCAGATAGGCGTCGGCGAGGGCGGGTGCGAGTTTCTCGGGTGTCGCATCGACAACGGTGACGCCGTGGCGCTGCAGCTGTTCTGCTGTGCGGCGCCTCTGTGCCTGGACCTGTGTCCCTGCCGCGGCGTCGTAGACGCCCTCGATGGAACCGCGCGCATTCGTCATGCGCTCGACGTGCGGATCGGCCACGGAGGCCACCAGGACGGTGTGGCGCTGAGTCAGCTGGGGCAGGACCGGCAGCAGGCCCTCCTCGATGGGGGTGGCGTCGAGGCTCGTCAGAAGCACGATGAGGGACCGGCGGGGAGCGTTCTGCAGGGCGGCCGCGCTGAGGCCGCGTGCATCGGTCTCGACGAGTTCCGGCTCCAGTGGAGCGAATGCGTTGACCATGGCGGGGAGGATGTCGCCGGCAGAGCGGCCCAGGACCTGAGCCCGGATACGTCGGTCGTAGGCCAGCAGGCCGACACGGTCCCCCGCGCGCGACGCCAGTGCGCTGAGCAGCAGGGCGGAGTCCATGGCTGCGTCGAGGCGCGGCACGTCTCCCACGCGACCGGCCGAGGTGCGGCCCGTGTCCAGGACGATGAGGATGTGCCGGTCCCGCTCCGGGCGCCACGTGCGTACGGCGACGGCGGTACGACGCGCCGTGGCACGCCAGTCGATGGAGCGGGTGTCGTCCCCAGGCACGTAGTCCCGGAGACTGTCGAATTCGGTGCCCTGCCCGCGGATGAGAACGCTCGTACGGCCGTCGAGTTCACGCAGGCGCGCCAGGCGCGAAGGCAGGTGTTTACGGCTGGTGAAAGGCGGCAGGACGCGGACTGTCCACGGGACGTCGTGATTTCCCTGCCTTGCTGCAAGACCCAGCGGTCCGAAGGAGCGGATGGTGACGCGTTCGGCGTGGCGATTTCCCCGTCGGGTAGGGCGCAGCGTCGTGGTGACACGACGGCGCTCGCCGGCCGGAACGGTCAGCTTGTGGCGCGACGCAGCTTGTTCCGATCCCGGTAGCCAGCTGCTCGGCGGCCAGGCGTCGCGGAGATGCGCCCTGAGCCGGCGGTTGGAGGGGTTGGTGACCGTCAGCTCCACCTCGGCGGCGTCACCGAGTCGAACGGTTGTGTCACCGCTTCGGGTGAATCGGAGCGTTCGCACTGGCGCGGCGAGGGCGTAGTCGCACAGGATTGCGAGTGAGAGAGGGGCGTTGACGGCGAGCATCCCCGTCCAGCTCGGGGCGAGGATGCCCACGGGGAGAGAGCCGAGCGCGGCCAGTAGCGCGGTTCGTCCGGTGAGGGCCATGGAGTGCCTCAGCGGGGGACGGGGACGTGGGTGAGGATCGCGGTGATGACGGAGTCGGCTGTGACTCCTTCCATCTCCGCCTCGGGCCGGAGCTGGAGTCGGTGCCGAAGGGTGGGCAGGGCCAGGGCCTTCACATCATCGGGGATGACGTAGTCGCGTCCGGTGAGCCAGGCCCAGGCGCGGGCGGTGGACAGCAGCGCCGTGGCACCTCGAGGAGAGGCGCCCAGAGTGAGTGAGGGGGACTCGCGGGTGGCACGACAGATATCGACGACGTAGGCGGCGATCTCGGCCGAGACCGAGGTCTTGGCGACGGCGGCGCGGGCAGCTTCCAGCTCGGCGGGGCCGGCGACGGGACGCACCCCCGCCGCAGCGAGGTCCCGCGGGTTGAACCCGTCGGCGTGACGGGTCAGGACGTTGATTTCGTCGTCGCGGGACGGAAGGGGGACCGTCAGCTTGAGAAGGAAGCGGTCCAACTGCGCTTCCGGCAGCGGGTAGGTGCCTTCGTACTCGACGGGGTTCTGGGTCGCTGCGACGAGGAAGGGCTCGGGGAGCGGACGAGGAGTGCCGTCGACCGTGACCTGACGCTCCTCCATCGCTTCGAGCAGCGACGACTGGGTCTTGGGCGGAGTGCGGTTGATCTCGTCGGCGAGCAGGAGGTTGGTGAACACCGGCCCGGGCTGGAAGGAGAACTCGGAGGTGTGGGTGTCGTAGACCAGGGACCCGGTGACATCGCTGGGCATCAGATCGGGGGTGAACTGGACACGCTTCGTGTCGAGTTCGAGAGAGGCCGCCAGAGCACGGACGAGGAGAGTCTTCGCGACGCCGGGGACGCCCTCGAGCAGGACATGGCCGCGGCAGAGCAGGGCCACGACGAGACCGGTGACAGCGGGGTCCTGGCCGACTACCGCCTTGGCGATCTCGGAGCGCAGAGCCTCCAGGGAGGCGCGGGCGCGGTCCGAGCTCTCGGCTGTCTCGGGGGTCGGGGCGCTCATGAGGTGCGTACCTCTCTTTCGAGGGCGTCGAGTTGGTCTGCAAGTCGGACGAGTGCGCTGTCGTCGGCCGGAGGAGGGCCGAAGAGCAGCTCGCGGACGTCCCACTCTCCGTCGGGGAGCTGGGCCGACACCGCGGGAAGCAGTACCTCGGGTGAGTGGGTGTCGGCTGCGGATACACCGAGGAGCGGGGCCAAGTGGGTTCTGGCGGCGGCGCGCAGGGAGGCGGCGGCACGGTCGCGCGCGTTCACCTTGCGATAGAGGCGGGCGCGTCCTTCTGTGGACTCGGAAGCGCGGATGGCCACCGGGAGCCGCTCGAGGACCAGCGGCCCGAGCCGGCGGGCCCGCCAGACGGCGGCCAGGACGGCTGCGACGCCGAGTTGCAGCGTGCCCCACAGCCAGCCGCCGGGGATCAGGTCGAAGAACGCGTCCTCGCCCTCGCTGCGGTTGTCGCCGTCGGGGGCCTCTACGGCCGAGGCGTCGTCGAGTGACGGGATGTACCAGACGAGCTCGGGTCGGGACCCGAGGAGTTGCAGGGCGAGGGAGGCGTTGCCGTACTGGTCGAGACGTTCGTTGTAGAAGATGTCCGGGGTGCCGAGGAGGACGGTGTCGCCGGCGCCGGCGCCGGGGCCGTCGAGCCTGAGCAGGGTGGGAAGTCCGTCGCTCGGGTAGCAACTGTCGGCGTCCGGAGCGTCGGTGGAGTAGCGCTCACCGCCGAGGTCGGCGCTGCCCGCTCTGCGGGCGGCGGGGTAGTCGCACTGGGGCTCCCGGGCGTCGACCTCGGAAGGGAAGTCCACGTTCACGCTGGGAACGAGGATGCCGAGGGAGGCCGGGCCGGGGGAGAGCAGGACCGTGCGTCCCTCGGACGAGGCGGTCGCGGACCGAAGCCCCTGCTGCTGACCATCGGTCAGCATGTCGGGTTCCGTGACGAGAAGCGTGGTGTCGGCGCCCGCCGCAGCGGTGGCCTCGTCGAGGGTGGTCACCACTCGGGTGGACACTCCGCGGTCCTTGAGGAGTTCGGCGACGGCCCGGCTTCCGTACGGGTCGGCGGAGCGCGGATCGAGTCGGCCGTGATGGTCACCGGAGCGCATGGCGGCCATGGCGATGCCCGCCGCGACGAGGAGGGCGAGCGCCAGGAGCAGGCCCCGGACCCGGTTCCACACCTCGCGCGTGGTGGGGGACATGGAGGTGGCGCTGCTGGACGCGGTCATTCGGCCGCTCCCTGGGCAGCGGTGGTCAGCAGGGGCTTGGTGCGTTCCAGCGCCAGGTCGAGGTCCCGCAGTCGCTCGTACGTCCGTCGGTCGGCGGTGCGACCGCCGTATGTGACGTCGTCGAAGGCGCGGGCTGCCGCACGCAGTTCGTTGGCGTGGTCAGGAAGGGAGCGGCCCGCCTCGGCTGCCGCCTCGTCGGCGGTGCGGCCGGGCCGGGCGTCGAGGAGGGTCCGTTCCTCCAGCGACCGGACGATGGCGCGCATGCGTTCCTGTACGGCCTGGTTCCAGCGGTCGGCGGCTGCGTGTGTCTCTGCCGCCGTACGATGTGCGGAGGCGCTGCGCGGGCTGTCGTCGAACAGGGAGTCGGCGGAGCTTGCCGCGCGCTGGGGCTTGCCGAGCCGCCACCAGAGCGCGGCCGCCAGGGCAGCGACCACGAGGACGATGGCGATGAGGCCGATCGTGCCTCCCGGTGCACCTCCGGAGACCGCGCCGAAGAGGCTGTCGACCCACTCCCAGAAGCGGTTCAGCGCGCGCTGGAGCAGGTTCGGCTCGTTCTCGTGGTACATCGGTCTGGACAGTTCGCGCTCCGCCGCCTCCCGGGCGGGAATGCGCGGAGTGTCCACCGGTACGTCATCGCTCGCTCGGGTCAGCAGCGCTGCTGCCGCCACGCCCCCCGTGCCCAACACCGCATCAGCCCCCGGTGGTGTTGATGCCGGGCGACTGCGCCCCGTAGCCAGGGAGCCCCGCTGCCCGGGCGAGTTCGAGGTCGAGGGCTTCGCGGCGGATGCGCTGGTCCACGTAGAGGAGCACCGTCACGCCGGCGGAGATCGGGTACGTGATCGAGGAGGCGATCACGGAGCCGACGCCCGTGATGATCAGGAACGCCCAGCCGAAGTCGGGGCTGTTACCGCTGAACAGATCGCTGAGCCCGACTCCGTCCACGGCGAACGCGATGATCGTGAACGGAATCGCGATGATCATGTTCACGAGGAAGGCCAGCAGCACGGTCAGCAGCGTGATGCCGAAGATGCGCCACCAAGCGCCCTGGACCAGCTTGGCGGAGCGGCGCAGGGACGCGATGACGCCCTGGCGCTCCAGTACGAGCGCGGGGGAGGCGAGGGCGAAGCGGATCACCAGCCAGATGATCACGGTGAGGGCGGCGAGGCCTCCGAGCACAGACAGGAGGACCCCCGCGCCGCCGATCAGCAGCCCGGGCAGCACACCGGCCGTCATGATCGTGGCGCTGCCCAGGGGGAGGAGCAGGGTAAGACCCAGCAGGTGGGGCAGCCGGGGCCGGGCCTCGCGCCAGGCCTCGGCGAGAGTGACCGGGCGGCCCAGCACCGAGCGGCTGATCACCACGGTGAGCAGTGCGGTGGTGAGCAGTGTGCCGATCAGCATGATGAGCAGGGCCGGACCCATGGCCAGCAGGCTGGCCTGCAGGGAATCGACCGACTGCTCCAGCGCCTCCTCGGGCGTCGCGTTCGGATCGATGTCAGGAGGCGCGGGGAGCAAGTATCGCTCCACGAGGATGCTGAAGATCTGGGAGACGACAGAGACCGTGATCGTCACGGTCAGAACCGGGCGCCAGTGCGCGCGCAGCGTCGAGACCGCGCCGTCCAGGATTTCCCCGACCCCCAGCGGGCGGAGCGGGATGACACCGGGCTTTGCCGCGGCCGGAGGGCGACCCCAGCCGCCGTCGGGCCGGCCTCCGCCCCAGGAGGGCGGCGGGCCGGGAACCCGGCCGGGGCCGGTCGGCGCAGACCACTGCCCCGGGGGCGGCTGCTCCTTGGACCACTTCGAGGAGGGACCGCTTCCGTCGACGGGCGGGGCAGGATGCGGCACGCCGGAGTTCTGCCCCTCGGAGGGAGCCGATCCGGGCGATGCCCAGCCCGGAGTGTCGTTCACGGTCGTCCACCTCATGGATTGGTCGCGGGGCCGTCTCATGGAGCCGGCACGTTCACGGTGCCCTTCCGCCTGTCAGGGCGGCCGGTTGGCAGCCATCGTGCCACGCGCAGGCCGCCGGTGGACCGGGGCCCGGGTCTCCTTCGTGCCTTCATTGTCGAAGCCTCAGCGGGCAGACTGGGCGGATGGCTGATCAGTACGCACAAAACCAGGCCGGTACCGAGCCGCCCGGGCTTCCGGTGCTGCGCTGGGACGAGCCGCCCGAAGGGCCTGTACTGGTACTTCTCGACCAGACCCGGCTGCCTGCCGAGGAGCTCGAGCTGGTCTGCACCGACGTTCCGGCCCTGGTGCGGGCGATCCGCATGCTCGCCGTGCGCGGAGCGCCGGTCCTCGGCGTCGCCGGTGCCTATGGCGTGGCGCTCGCCGCGGTGCGGGGCTTCGATGTCGAGGAGGCCGTGGAGCTGCTGGAGACGGCGCGGCCCACCGCTGTGAATCTCGGCTACGGGGTACGGCTGGCGGCCTCCGCGCACCGGACGGCCCTCGCGCAGGGCGCCGACAGCGCGCAGGCCGCCGCTGCCACGCTCACGGCGGCCAAGGAACTGCACCGGACGGACGCGGAGGCCAGTAGGCGCATGGCGGCGCACGGTCTGGAGCTTCTGGCGGAGCTGTTGCCCGGGGGCGGCCACCGGATCCTGACGCACTGCAACACCGGGGCACTGGTGTCCGGCGGCGAAGGGACGGCATTCGCCGTGGCGCTCTCCGCACACCGGGCGGGGCGGCTTCAAAGGCTGTGGGTGGACGAGACGAGGCCGCTGCTGCAGGGCTCCCGGCTGACGGCGTACGAGGCGGCGCGCAACGGACTGCCCTACACGCTGCTCACCGACAACGCCGCGGGGTCGCTCTTCGCGGCCGGTGAGGTGGACGCCGTGCTGATCGGCGCCGACCGGATCGCCGCCGACGGTTCGGTGGCCAACAAGGTCGGGAGCTACCCGCTGGCGGTCCTGGCCAAGTACCACCATGTGCCGTTCATCGTGGTCGCGCCGACCACGACCATGGACCTGTCCACCCCGGACGGGGCGTCGATCGAGGTGGAGCAGCGACCGGGGCATGAGGTGACGGAGGTAACATCCCCGCAGTCCGCAGCGGCCGGTGCCGGAAGCGGTGGGCTGTCCGTGGCTCCCCTGGGAACCCAGGCGTACAACCCCGCGTTCGATGTCACGCCGCCGGATCTGGTGACGGCGATCGTCACCGAGGAGGGGGTGTTGTCGCCGGTCACCGGGGGCGGAATAGCGGAGCTGTGTGCCAGGTCACGTCAGGTAACGATTAGCTAATGGGATGATGTCGAATATGAAGGGACGAGTCCTTGTCGTCGACGACGACACCGCACTTGCCGAGATGCTCGGCATTGTGCTGCGTGGTGAAGGTTTCGAGCCGTCGTTCGTAGCGGACGGTGACAAGGCACTTGCCGCTTTCAGGGAGGCCAAGCCGGACCTGGTGCTGCTGGACCTCATGCTGCCCGGTCGGGACGGCATCGAGGTGTGCCGGCTCATCAGGGCCGAATCGGGCGTTCCGATCGTGATGCTCACCGCAAAGAGCGACACCGTCGATGTTGTGGTCGGACTCGAGTCCGGGGCCGACGACTACATCGTCAAGCCGTTCAAGCCGAAGGAGCTGGTCGCCCGGATCCGGGCGCGGCTGCGGAGGTCGGAGGAGCCCGCGCCGGAGCAGCTGACGATCGGGGACCTGGTCATCGACGTCGCAGGCCACTCGGTGAAGCGCGACGGGCAGTCGATTGCTCTCACCCCGCTGGAGTTCGATCTGCTGGTCGCCCTCGCGCGCAAGCCCTGGCAGGTCTTCACCCGTGAGGTGCTGCTCGAGCAGGTGTGGGGATATCGCCACGCCGCCGACACGCGACTGGTCAATGTCCACGTGCAGCGGCTGCGCTCCAAGGTCGAGAAGGACCCGGAGCGGCCGGAGATCGTGGTGACCGTCCGTGGCGTCGGTTACAAGGCCGGGCCGAGCTGACATGTCCAGTGGCAGCGTTGCTCCGAAGCCCGGCGAGCCGGGAGTCCGTACGGGGCGGGCTGCCGGACCGGGGCGTGGGCCCTCGCGATTCGGCCGTCTGCTCCATGGCGGACGGCTGCTCCAGGACGGAACGTCCGGCGGGCCCGTACCGCGGCTCGTCATGCGTTGGGTGCGCCGTCCGTTGCTGCCCGCAATGAGGCTGTGGCGGCGGAACATCCAGCTCCGCGTCGTGGTGAGCACACTGCTGATGTCGCTCGGCGTCGTCGTGCTGCTGGGCTTCGTCGTCATCGGGCAGGTGCGCAACGGTCTGCTCGACGCGAAGAGCAAGGCGGCGCAGAGCCAGGCGTCCGGCGGGTTCGCCGTGGCACGCGAAAAGGCGAACGCACCGATCGGACCGGGAGGCGGGCAGGACGACAACGCGGCCGACGGGAACGCCCGCACCTGGCGTTCCGACTTGGTGGTGCAACTGTCCAGCGGCGGGCAGGGCGCGTTCAATGTGGTGGCGCTCAGCGCCGACGCGCAGGGAGCCGGTTCCAGTCGCGCGCCTCGGACGTCCGGCGGCGTGGACCCGGCGAGCATCCCCCAGGACCTGCGGGACTCCGTCGGGCAGGGCGCGGGGACGTTCGAGAAGTACGTCAGCATCAAGTACACCGACGACGTGCTCGACCCGGAGCCCGGGCTCGTGGTGGGCACCCAGCTGAACGACATCGAGGGAAATCCGTACGAGCTGTACTACCTCTTCCCGCTGGCGCAGGAGGAGCAGTCGCTCAATCTGGTCAGAGGCACCCTGGCGACGGCCGGGCTGTTCGTGGTGGTGCTGCTCGGGGCGATCGCCTGGCTCGTGGTGCGGCAGATCGTCACCCCCGTCCGCATGGCGGCGGGTATCGCGGAGAGGCTCGCCGCCGGCAGGCTCCAGGAGCGGATGAAGGTCACCGGCGAGGACGACATCGCCCGCCTCGGCGAGGCCTTCAACAAGATGGCGCAGAACCTTCAGCTGAAGATCCAGCAGCTGGAGGAGCTCTCCAGGATGCAGCGCCGTTTCGTCTCGGACGTCTCGCACGAGCTGCGCACGCCACTGACGACGGTGCGGATGGCGGCCGATGTGATCCACGAGGCGCGGAGCGACTTCGATCCGGTGACGGCGCGTTCCGCGGAGCTCCTCGGCGACCAGCTCGACCGCTTCGAGTCCCTCCTCGCCGACCTGCTCGAGATCAGCCGCTTCGACGCGGGTGCGGCAGCCCTCGAGGCCGAGCCGATAGACCTGCGCGAGGTCGTACGGCGGGTCATCGGCGGTGCCGAGCCGTTGGCGGAGCGCAAGGGCAGCCGGATACGGGTGGTCGGCGACGAGCAGCCGGTCGTCGCCGAGGCCGATGCCCGCCGTGTCGAACGCGTGCTGCGTAATCTCGTGGTCAACGCCGTCGAGCACGGTGACGGCAAGGATGTCGTGGTGCGTATGGCGGTGGCCGGCGGCGCCGTCGCGGTCGCGGTGCGGGACTACGGGGTGGGACTGAAGCCGGGCGAGGCGACTCGAGTGTTCAGCCGGTTCTGGCGGGCCGATCCGGCGCGGGCGCGCACCACCGGTGGTACCGGTCTGGGGCTCTCCATCGCCGTCGAGGACGCCCGGCTGCACGGCGGCTGGCTGCAGGCCTGGGGCGAGCCGGGCGGCGGCTCGCAGTTCCGTCTGACGCTGCCGCGCACGGCGGACGAGCCGCTGCGGGGCTCTCCGATACCGCTGGAGCCGGAGGACTCGCGGCAGAACAGGGAGCGTACCCGCTCGTCGGGAGTACCTGAGGCGAACGGGCACCGGCTGACGTCCGTGCCCGTTCAGACGGCACAGGATTTGTCGCCGCTGCCGCCGCGCACGGCGCTCCCCGAGGTCGATCCGGCGGCGCTGCCGGGCAACGGCTCCCGTGTCGTGGCACGGCCCGGTGGAGAGCGGGGCGACGACTGTGCGGCACACGCTTCTTCGGACCGGAAGGACACGATTCGTGGGCGCTGAGACCCGTCGTCACGGGCGGCTGGGGGCGCGGCGCGCCTCCGCGCTGCTCGGCTGCAGCGGCGTGCTGCTGGCCGGTTGCGCCTCGATGCCGGACAGCGGTGACGTCCACGCGGTGAAGGCGTCCCAGCGGGCCGACTCACAGGTCCGGGTGTATGCGGTTCCGCCGCGGAAGGACGCGACCCCGGACGAGATCGTCACGGGCTTCCTGGAGGCGATGACCAGTGACGACACCAATTTCGACACGGCCCGCTCCTATCTGACACCCGAGGCGTCGAAGAAGTGGAAGCCGGAGGAGAGCACCACGGTGCTGTCGTCTGCTCCCGACCCGGGTACGCCGGTGCCCGGGCGCGGGGACAACCCGGGGATGAGTTATCCCCTGCTGGGTCAGCAGATCGCCACGGTGGACGCGCAGCACGCGTATGAGCCTGTCGTCCCGAGTGAGTACCGCAGGACCATCCACCTGTCGCGGAAGAGCGGCCAGGACGGCAAGCAGTGGCGCATCGACAGTCTGCCGTCCGGGCTGCTGCTGGGGGCGTCCGACTTCGAGCGCAACTACCGCTCGGTCAACAAGTACTACTTCGCCTCGGGGCGGGACGTGATGGTCGCCGACCCCGTCTTCATACGGCAGCGGCAGGACCCGGTGACCCGGATGGACCCGGTGACCCAGGCGGTCAAGGCGCTCCTGGAGGGTCCGACGAACTGGCTGAAGCCGGTCGTCGAGTCGAGGTTCCCCAGCGGCACGGGGCTGAAGCTCAAGGACGGCGCCACGTCGCTGGCGTTCGACGACCGCAACGGCCTGAAGGTGCCGCTCGGCGACAAGGCCTCCCATGTGGGCCGGCCGCAGTGCATGAAGATGGCGGCGCAGATCCTGTTCACCATCAGGGACCTCACGTCGGCCCGGCTCGAACAGGTGGAGCTGCTGCGCGCGGACGGCACGCAACTGTGCGTGCTGAGCGCCGGGCAGGCGAAGGAGTACGCGCCGGACCATTCCACCGGCCGGCCCGACAACCAGTACTTCGTCGACAGCAAGCAGCGGTTGGCGGTCCTCGAGGCCGGCGACAACGACACCGCTGAACCGCAGAACGTGGCGGGGCCGTTCGGCGACGGTCGGCTCGAGATGAGCTCGGTCGGCGTGGCCAGGGACGAGCACAAGGCTGCGGCGGTCTCGGACGACGCCAGCGGTCTGTACGTCTCGTCGATCGTCTCCAACAGCGAGCTGGGCGACCCAGTGATCACGAGTTCGGGCAAGGGGCGTGACAACCGCTTGTCCGCGCCGAGCTGGGACGGCCGCGGCGATGTGTGGGTGGCCGACCGCGACCCGAGCCGGCCGGCGCTGAAGCGGTTGGCGAACGGCGCGGAAGCACCGGAAGGAGTCAAGATCGTCCCAGGACTGGACGGGGCGCGTATCGAGGCGGTGAAGGTGTCGGCGGACGGCGCGCGGATCGCGCTGCTGCTGACCAAGGACGGCAGTACGACGCTGAAGATCGGACGGGTGGAACGGCAGGGCGGCGGTGACGAGGCCGTGGTGACCGTCACCGAACTGCGGCCCGCCGCACCGCAGCTGGAGACGGTGACAGCCGTTTCGTGGGCCGGGCCGAGCCGGCTGGTGGTGGTCGGGAAGGAAGCGGGCGGGGTGCAGCAGGTGCGCTACATCCAGACCGACGGCTCGACCGTCCCCAACGGAATACTGCCCGGCGTCAACCAGGTGAAGTCGGTTGCCGCGTCGGACGACGAGAGCCGGCCGCTGGTCGCGTACTCGGCGGAGGACGGCATCGTGCGTCTTCCGGTCGGCGCCAACTGGCAGACGCTGGTCAAGAAGGGGTCATCGCCGGTCTATCCGGGGTGAGGGCCTCTCGACTCCAGGCCCCCGACCGCCGTTTTCCACAGAGGTGGCGGGTGCGGTGCCACGTCGGCACAGTGGTGTCCATGCGGGGGTGGTGGCGGGAGATCTCCGGTCTGGTCCTTCCGGCCGTCTGCGGTGGCTGCGGCGCGCCGCGTATGCAGTTGTGCGCCGAGTGCGCCGATGCGCTGCGCGGGACTGTGGCACGCAGGGCCAGGCCGGTGCCGGAACCGGCGGGGCTGCCCGTGGTGCATGCTGCCGCCGTCTACGCGGACTCCGTCCGTGCGGTACTTCTGGCGCACAAGGAGCGGGGCGCCATGGGGCTGGCCGGTCCGCTCGGTGTGGCGCTGGCCGGAGCGGTTCGCGCGGCCGTGGTGGACGTATCGGGGCCGGACATGCCGTTGCTGCTGGTGCCCGTGCCGTCCGCCCGCAGTGTTGTCAAGGCGCGTGGTCATGACGCAGCGCGGCGGATCGCCCGGGCGGCGGCGGGTGAACTGAGGCGTACGGGAAGAGCGGCCGGAGTGCTGCCGGTGCTGCGGCAGCGGCGCTGGGTGGCCGATCAGGCGGGTCTCACGGCCCGCCAGAGGCTCGAGAACCTCTCAGGGGCGCTGGAGGTACGGCCCGGCGGCGGACGCCTTCTGGCGGACGGCAGGGCGGTGATCGTGGACGATGTCATGACGACCGGCGCTTCTTTGGTCGAGGCGGCGCGGGCACTGAGTGCCGCGGCCGAACCGTATTCTGCATGGTTCGTACAGCCGAGTGCAGCCGTTGTCGCAGTTCCTTCGCCCTCCTTCGAATTAAACCGGAACTGACCGGGAACTTGCATCGTTGCAGGTAGTGAGAGGGGAAAAACGCCTGATCGGAGGTACCTCCGGGTAGCGGGTGCCGACACCCGTCCGAGAGAGCTATGTTCGGTGTGAGGAATGGCGAACGGCCTCCCTCACCGAATGCGCTGCCGGTTTTCCCGGCCGGGGATGAGCGGCGGCGTCACCCTCGAAAAGTCGGGTGAGTGGAGATGTTGTCGGCTGGGGAGGAGGAGGTGAAAGTCGCCAAGTCCGAGGCTCCGGAGACCACCGGAGCCTGGTGCAAGTGGGAGAAGCTCCGCAGCCGGTGAGCGGGCGGAGCGAATCCGGGAACGGAGTTCTGCGTGGACATCGTCGTCAAGGGCCGCAAGACCGAGGTGCCCGAGCGGTTCCGCAAGCACGTGGCCGAGAAGCTGAAGCTGGAGAAGATCCAGAAGCTCGACGGCAAGGTGATCAGCCTCGACGTCGAGGTGTCCAAGGAGCACAACCCGCGGCAGGCCGACCGTTCCGACCGCGTGGAGATCACTCTCCGCTCGCGCGGCCCGGTGATCCGGGCGGAGGCCGCAGCCGCCGACCCGTACGCAGCGCTGGACCTTGCAACCGGCAAGCTGGAGGCACGGCTTCGCAAGCAGCACGAGAAGCGCCACAACCGACGTGGCAACGGCCGCCTGTCCGCGGCCGAGGTGGTCGATGTCGTCCCGGGCGTCGCAGAGTTGAGCGCCGGCAACGGCCGGCCCATTGCCGAGCAGGTGGCGGAGGCCGTTCCCACCACCAAGATCGGTTCGATCGAAGTACAGGGCGAAGGGCCGCTGGTGGTCCGCGAGAAGCTGCACACGGCAGCACCGATGACGCTCGACCAGGCGCTCTACGAGATGGAGCTGGTCGGGCACGACTTCTATCTCTTTGTCGACTCCGAGACGAAGCAGCCCAGTGTCGTCTACCGGCGACATGCCTACGACTACGGCGTCATCCACCTGGAGACCGACCCGCTGGCGGGGTCGGAGGCGGGCGGCGCCGGAGGAGCACTCGGCGGCTGACGCCGAAAATCCCGTAGCCCTGCCGACGAAGAAATTGGTGCCCCTGGGGTGCGCTGTGCGCCCCCAGGGGCACCCTCGTGCAACCACAGGATCACCGTTCTGTCGTCCGGGCATGAAAGCATGACGTCGCAAGCCAACCGGTGCGCTGCGTACTGACGTTGGTGAACCACACATGATCTTCGGGCCACGGCCTTCAGGGGGAGGAACGATGGCGGACAGTTTCGGTCCGGTGCACGGCGATGCGGACCACCCCGGTAAGACACACGCGGACACCGACGCGCACAGCGACGAGGAGACGGCCGGCTACGGCAGGGAGCCGATCCGGGTTCTCGTGGTCGACGACCACGCGCTGTTCCGGAGGGGGCTCGAGATCGTCCTCGCGCACGAGGAGGGCATCGAGGTCGTCGGCGAGGCGGGCGACGGGGCGGAGGCCGTCGACAAGGCGGCGGATCTGCTGCCGGACATCGTGCTGATGGACGTACGGATGCCGAAGCGCGGCGGCATCGAGGCGTGCACCTCGATCAAGGAGGTGGCGCCCAGCGCGAAGATCATCATGCTGACGATCAGCGACGAGGAAGCCGACCTCTACGAAGCTATCAAGGCCGGTGCCACGGGTTATCTCCTCAAGGAGATCTCCACGGACGAGGTCGCGACAGCCATCCGCGCGGTGGCCGACGGGCAGTCGCAGATCAGCCCCTCCATGGCGTCCAAGCTGCTCACCGAGTTCAAGTCGATGATCCAGCGGACGGACGAGCGCAGGTTGGTGCCGGCCCCCCGGCTGACCGACCGGGAGCTGGAAGTGCTCAAGCTCGTGGCCACGGGAATGAACAACCGCGACATCGCCAAGGAGTTGTTCATCTCGGAGAACACGGTCAAGAACCATGTGCGCAACATCCTGGAGAAGCTGCAGCTGCACTCCCGGATGGAGGCGGTCGTCTACGCCATGCGGGAGAAGATTCTGGAGATCCGCTAGTCGTCGGCCGTCGGCCGTCGGCAGGTCCAAAAGATCAGCCGCCCGCGGCCGCAGGCAGGAAATCCGCCGTCGCAGCGGTCGACGCACATCCGCCGCGCTCAGCCCAGGGCCTTCACCAGCGCTGCGGTCAGCTCGGGGCGGTCGACCCGCTCGATTCGTACGGAGTCGCAGCCCACCCACTCCGCGGCCTCCCGGAGCGCCTGCGCCATCGACTCCACGGTCTTCGGTGTCTCCAGGGAAACCTGGCGGGCCACGAGTGTCGTGCCCTCGCGCGCCGGGTCGACGCGGCCCATCAGCTTCCCGCCCGCCAGCAGAGGCATCGCGAAGTACCCATGGACCCGCTTCGGTTTGGGGACGTACGCCTCGAGCCGGTGGGTGAAACCGAAGATCCGCTCGGTGCGCGCCCGCTCCCAGATGAGCGAGTCGAACGGTGAGAGCAGGGTCGTCCGATGCCGACCGCGCGGCGTCGACGCGAGAGCCTCCGGAGCCGCCCAGGCCGGCTTCGCCCATCCCTCGACGGAGACCGGCACCAGCCCGGAGTCCGCGACCACCGCGTCGAACTGCTCGCCCTTGAGGCGGTGGTAGTCGGCGATGTCCGCGCGCGTGCCCACGCCGAGCGACTGGCCGGCGAGGCGGACGAGACGACGCAGACACTCGGTGTCGTCCAGAGCGTCGTGCAGGAGGGCATCCGGAATGGCGCGCTCCGCAAGGTCGTACACCCGCTTCCAGCTGCGCCGCTCGGTGCACACCACCTCGCCGTACATCAGCGCGCGCTCGACGGCGACCTTGGAAGCCGACCAGTCCCACCACTCGCCACCGTTGTTGGCGCCGCCCAGGCCGGTCGCGGTGAGCGGCCCTTCGGCGCGCAGCCGCTTGATCACCGCGTCGTAGGCGCCGTCCGGCAGCTCGTGGTACCACTGCGGGCGGGCGCGGTAGGCGCGGCGGCGGAAGGCGAAGTGCGGCCACTCCTCGACGGGCAGGATGCACGCCGCATGCGACCAGTACTCGAAGCTGTGACCGTCCGTCCAATAGGCGTCCTCGACCGCCTTGCGGCCGACGGCGCCCAACCTGGCGTACGGAATCAGCTCATGGGAACGCGCCAGCACCGAGATCGTGTCCAGCTGTACCGCGCCGAGGTGCCGCAGCACTCCCCGCACCCCGCCGCGCCGGTCAGGCGCGCCCAGGAACCCCTGGGCCCGCAGCGCGATGCGGCGGGCCTCGTCGGCGGAGAGTTCGAGTGTGGGCGGCGGCGTCGTCATGTCCCGCACGATAGAGGGCGCCGCTGACAGCCGGGCCGGAGCCGAGATCAGGAGCGGCTGGGCAGATACGGATGGTTGCCCTTCAGGCCCAGGTCGGAGGGGAGCAGCCCGCCCACCCACACGTCCCGCAGGGTGTCCTTGTTGAGCAGCGCCGCGCGCAGCTCCCCCTCGACGCGGAAGCCGACCTTTTCGGCGACCGCGCGCGAGGCGGTGTTGCCCACCTCGGCCCGCCATTCCATCCGGGTGGCGCCGAGCCTCATGAACGCCCAGTGCGACACGGCGGTCACGCTCTCCGCCATCACGCCGCGTCCCCGGTGCTCCTTGCCCGTCCAGAAGCCGATCTCCCACGTTCCCGAGAAGGTGCGCATCGTCACGGCGACCGAAGCCATCAGGGGCCCGCCCTCGCGCGGCAGGACGGCGAACGTGCACATGGTGCCGTTGCGCCAGCCGTCCGGAACGATGCGCTCGGTGAACTCGGTCGCGTGCTGCTCCTCGTACGGGGAGGGAACCGTCGTCCACCGCTGGATGTCGGGATCCTGGCAGGCCTGATGCACGGCCTTCGTGTCCTTCGGAGTGAAGGTCCGCAGCAGCAGGCGTTCGGTGGTGAGTGTGATCGGTTCCATGCCGGGATTCTGGTCAGACCGGCGAGCCGAAGCGAGCACTTTTGCCCGGTCTCCCGGCACCTTCGGCGCTTCCCGCGCGTTCACCTGGTGGCGGACAGCAGGCCTGAGCGGCGATGGACCTCCCGGCGCGGTGGGGTCCTCGCTTACGATGGCCGATGCGGTAGGGCCCACCTGCCGTGCCCGCGCCAGTGTCCATCACAGACCCAGTGCCAGGCCCGACCGGCAAGGAGACCAACCTCAGTGTCCGTCTTCAACAAGCTCATGCGTGCAGGCGAAGGCAAGATCCTGCGCAAACTGCACCGCATCGCGGACCAGGTCAACTCCATCGAAGAGGACTTCGTCAACCTCTCCGACGCCGAGTTGCGGTCGCTCACAGATGAGTACAAGCAGCGTTACGAAGACGGTGAGAGCCTGGACGACCTCATGCCCGAGGCGTTCGCGACCGTCCGCGAGGCCGCCAAGCGAGTGCTCGGCCAGCGCCACTACGACGTCCAGATGATGGGCGGCGCCGCGCTGCACCTCGGCTATGTCGCCGAGATGAAGACCGGTGAGGGCAAGACCCTCGTCGGCACGCTCCCCGCTTATCTGAACGCCCTGTCCGGCAAGGGTGTCCACATCATCACGGTCAACGACTACCTGGCCGAGCGCGACTCCGAGATGATGGGCCGGGTCCACAAGTTCCTGGGCCTGTCCGTCGGCTGCATCCTGGCCAACATGTCGCCGTCCCAGCGCCGTGAGATGTACAACTGCGACATCACGTACGGCACGAACAACGAGTTCGGCTTCGACTACCTGCGCGACAACATGGCGTGGTC
This sequence comes from Streptomyces sp. NPDC027962, assembly GCF_055566095.1. Lineage (NCBI taxonomy): Bacteria > Bacillati > Actinomycetota > Actinomycetes > Kitasatosporales > Streptomycetaceae > Streptomyces > Streptomyces sp. NPDC027962. The sequence continues at coordinate 16,949 of NZ_JBVHTA010000052.1, forward strand.
CAAGGACGAGCTCGTCCAGCGCGGCCACAACTACGCCTGTGTCGACGAGGTCGACTCCATCCTCGTCGACGAGGCGCGTACGCCGCTGATCATCTCCGGCCCCGCCGACCAGGCCACGAAGTGGTACGGCGACTTCGCCAAGCTGGTCACCCGCCTGACCAAGGGCGAGGCGGGCAACCAGCTCAAGGGCATCGAGGAGACCGGCGACTACGAGGTCGACGAGAAGAAGCGCACGGTCGCCATCCACGAGGCCGGTGTCGCCAAGGTCGAGGACTGGCTCGGCATCGACAACCTCTACGAGTCGGTGAACACCCCCCTCGTCGGTTACCTGAACAACGCCATCAAGGCCAAGGAGCTGTTCAAGAAGGACAAGGACTACGTCGTCATCGACGGCGAAGTCATGATCGTCGACGAGCACACGGGCCGTATCCTCGCCGGCCGCCGCTACAACGAGGGCATGCACCAGGCGATCGAGGCGAAGGAAGGGGTGGACATCAAGGACGAGAACCAGACCCTTGCCACGATCACCCTGCAGAACTTCTTCCGCCTCTACGACAAGCTCTCCGGTATGACCGGTACGGCCATGACCGAGGCCGCCGAGTTCCACCAGATCTACAAGCTCGGCGTCGTCCCGATCCCGACGAACAGGCCGATGGTCCGGCTGGACCAGTCCGACCTGATCTACCGCACCGAGGTCGCCAAGTTCGCCGCCGTCGTCGACGACATCGCCGAGAAGCACGAGAAGGGCCAGCCGATCCTGGTCGGCACCACCTCGGTCGAGAAGTCCGAGTACCTCTCGCAGCAGCTCAGCAAGCGCGGTGTCCAGCACGAGGTGCTCAACGCCAAGCAGCACGACCGTGAGGCGACGATCGTCGCCCAGGCCGGCCGCAAGGGCGCCGTCACCGTCGCCACGAACATGGCCGGCCGCGGTACGGACATCAAGCTCGGCGGCAACCCGGACGACCTCGCGGAGGCGGAGCTCCGCCAGGCCGGTCTGGACCCGGTCGAGCACGTCGAGGAGTGGGCCGCGGCCCTGCCGACGGCGCTCGAGCGTGCGGAGGCGGCCGTCAAGGCCGAGCACGACGAGGTCAAGGAGCTCGGCGGCCTCTACGTGCTCGGCACGGAGCGGCACGAGTCGCGGCGTATCGACAACCAGCTGCGAGGCCGTTCCGGCCGACAGGGCGACCCCGGTGAGTCGCGCTTCTACCTCTCGCTCGGTGACGACCTGATGCGCCTGTTCAAGGCGCAGATGGTCGAGCGCGTGATGTCGATGGCGAACGTGCCCGACGACGTCCCGATCGAGAACAAGATGGTGACGCGCGCGATCGCCTCCGCGCAGTCCCAGGTCGAGCAGCAGAACTTCGAGACCCGTAAGAACGTCCTCAAGTACGACGAGGTGCTCAACCGGCAGCGCGAGGTCATCTACGGCGAGCGCCGCCGCGTCCTGGAGGGCGAGGACCTGCACGAGCAGGTGCGTCACTTCATGGACGACACGATCGACGCCTACATCCAGGCCGAGACCGTCGAGGGCTTCGCCGAGGAGTGGGACCTGGACCGGCTCTGGGGCGCGTTCAAGCAGCTCTACCCGGTGAAGGCGACCATCGAGGAGCTCGAGGAGGCGGTCGGCGACCGCGCCGGCATCACCGCCGAGTTCATCGCCGAGGCGATCAAGGAAGACATCCACGAGCAGTACGACGAGCGTGAGAAGCAGCTCGGCTCTGACATCATGCGCGAGCTCGAGCGGCGCGTGGTGCTGTCCGTCCTGGACCGCAAGTGGCGTGAGCACCTCTACGAGATGGACTACCTCCAGGAGGGCATCGGCCTGCGCGCGATGGCCCAGAAGGACCCCCTGGTCGAGTACCAACGCGAGGGCTTCGACATGTTCACCGCGATGATGGAGGGCATCAAGGAGGAGTCCGTCGGCTACCTGTTCAACCTGGAGGTCCAGGTCGAGCAGCAGGTCGAGGAGGTCCCCGTGCAGGACGCGGCCGCGAAGACTTCGCTGGCCAAGGAGGACGCGGTGCCGGCGGGCGCGGGGCGTCCCGAGATCCGTGCGAAGGGCCTCGAGGCGCCGCAGCGTCCCGACCGTCTGCACTTCTCCGCGCCGACGGTGGACGGCGAGGGTGGTGTCGTCGAGGGCGACTTCGAGACCGACGGCGGTCAGTCGGGGGGCGGACTGACGCGCGCTGAGCGCCGCAAGGCGGCGAAGAGCGGCGGGCGCCGCCGCAAGAAGTAACGGGCAGGTCGTACTCGCGCCGGGGCCGGACACCGATGGTGTCCGGCCCCGGCCGCGTTTCCCGTCCGGCCCGCCCCGCCGCCCCCGGAGAGCGGTGGCCGGCTCTGGGGGCGTCGTATTGCGCTGCGCACAGGGCCGTGGCGGGGCCGGAAACCCTGTGGCGCCGAGCCTCCGTGCCGCGTCCCGCCGGCGCGGGGCCGCGGTGGTCGAGTGGTTCGGAGCGCCCGGGTCGGCGCCCTCGTGTGGCCTTCAGGACCCTTCGGTTCAGGGACCGCAGCGTCGGGCGGGCCTGAGCGCCCGAGGCGGTGCGCCTGTGTGATCTTCGGCCCCGCGGGGTGCTGCGCTCCAGGTCCTCGGGCGGGCCTGAGCGCCTGTCGGGGCCCGCCCGTGTGATCTTCGGCCCCGGGCGGGCTACCCACTGGGCCCCCCTTCCGCTGCGGGGAGCGCACGCCTCGTGCGCTCCACAGGTCCGCCCGTCCCACGCCCCCTCCAGGGGCCCGTCCCGGTCCCGTTCCCGCCGCCCAACGCCGCCACGGTCCAAGCCCCGCCCGATGCGTGCTTCCCATGGGCTCCGGGCTCGACCCGGTCCTGGGCTCGCCCGATGCGTGCCCGACGGGCTGCATGGTCCTGCGCCTGCCCGTGCGCGCTCCATGGCCTCCGGGGCCCAGGCGAGCTCCCGTGCAGGAGTCTCCTGATGCGCCCCTCAGAGGCACGTCAGCGGCGTCTGCAGGGCTGCGGCGCCCCAGGCCCTGCCTCCCCGGTGTCGGGTGCCCGGCAGGGCGGCAGAGGGCCGGGCGCCGAAGGCCCCGAAGCCGGCACTCATCGGTCCGCGGCTACTTCGATCGCCGCGCAGCGCCAGCGGCGGTCTGCGCCCTGTTCGAGGCGGAAGGCCATCGCGCTGACCCGGTCGCCGGAGCCGATGCGGGCGAAGGCCTCGATGACGCCGGGGCCCGGGTGGAACTCGCCGCAGTGGCGGACCACCGGCATCACCCGTTCCTGCGGTCGCAGCGGGGCTCCCGGGGCGAGGTGGACGAGTTGTTCGTAGGCCTCGCCGATCGTGTGTCCGAGTATCCAGTGGACGGGCCGCTGGCCGCTGAGGACCGCCAGCAGGCGGTCGGCGAACCAGTAGTGCGGCAGATGCTGCCGCCGTGCTCGTGCCGCTGCCGCCGCCGCGACGGCCGGCCGTCGCTGGTCGCGTCGGCCTGCGGGCCGGGTCCTGTCCATGGAGATCGCCCCCGAGGTGCCGTGCCCGGTCGTGTACCGGGAGGTGGCTGTGGTCGGTGATCTTCTATGGGGTCGAGCGGTGCGTTGCAACGCGCGTCCCCTGCTGCCGGGCCGGGCCGGAAGAGTCACCTATCTGGGTGACGAGGGCCAGTAGGGGCTGGGAAGAAGAGCCGTCGACGGGGTGCGAGGTGGACGGCCGGCGGGGGAGGGAGTGCACCTCGATGGGGGACGTCGCACGTATCCTGTGGGCGTCCCGAAGACTACGAAAGCGGCCTGCCATGCGCGTGTACGTCCCCCTGACCCTCCCCGGTCTCGCAGCGGCGCACGAAGCGGGCGAGCTGGGTCCCGGTCCGCTGGCCGCGTATGCCGTCACGCCCGGCCTGCGTGAGTGGTACGTCTCCGACGACATCGAGGAGCTGGAGTACGCCGCGTTGAACCGCGCCGCCGCCGCGTCGCTGCGCCTGCTGGCCGGTGCCCCGGAGGCGGCCAGGCGGCGTGTGGTCGTGGCCGTCGACGTGGCGGACCAGGACGCGGTCGCGGATCCAGACAGTGTGCTCGACGCGGGCGCGCTCGGTGAGGTGCGGATCGCCTCCGCCGTGCCGCTGGGCAAGGCGGCGGCCGTCCACGTCGACGCCGACGACGCCGTGGACGACGTCTCCGCCGCGGTGGACGCGCTCGGCGCCGCCGACCACGGTGACGACGACGCGCAGTTCACGGTCGACGGAGCCGAGGACCACGAGCTGCTCTGGTTCGGCGTGCAGGAGATCCCGAACATCGTCGGCTGACCGCCCGCGCCCGGAGGATGACCGTCCGCGGTCGGCGTTGTCGTACCCCGCCTGTACGGTTTCCGGCATGGGGAAGACGGGGAACCGCAGCGCTCATCTGGTCTGGGACTGGAACGGCACGCTGCTCGACGACATCAGCACCGTGATCGCGGCGACGAACGCCGCCTTCGCGGAGATAGGCCTTGCGCAGATCACGCTCGAGCGCTACCGCGAGCTGTTCTGCGTGCCCGTCCCGCGGTTCTACGAGCGGCTCATGGGGCGCCTTCCCACGGACGACGAGTGGCTCGTCATGGACGCCGCGTTCCACAAGCACTACTGGGCACGGGCCGACGCGTGCGGTCTCGCGGCGGGGGCGGCCGAGCTGCTGGTGCGGCGGCAGCAGTCGGGGCTGACCCAGTCCCTGCTGTCGCTCGCCCCCCATGAGCATCTGATACCGATCGTGCGCCGCCACGGCATCGAGGAGCGGTTCGTCCGGGTCGACGGCCGGGTCGGCGCCTCGACGTCCGGCAAGGCGGAGCACATGGTGCGCCACCTTGCCGGTCTGGCGGGCGTGAGCGCCGAGCGGGTCGTCGTCATCGGTGACGCGGCGGACGACGCCGTCGCGGCGGCCCACGTCGGTGCGAAGGCGGTGCTCTTCACGGGGGGATCGCACAGCCGGGCGAGCCTGGAGTCGGTGGGAGTGCCGGTGGTGGACACACTGGAGGAGGCCGTCGAGGTGGCGGAGGAGCTCGTCGCCTGACGGCCCGTGAGTCCAGGTGACGCTCGCGGCCCGGCGCCGCAAGCGCTCCGCGCGCCCGGCATGATCAAAACGAGAGGCCCTGTACTCCAGCCGGACTCTTCATCAGCGCCGGTCAACAGCCTTGGGCGCGGAGAGTGCAGCGGGCTGGAATGGGAGTGGGACGGTCCTTGCCGGGCCGTCCCGCGAACGTGTGGCCGCGCCGCTTGACCTCTTCGCGATACCACTTGTCCCGGCCTGCGGTCGGCGGCGGCGCAAGGCGGCCGCGCGCTCGCGGTGTGTTTGGCCGACCCCAGCAGTCCCCAGCAGCCCAGACACACGGGCGTGACCGGCTGCGTCGCACGGGTGTAGCATCACCGGCCCTGTTCGACGCGGGAGCCACCGATCCGGACGGCCGGGGGGCGGAGACACGGAGAAGCGTGACGGAGGCGGCTGACGTGAGGGATGGCAGACGGAGTTCCGAGAGCTTCGAGCAGGAGGTATTGGAGGCGGCCCGGCTCCTGGGCCGGTACCGCGAGGCTGCCGCGCGGCGCAACCGCATCGCGATGGTCTTCCTGTGCGTGGCGGTGAGTCTGTCGGTATTCGCGGTCGGCGTGCTCCTCTTCTGATACTCCAGCAGCGTTTCGCTGTTCCTGCTGGTCAGGGGCCTGACTCTGAGTGCAGGGGGCCGGTGTTCCGTCGGGTGCCCGATCGCCCCACGAACGCCGCACACCCGCTGGACTTCTCACCGCCAGGCCGTTGGCCAGGGAAAATCACGAGACTAGGTCGCCGGTGCCGTCGCCCGCAGCACCTTGAGGAACTCCCGCATCCACGCCGGATGGTCCGGCCAGGCGCGCGAGGAGATCAGTGTGCCGTCCACAACCGCCTCCGTGTCCTGGAACGTCGCTCCCGCAGCCTGCATGTCCAGCTCAAGCGCGGGATAGGACGTCACCCGGCGCCCTTCCAGGCCGCCGGTCGCCGCCGTCAGCAGTGGTCCGTGGCAGATCTGGGCCACAGGCTTGTCGGAGTCGAAGAACGCCTTGAGAACCTTGCGCAGCTCGGGGTCGTTGCGCAGGTACTCGGGCGCGCGTCCGCCGGGGATCACGACGGCGGCGTACGATCCCGGGTCGACCTCCGAGAAGGCCAGGTCGGCCTGCCAGGTGTAGCCCGGCTTCTCCGTGTACGTGTCGAAGCCCGGCTCGAAGTCGTGCACGACGAACTGCAGCTTCTTGCGGGCGGGCGCCGCGATGTGCACCTCGTACCCCTCCTCCAGCAGCCGCTGGTAGGGGTAGAGGACCTCCAGGGACTCGGCGGCGTCCCCGGTGACGATGAGGATCTTCGTGGTCATGGCTGCTCCCGGTGTTGGTTGCCAACAGGGCCCTGTGTCGCTGTCCAGAGTGTCAAACTTCGGGCCCCGCTTTTGTACACATACGGCTCATGACGGGTCGGGGGTGCGGGGAGATAGCCTGGGGGCGTGATCAGCGCGATACGCCGTGGGGGCAGCGAAGCCCCCGGCCCTCGCCCGGAGCGCTACAGCGCCCGGGCTCTCGCTGACCCTTCCCGTCCGGCCGGCCAGACCGAATTGGCCGATATCGAATCGGACGACTCTCATCGCGGCATACCGTCGACTGCGAACGGACACCCCGTGTCGCGGCGATTCGTCGCATCTTTCACCTACGTCACGCAACGGCGCGCGACAGGAGCCAGAGGACATGCAGACCAAGCTGGACGAAGCCAAGGCCGAGCTGCTCGCACGGGCCGCCCGGGTAGCTGAGAACAGCCCGGCCGGGGGGCACCTTCCGACTGGGACCGAGCAGGGAAAGCGTCCCGACCGGGACACCCTCCTCACGTACCTCCAGCGCTACTACCTGCACACTGCTCCGGAAGATCTCACCGGCCGTGATCCGGTCGATGTCTTCGGTGCGGCACTTTCCCACTACCGGCTCGCCGAAAACCGCCCCCAGGGCACGGCGAACGTCCGGGTCCACACGCCGACCGTGGAGGAGAACGGGTGGACCTGCAGCCACTCCGTCGTGGAAGTCGTCACCGACGACATGCCCTTCCTCGTCGACTCGGTCACCAATGAGCTCTCCCGCCAGGGCCGTGGCATCCATGTCGTGATCCACCCGCAGGTCGTCGTCCGGCGCGACGTGACGGGCAGGCTCATCGAGGTGCTGCCCTCCGGGACGCACGCCAAGGACCTGCCGCACGACGCCCTCGTCGAGTCGTGGATCCATGTCGAGATGGACCGTGAGACCGACCGCGCCGACCTGAAGCAGATCACCGCCGATCTGCTGCGTGTCCTGTCCGACGTCCGCGAGGCCGTCGAGGACTGGGAGAAGATGCGCGACGCCGCGCTGCGCATCGCCGAGGACCTGCCGAACGAGCCCAAGGCCGACGACCTGCCCGACCAGGAGGTCGAGGAGGCGCGCGAACTGCTGCGCTGGCTCGCCGCCGACCACTTCACCTTCCTCGGCTACCGCGAGTACGAACTCACGGACTCGGACGCGCTGGCCGCCGTGCCCGGCACCGGTCTCGGAATACTGCGCTCCGACCCGCACCACAGCGAGGACGAGACCCACCCGGTCAGCCCGTCCTTCAGCCGGCTGCCCGCCGACGCCCGCGCCAAGGCCCGTGAGCACAAGCTGCTCGTCCTGACGAAGGCCAACAGCCGCGCGACCGTGCACCGCCCGAGCTACCTGGACTACATCGGCGTCAAGAAGTTCGACGCAGAGGGCAACGTCGTCGGCGAGCGCCGCTTCCTCGGCCTGTTCTCGTCCGCCGCGTACACCGAGTCCGTGCGCCGTGTGCCCGTCGTGCGCCGCAAGGTCGCCGAGGTGCTGCAGGGCGCCGGCTTCTCGCCCAACAGCCACGACGGCCGCGACCTGCTGCAGATCCTCGAGACGTACCCGCGCGACGAGCTGTTCCAGACCCCGGCCGACCAGCTGCGGTCGATCGTCACCAGCGTGCTGTACCTCCAGGAGCGCCGCCGGCTGCGGCTCTACCTGCGCCAGGACGAGTACGGGCGCTACTACTCCGCCCTCGTCTACCTGCCGCGCGACCGCTACACCACGGGTGTCCGGCTGCGCCTGATCGACATCCTCAAGGAGGAGCTCGGCGGTACCAGCGTCGACTTCACCGCCTGGAACACCGAGTCGATCCTCTCCCGTATCCACTTCGTGGTCCGGGTGCCGACCGGCACCGAGCTGCCGCACCTCACCGACGCCGACACCGAGCGGATCGAGGCCCGGCTGGTGGAGGCCGCCCGCTCCTGGGCGGACGGCTTCGGCGAGGCGCTGAACGCCGAGTTCGGCGAGGAGCGCGCCGCCGAGCTGCTGCGCCGCTATGCGGGCGCCTTCCCCGAGGGCTACAAGGCCGACCACTCGCCGCGCTCCGCCGTGGCCGACCTCGTACGCCTCGAGGAGCTGACCCACTCCGACAAGGACTTCGCCCTCTCGCTGTACGAGCCGGTCGGCGCGGGCCCCGGCGAGCGGCGTTTCAAGATCTACCGGACCGGAGAGCAGGTCTCCCTGTCCGCAGTGCTGCCCGTGCTGCAGCGGCTCGGCTGCGAGGTCGTCGACGAGCGTCCGTACGAGCTGCGCTGCGCGGACCGTACGCACGCCTGGATCTACGACTTCGGGATGCGTCTGCCGCGGACAAGCTCAGGCGGCGACTACCTCGCCGACGACGCCCGCGAGCGCTTCCAGGACGCCTTCGCCGCCGTATGGACGGGCGAGGCGGAGAACGACGGCTTCAACTCGCTGGTCCTCGGCGCCGGGCTCAACTGGCGTGAGGCGATGGTGCTGCGCGCCTACGCGAAGTACCTGCGCCAGGCCGGTTCGACCTTCAGCCAGGACTACATGGAGGACACCCTCCGCAACAACGTCCACACCACCCGGCTGCTTGTCTCCCTCTTCGAGGCCCGGATGTCGCCGGACCGCCAGCGGGCGGGCACCGAGCTGATCGACGGCCTGCTCGAGGAGGTCGACGGCGCGCTCGACCAGGTCGCGAGCCTCGACGAGGACCGTATCCTGCGTTCCTTCCTCACGGTCATCAAGGCCACTCTGCGCACCAACTTCTTCCAGAGCGCCGATGCGGGAAGCGGCAAGCAGGGCCGGGAGGCGGCGGCCGCCACGCACGGCTACGTGTCGATGAAGTTCGATCCGCGGGCCATCCCGGACCTGCCCGCGCCGCGCCCGGCGTACGAGATCTGGGTGTACTCGCCGCGGGTCGAGGGCGTCCACCTGCGCTTCGGCAAGGTCGCGCGCGGCGGCCTGCGCTGGTCCGACCGGCGTGAGGACTTCCGTACGGAGATCCTCGGCCTGGTCAAGGCGCAGATGGTCAAGAACACCGTGATTGTGCCCGTCGGCGCGAAGGGCGGGTTCGTCGCCAAGCAGCTCCCGGACCCGTCCGTGGACCGCGACGCCTGGCTGGCCGAGGGCATCGCCTGCTACAAGACCTTCATCTCGGCGCTGCTCGACATCACCGACAACATGGTCGCGGGCGAGGTCGTCCCGCCGGCGCAGGTGGTCCGCCACGACGAGGACGACACGTACCTCGTCGTCGCCGCCGACAAGGGCACCGCGTCCTTCTCCGACATCGCCAACGAGGTCGCGCTCGCCTACAACTTCTGGCTCGGCGACGCGTTCGCATCCGGAGGCTCGGCCGGCTACGACCACAAGGGCATGGGCATCACCGCCCGCGGTGCGTGGGAGTCGGTCAAGCGGCACTTCCGCGAGCTCGGCCACGACACCCAGACCGAGGACTTCACCGTCGTCGGCGTCGGTGACATGTCCGGCGACGTGTTCGGCAACGGCATGCTGCTCAGCGAGCACATCCGGCTCGTCGCCGCCTTCGACCACCGGCACATCTTCATCGACCCGGACCCGGACGCGGCCATCGGATACGCCGAGCGCCGCCGGCTCTTCGAGCTGTCCCGCTCCTCCTGGGCCGACTACAACAAGGATCTGCTGTCGCACGGCGGCGGAATCCACCAGCGCAGTGCCAAGTCGATCCCGGTCAACGCGGCGATGCGCGAAGCCCTCGGCATCGAGCCCGGCGTCACCAAGATGACCCCGGCCGATCTGATGCAGACGATCCTCAAGGCACCGGTCGACCTGCTGTGGAACGGCGGCATCGGTACGTACGTCAAGGCATCCACCGAGTCGAACGCCGACGTCGGAGACAAGGCCAACGACGCCATCCGCGTGAACGGCGAGGACCTGCGCGTCCGTGTCGTCGGCGAGGGCGGCAACCTGGGCTGCACCCAGTTGGGCCGTATCGAGTTCGACCGCCACGGCGGGAAGATCAACACCGACGCCATCGACAACAGCGCCGGTGTGGACACGTCCGACCACGAGGTCAACATCAAGATCCTGCTCAACGGCCTCGTCGCGGACGGTGACATGACCGTCAAGCAGCGCAACCAGCTGCTCGCACAGATGACCGACGAGGTCGGCGCGCTCGTGCTGCGCAACAACTACGCGCAGAACACCGCGCTCGCCAACGCCGTCGCCCAGTCGCCCTCCCTGCTCCACGCCCACCAGCGCTTCATCCGGCGTCTCGAGCGTGACGGACATCTGAACCGGGCGCTCGAGTTCCTGCCGACCGACCGCCAGATCCGCGAACTGCTGGGCCATGGCAAGGGCCTGAGCCAGCCCGAACTGGCCGTTCTTCTCGCCTACACGAAGATCACGGTGGCGGAGGACCTGATCGGGACCGACCTGCCGGACGACCCGTATCTGCGCCGGCTGCTGCACGCGTACTTCCCCAAGCCGCTGCGCGAGAAGTTCGGCGACGCGATCGACGCGCACGCGCTGCGCCGCGAGATCGTGACGACGGTGCTCGTCAACGACACGGTGAACGCCGGTGGTTCCACGTTCCTGCACCGGCTGCGGGAGGAGACCGGGGCATCGATCGAGGAGATCGTGCGGGCGCAGACCGCGGCGCGTGAGATCTTCGGGCTCAGCGCGGTGTGGGACGCGGTCGAGGCGCTCGACAACAAGGTCGCCGCGGACATCCAGACCCGTGTCCGGCTGCACTCGCGCCGCCTCGTCGAGCGGGGCACGCGCTGGCTGCTGGGCAACCGGCCGCAGCCGCTGGAGCTCGGGGAGACCATCGAGTTCTTCGCCGACCGCGTGGAGCAGGTGTGGTCGGCGCTGCCGAAGATGCTGCGCGGCGCGGACCTGGAGTGGTATCAGGGCATCCTCGACGAGCTCACCGGGGCGGGCGTCCCTGAGGGCCTCGCGCTGCGGGTGGCCGGGTTCTCCTCCGCGTTCCCGACCCTCGACATCGTCGCCATCTCGGACCGTAGCGGCCAGGACCCGCTGGCGGTCGCCGAGGTGTACTACGACCTCGCGGACCGGCTCTCCATCACGCAGCTGATGGACCGGATCATCGAACTGCCGCGGGCCGACCGCTGGCAGTCGATGGCCCGCGCCTCCATCCGCGAGGACCTGTACGCGGCGCACGCGGCGCTGACGGCGGACGTGCTGACCGTGGGCAACGGGACCTCGACGCCGCAGGAGCGGTTCGAGGCCTGGGAGCACAAGAACGCGGCGATCCTGGGCCGGGCGCGGACGACGCTGGACGAGATCCACAGCTCGGACACGTTCGATCTGGCGAACCTGTCGGTGGCGATGCGGACGATGCGGCAGCTGCTGCGTACGCACAGCTGACGGGCTGTGCCTTTGGCACGGGGACCGGGCCGCGCATCCATGCGCGGCCCGGCCCCCGTGTTCTCTCTCACGCCGTGTCGCGGCAGACCCGTCAGGGCTTGTCGCGGAGGCGGGGGAACCAGCCTGTGGTGCGGGGGTCCGTTCGGCTGCGGCCCGATGCCTTCGCCGCCGCCCGTCCGATGGCCGTCACCGACGACGTGAGCCGCTTCGGCAGCCAGCAGGTGAAGTCGGCTGCCCCGCACATGTCGGCCACCTCCGACGCCGACGGGCGGTCCTCCGGGCGGGGCGCGAGGGTGGCGGTGAGAAGCCGGCGCAGGGCCGGTGGGTGGGCGGACAGGTCCGGGGGCTCACGGTCGGTGCCGGCGATGCGGGTCGCGACGACGAGGCCGCCGCCCTCCCCGTACGGATGGCGTCCCGTGGCGGCTTCCGCGGCGACCAGACCGAGCGTGAACACGTCGGACGCCGGGGTGAGTTGCCTGCCGAGGGCGTGCTCGGGCGACATGTACTTCGGCGTGCCGACCATGCGGCCGACGGTGGTCAGCACGGACGTACCGTCGGCGGCGCGTGCGATGCCGAAGTCGAGCAGCCAGGGCCCCTCGGCGGTCAGCAGGATGTTGCCCGGCTTCACGTCGCGGTGGATGAGGCCGGCGGTGTGCACGGCGTCCAGCGCGCGGGCCGCGCCCGCAGTCAGCAGCAGGACGCACGCGGGCGGCAGCGGCCCGAAGGTGCCGAGTGCCTCGTCGAGCGGCAGTCCCGGCAGGTAGAGGGTCGCGAGCCACGGCCGTTCGGCTTCCGCGTCGTGGTCGACGACCCGCACCAGGTGGGGGCCGTGGACCCGTTGTGCGGCTTCGACCTCGCGGGCGAACCGTCGGCGGAAGTTCTCGCTCTGCGCGTGCTCGCGGCGGATCAGTTTCAGGGCGACGGGCAGCGCGCCGGCATCGCGGGTGCGGGTGAGGAAGACGGTGCCCATGCCGCCCTCGCCGATCCGTGCCTCGAGCGGGTATCCGGCGATCTCGCGCGGATCGTCGTCCCGCAGTGGTTCAGGCCCTCGACTGCCCACCACCCACCCCCACCATCCCCGCCGGCCCGTCCCGGTCGGCGTCCGGCACGGGAGCCTACCGCGCGGCCTTCTTTCCGGACCTGGCTCCGGTGAGCTCCTCGTAGGCCGCGACGACCTCCTTCGCCGGGCCGTCCATCCGCAGGGTGCCCGCCTCCAGCCACAGGGCGCGGTCGCAGCTCTCGGTGATGGTCGAGTTGCTGTGGCTGACGAGGAAGACCGTGCCGGCCTCCTGGCGCAGTTCGTCGATGCGTTCCCGGCTGCGGCGGCGGAAGCGTGCGTCGCCGGTGGACAGCGCTTCGTCGATCAGCAGCACGTCGTGGCTCTTGGCGGCGGCGATGGAGAAACGGAGCCGTGCCCCCATTCCGGAGGAGTACGTGCGCATCGGAAGGGTGATGAAGTCGCCCTTCTCGTTGATGCCGGAGAAGTCGACGATGTCGTCGTAGCAGTCGTGGATCTGTGCGCGGGTCATGCCCATCGCGAGGCCGCCGAGGATGACGTTGCGCTCGCCGGTGAGGTCGGACATGAGGGCGGCGTTGACGCCGAGGAGGGACGGCCGGCCCTGCGTGTACACCTTGCCCTGGGCGGTGGGGAGCAGCCCGGCGATGGCCTTGAGCAGGGTGGACTTGCCCGATCCGTTGGAACCGATGAGGCCGATCGCCTCGCCTCGGTATGCGGCGAAGCTGACGCCCTTGACCGCGTGCACATCCCGCACACCGGGGGCTGCCCTCCGGGAGACTATGCGGCTGAGGGCGGAGGTGGCACTGCCCCGGCCGGTGCGTGCGCCGTTGACCTTGTAGGTGATGTGGACGCCGTCGACGACGACGGTGGGGGCGGGTTCGTCGGTTCGGTTGTCAGCCACGGCCGTAGCGCTCCTCAGCCTTCCAGAAGTACAGGAATCCGCCGGCGGCGCAGAGCACGGCCCATGCCAGGGCCACGGCCCAGACGTGCGGCGGCAGGCGGTCGGCGGTGAACGAATCGATGAACGCGAAGCGCACGAGGTCGATGTAGACGGCCGCCGGGTTGTACTGCAGCGCGAGAGCCACCGGATGCGGCAGGTTCCGGTCGCCGACGACCTTGTCGACCGACCACATCACGCCCGACGCGTACATCCAGGTGCGCAGCAGGAACGGCATCAGCTGCGAGACGTCGGGCGTGTGGGCGGCGACCCGGGCCATGGCCATCGACAGGCCGGTGTTGAAGCCGGCCTGAAGTAGCAGCGCGGGGACGGCGAGCAGCCAGGACGCGGTGGGGAACTGTCCGAAGCCGATGAGGATCACGATCAGCGCGCCGAGCGAGAAGAGCAGTTGCTGCAGTTGCTGCAGCGCGAGTGCGATGGGCAGCGCGGCGCGTGGGAAGTGCAGGGCTCGGACCAGTCCGAGGTTGCCGGAGACGGCACGGGTGCCGGCCGTGATCGAGTTGGCGGTGAAGGTCCAGATGAAGACGCCGGTGACCAGGAACGGCACGAAGTCGGGCACGTTGTCGGCGGTGCCGAGCAGCACGCCGAAGATGAGGTAGTAGACGGCCGCGTTGAGCAGCGGGGTCATCAGCTGCCAGAGCTGGCCGAGACGGGCCTGGCTGTACTGGGCCGTGAGTCTGGCGGTCGCGAACGCGGTGATGAAGTGGCGGCGGGCCCACAGCTGACGGACGTACTCGGGGAGGGTGGGGCGCGCCCCGCTGACGGTCAGCCCGTGGCGGGCGGCGAGCGCGGCGAGGTCGGTGGGGCGCGGCCCGGCAGTGGGACCTGCCGGGCCTGCGGGGCCGGCAGGGTCCTCCGGGACAGTGGGGCCCATGAGGCCTGCGGGTTCGGCGGCGGTCGCTGTGGTCACGGGACTCGCTTTCCGGGGTGCTCACTGGCCGTCGTGATGGTCAACGATGGAACGGCACCGTATCGTCGCTACGGGGAGGGTAGGACGCCGCGACGTCGGAACGCAACCGTTGCGTCCTCGCGGCGTATGCTCCTGCGCATGACGACCGACCCCAGAAGCCCACGACGCGCCCCCGCTGGAGCGGCCGTGCTCCGAGAGGATGTGACCGACGCCATTCGCGGCGCCGTCTTCGAGGAGCTCGCGGCGGTCGGATTCGCCCGGATGTCGATCGAGGGCATCGCGCGGCGGGCGGGTGTCGGGAAGACGGCGGTCTACCGGCGCTGGAAGTCCAAGCTTTCGCTCGTCCTGGACCTGGTCTCCGCCTTCGCGGCCGACGGGCTGCCCGCACCGGCCACGGGGTCGCTGTACGGGGACGTACGAGCGCTCCTGGAAGCGGCCGCGCACGCCCTGCGGCACCCGGTGGCCTCGCAGGTCATCCCTGATCTGCTCGTCGAGGCGGCGCGCAACCCCGAGATCTCGGACGCGATCAAGGCGGCGCTCCTGGACAGCCAGCGGGGCGTGGCCGCCCTGATGGTCCGTGACGCGGTGGCGCGGGGCGAACTCCCCGAATCGACGGACCCGGACCGGGCGTTGGACGTGATCGTCGGGCCGCTGTACTGGCGGCTGGTCGTGGTGCGGGGCGAACTGCCGGAGGGATACCTGGACGACGCGGCGCGGGGAGCGGTGGCGGCCCTCCTGGCGTAGGGCTCGCTGTGGACGCACGTTCCCGCCTGCGCCGTCCCGGTGTCCGGGGCGTCACCCGGATGGGCGAAGGGGGGTGACCCCGCTGCGGTGGACGGGTTGTTCTCCGCAGCAACCCCGCGCTTCTTGAATGGACGTGCCCACCATGCCGCTTCGGCTCAGCGTCGTCGTTCCCGTGTACAACGTGGAGGACTTCCTCGAGGAGTGCCTGCGCTCGCTCGCCGAGCAGAGCCTGTGTGAGCTCGAAGTCGTCATGGTGGACGACGGCTCCACGGACGGGAGCGCGGCGATCGCCCGGAGGTTCGTGGACGAGGACGAGCGGTTCAGGCTCGTCCCGCAGCAGAACGCCGGACTCGGCGCCGCCCGCAACGCCGGCACACGTGTGGCCCGCGGCGAGTTCCTGGCCTTCGTCGACAGCGACGACATCGTGCCGTCCGACGCGTACGGGAAGATGCTCGACTCGCTCGGCGCCTCGGGCGCCGACTTCGTCAGCGGGAACGTGAGCCGGCTGCGGGCGAGCGGCAAGATCCAGCAGTCGCCCATGTTCCGCGAGCCCATGGCCACGTCCCGTACGGCCACGCACGTCACACGGCACTGGCCGCTTCTCTACGACCGGATCGCCTGCAACAAGGTGTTCCGCAGGGAGTTCTGGGACCGGCATTCCCTCGCCTTCCCCGAGGGCGTCCTGTTCGAGGACATCCCGGTGATCCTTCCGGCGCACTTCCTCGCCGCGTCCGTCGACGTCCTGCACGACACGGTCTACCTGTGGCGTGACCGGGACGGATCGATCACCACACGCAGGGCGCGGCCGAAAGCGGTGCACGACCGCACCACGTCGGTCACCTCGGCGCGTGACTTCCTGGCACGGGAGCCCAAGTGGGCCGAGGGCAGGCGGCGTTACGAGCTCAGTGTGCTGAGCAGTGACCTCTGGCTGTTCATGGAGGCGCTGCCGGACGGCGACGCCGAGTACCACGGCGCCTTCATGGAGCACGCCGGCGCCTTCGCGGACTCCGCCGACCCGGCCGTCCTCGCGGCGCTTCCGCTGCATCTCCGCGTCAAGTGGCAGCTCGTACGAAAGCGCCGCACCGCCGAACTCCTCGACCTGCTCGCCTTCGAGAAGAAGCACGGGCGGGACGCGTTCCGCCTCCGTGGGCCGCGTGGGCGACGCGCCGAGTACCCCGTGCTCACCGCACCGCTGCCGCGCGGCGCCGACCGGCCTGCCCCCGGCGATCTGCCGGTGATGTCCGACATCACGGAGGCGGTGTGGCGGGACGGCAAGCTGCATCTCAAGGGCTACGCGTACATCCGCAACCGCCCGGCGGCGGAGCGGCGTCCGCTCACCATGGGCTGGCTGCGGGCCGGCAGGTGGCGGGTGGTGCCGCTGCGGCTGCGCGCCGCCGACGCGCCGGAGGCGACCGCTGCCTCGCGGCAGGGCCTGCACTGCTACGACCGGGCCGGTTTCGAAACCGTCGTCGATCCCGCGCGGCTCGACGGGCCGACCGCCACCTGGAACCTCGAGGTCGGCGTGTTCGGCGGTGGGGCGCTGCGCCGCGGGCCGCTGCGGATGCTCGGCAACCGTGCCGCCCCCGTCGTCCACCACGTCCGCGACGATCTGCGCGTCGTGCCGGTGCTCAGCGGCAACAAGCTGCGGATGAGGACGGAGAAGGTCGCAGCGCTGTGCACCGGGCACGCGGGGACGCCCGACGGGAAGGTACGCATCGAGGGCGCTGTGCTGGGCGGCGGAAGCGAGGCCAAGGCCCTGCGGCTGGAGAACCGGCACACCAAGGAGCACTTGGAGCTGCCGGTACGGGCCGCGGAAGACGGCACGTTCGCGGTGGAGGTGGCCGCGGAGTCCCTCGGCGGCACCCCGTGGGCGGTCCGCCTGCTGCGCGCCGACGGCAGCCGGGTGCCCCTCGCGATGCGCGACACGACGCCGACCGGCCGGTACCCGTTCGGCGACCGTGACATCGCCGTCGGCGCCGATGCGTCCGGCAACCTCGTCCTGTCCGGTCAGCGTGTCCAGCCTCTCGTCGACACGTTCGCCTGGACGATCTCCGGCGAGCTGGTCATCGAGGGGCAGTTCAACGAATCCGCCTTCGTGGCCGCAGAGTTGGTGTTGCAGCACAGCGCCACCCACGAGGAAGCCGTCGTCGGCCACGAGCCGCAGGGCGGCGGCCGTTTCCGCGCCGTCATCGCGCCGGGGGCCGTCGACGGTCCCGGCGGAGAGGTCCCGCTCGCCGAGGGCCGCTGGTACCCGTTCCTCCGTGAGCGCGGCGAGAGCGACCCGGACCGGTACGCCCCGATGCGGCTGGCGTTCGCCGCGCACACGACCGTGCCGGCCGTGCAGCGCGTCCGCGGGAGGGACTTCACCCTCACCCGCCGCCACCACGACCAACTCGTCCTGGAGTCCGGCCCGGTGCTGCCGGTCTCTGAGCGGGGCGGCTTCAACGAGCGCCGGATGCGGGAGAGGGCGGCCGTCCTGCGGGTCAGGCCGCGCCGTGACACCGTGCTCTTCAGCAGTTTCGACGGCCGCCAGTTCTCCGACTCGCCCCGCGCCGTCCACGAGGAACTGCTCCGCCGCGACACCCCGTTCGAGCCGCTGTGGGTCGTACGCGACCAGCAGGCGCGGCTGCCCGCCGGGGTCCGCGCCGTCGCATACGGTGGCGCGGAATGGCACGAGGCGCTGGCGACCAGCCGGGCGGTGGTGACCAACACCCAACTGCCCGAGTGGTTCGAGCGCGGCACGGACCAGTTCGTGGTGCAGACCTGGCACGGCACGCCCCTCAAGCGCATCGGCCGGGACCTGCTCGGCACGACCCAGGCCAACCGCGCGTACATCGAGTCGCTGCCGGGGCGCGCCGCGCAGTGGAGTCTGCTGGTGTCGCCCAACCGCTTCTCCACCCCGATCCTGCGGCGTGCCTTCGGCTACGGCGGGGAGGTGGTCGAGTCGGGCTATCCGCGCAACTCTCTGCTGCACGCGCAGGACCGGGCCAAGGTCGCCGCCTCCGTGCGGGAACGCCTCGGCATCCCCAAGGGGAAGCAGGTCGTCCTCCATGCGCCGACCTGGCGCGAGGACCGCCCCAAGGGGGGTGGACGCTATGCGCTGGACCTGCGGCTCGACCTCGCGGCCGCTCGGGCCGAACTCGGCGACAGCCACGTCCTGCTGGTCCGCAGGCACTATCTCGTCAGCGAGCGGCTGCCGGACACGGGCGGCTTCGCGCTCGACGTCTCGCGCTACCCGGACGTGGCGGAGCTCATGCTGATCAGCGATGCGCTCGTCACCGACTACTCCTCGCTGATGTTCGACTTCGCGCAGACCGGCCGCCCGATGCTGTTCCACACGTACGACCTGGAGCACTACCGGGACTCCCTGCGCGGCTTCTACTTCGACTTCGAGACCAAGGCGCCCGGACCGCTGATCCCGGACGGCGCGGAACTCATCGAGGCAATGCGCGCCCCGGCGGACGCCATGGCGCGGCACGCGGAGGCGTACGAGGCGTTCCGCCAGGTGTTCTGCGATCTCGACGACGAGCGCGCCGCCGCGGCGGTGGCCGACCGGATGCTCGAGGCGATCGGCTGACGCCGCCGTACGGGTGATTCACGCGCCGGGCAAGTGCCGAAGATCGCAGCGCAGTGAACTCCCCAACATTTAAGTGTGTTTATCGGTGCGGGATGTTGACGTTTCGGATTGCTACGTTCGGCGGCCATGGACCAGCGAATGCGAACGAAAACGGCGACGCCCGCGGTGCGGCGAGCAAGGACCGCCGTCATCGGCGTCTCCGCAGTCGCGTTCGCGGCCAAAATGGTCCTCGCCGCACTGGTGCGCGGGCCGGCCGACGTTCGCTTCTTCGACGCCTTCGCCGCCGCGATCGCCCAGGTCGGCCCGGTCCGCATCTACGAGCACCCGATGCCGCGGCTGCCCGTCTACAACCATCCACCGCTCGCGAGCTGGATGCTCCTCGGCTTCGACGAACTGGAGAAACTCGGCATCGCTTTCGGCGCGCTGATCCGCACGCCCGCGTGCGTCGCCGATTTCGTGTCCGCCGTTCTCGTATTCGAGATCCTGCGCCGCCGCCGCTCCCTGAGCACCGCCATGGCATGCGGAATCGGATGCGCCGTCAGCCCCGTCCTGTTCGCCACGTCCGGATATCACGGCAACACCGACTCGGTGGCCATCATGTTCGCGGTCCTGGCGGCCTATCTGCTCGCCGACCGGCGCTCCCCCCTTGCCGCCGGAGCCGTCGCCGCGCTCGCCGTCAGCATCAAACTCATTCCGGTCGTCGCGGTTCCCGCTCTCCTCGTCGCCGCCGCCCGTGCGGGCCGTCCGGCGCTGACCCGTCTCTGCGCGGGATTCGCGGCCGTGGCGCTGCTGTTGTGGGGATCGGTGCTCGCCACCGTGCCCGTGCCGCTGCGGGAGAAGGTTCTCGAGTACGAGGGCGGGCGGGCCCGGCTGTGGGGGTTCGTGCGGTTCGCGGACTGGGCGGGCGCGTCCGACGAGTTCATCCTCGCCCTGCACAGTGACTTCCGCCTCGTCTGCGTGCTGCTGTGCATGGCCGCCGGCGCCTGGCTCGCCTGGGAGCGGCCCACCGCCCCGGCCTACGCGGTCGCCCTGTCGCTGACACTGCTGCTCCTGCTCAGCACCGGCTCCGCCGTCCAGTACCTGGCCTGGCCCGTCGTCGGCCTCTGCCTCTTCGGACTGTGGGAAGGCCTCGGCTACGGCGTCGTCGTCGGCATCGTCACCGTCTGCGTGTACTCCGGCGCCAGCGCCGTCCGCTGGGACGACTGGGCGCTGCACCTCGCGGAGGCCGGCTGGCTGCTGCTCGCCGCCGGGATCGTGTCCGGCCTGCGCAGAGTGCTCGCCGAACCGCCCGCCCGGGGACCGGACGAGCCGGTGCCCGTCGTCGCCCCACGGACCGAGAAGCCCTTCCCCGCCTCATCCGTCAACTGACCGCACCGAAGACCCGCACCGAAGACCCGCACCGAAGACCCGCACCGAAGACCCGCACCGAAGACCCGCACCGAAGACCCGCACCGAAGACCCGCACCGAAGAAAGAGTAGAGAAGCCCCCGTGAAGGAAAGCCCCAGCCCGCGGATCGGCATCCTTGTCGTGGCCTACAACGCCGAGTCGACGCTGGAGAAGACGCTCGACCGCATCCCCAAGGACTTCCGGTCCCGCATCGCCGAGATCCTCATCCTCGACGACGCGAGCAGTGACGAGACGTTCACCGCGGGCTGTCGCTGGTCGCAGCTGGAGGGCATGCCGCCGACCGTCGTCATGCGGCACACCAAGAACCTCGGCTACGGCGGCAACCAGAAGGCGGGCTACGCCCTGGCCGCCGAACGCGGACTGGACATCGTGGTGCTGCTGCACGGCGACGGCCAGTACGCCCCCGAGCTGCTGCCCGAGATGGTCGCCCCCATCGAACGCGGCGAGTGCGAGGCGGTGTTCGGCTCCCGCATGATGCGCCCGGGCAGCGCCCTCAAGGGCGGCATGCCGTTCTACAAGTGGCTCGGCAACCGCATCCTCACCCGCTTCGAGAACGGCCTCCTGGGCTCCGAACTCACCGAGTTCCACTCCGGCTACCGCGCCTACGGCGTCGCCGCGCTGCGCAGGCTGCCCATCGACCGGAACACCGACGCGTTCGACTTCGACACCCAGATCATCGTCCAGCTGCTCGACGCCGGCATGCGGATCAAGGAGATTCCCGTCCCCACCTACTACGGTGACGAGATCTGCTACGTCAACGGCATGCGCTACGCCAAGGACGTCGTCAAGGACGTCCTCGAATACCGCCTCGCGCTCAAGGGATTCGGCACCTGCCCCTGGATCCCCAAGCCTGTCGAGTACGCCTTCAAGGAGGGCGACGGCTCGTCGCACTCCGCCATCCTCGGCATCATGCGCGCCATGCCGCCCGGCCGCGTCCTCGATGTCGGCTGCTCCGGCGGCCAGTTCGCCGAGCGCCTGGAGGACCTCGGGCACACCGTGACCGGGCTGGACTTCGTCGAGGTCCCCGGCGTCAGGGAGCGCTGCTCCGAATTCGTGCTGGCGAACCTGGAAGAGGGCCTGCCGCCGGACATCGGCGCCGACTACGACTACGTCGTCGCGGGCGACGTCATCGAGCACCTGTCCCGGCCGGAGCACGTACTGCGGGAGCTGCGCGAAGTGCTGTGCCCCGGCGGCCGGATGCTGCTGTCCGTGCCGAACTTCAGCCACTGGTACTCGCGGCTCCGCGTCGCCTTCGGCGCCTTCGGCTACGACCGGCGCGGCATCCTCGACGAGACGCATCTGCGCTTCTTCACCCGCAGCAGCCTGCGCCGCACCGTGCGGGCCGCCGGCTTCGACCAGCTGCAGGTCACCTCGACCGGCGCGCCCTTCTGGTCCGTGCTCGGCGGCGGCATCGCCGCGAGAGCTCTGGGCGGAGTCTCCCGGCTCCTGACCCGCGTGCGGCCGACACTCTTCGGCTACCAGTACGTCGCCGTGCTCACCCCGCACGCGGCGCAGACGATCGTCGCCGGGGAGCACATCGATGTCCAAGACATTCTCAACCGCCAGTATGTCCCGGCCGAGCAGGCCGGCCGAGTGGGCGTCGGAGCCTGACCCCCTGTTCCGACCGCCGCCCAGGAGGAAGACCTTGACCCTGCCCAGCCTGCTGCTGCTGCTCTTCGCGGTCTTCTCGTCGGCGGCCGGGCAGATCATGCTGAAACACGGCATGCGGTCGGCCGCCGCGGTGGCCGAACACAGCGGCGGGTCGCTGGTGATGCGAGCCGCGACGACCCCGTGGGTCGTCGTCGGCCTCGTCGTCTTCGGCGTCTCCGCGGTCGCCTGGATGTCGACCCTGGCCCAGGTGCCGCTGAACGTCGCCTATCCTTTCAACGCCCTGGGCTATCTGCTGATCGTGCTCGCCAGTTCCACCCTGCTGCACGAGCGGACCTCGATGTGGACCTGGGCCGGTTCGCTGATGGTGGTGGCAGGCCTGGTCACGGTGATGGCCGGTCAGCAGCGCTGAGCGTGCCTTCCGGTGCGGTGCCGTGCGCCTGGCGCGGCACCGCCGCCCGGTTGCGCTGCGCGGGCGGCGTCACCGGCAGCAGTTCCTCGCCCAGCAGCACATGGCGTACCACCCGCTCCGCGGCCCGGCCGTCGTCGAAAGCGCAGAAGCGCGCCCGGAAGGCCGCGCGCAGCTCGCGGTTGGCCTCGTTGTCCCAGGTGCCGTCGGTAAAGACCCGGATCAGCTCGTCCGTCGAAAGGGTCACGGCGCCCGGTGTGTCGCCGGGCGCGCCGGAGAGCAGGTCGAAGCAGACGCCGCGCACCGCACGGTAGGTCTCCCAGTCGGGGGCGTGCACGACGATGGGCCGGTCGAGGTTGGCGTAGTCGAACATCGCGGACGAGTAGTCGGTGACCAGGGCGTCCGCCGCCAGGTACAGCTCCTCGGCGCTCGGATGGCCGGAGACGTCGATGATGCCGGGGTGCGTGCCGAGCCCGCTGTCGTCGTGGAAGTAGTGGGCTCGGACCAGGAGCACGGTGTCCTCGCCCAGGGCCTTGGCGACGCGCTCCAGATCGAGCCGGCAGGTGAAGGTCCGCTCGTGGTCGCGGAAGGTCGGCGCGTAGAGCACGGCCCGCTGCCCGGGCCGGATGGAGAGCGACTCGCGGACGGCGCGGATCCGCTCGGGGTCCGCGCCGACGAGGACGTCGTTGCGGGGATACCCGGTCTCCAGGTGCCGTACGGCGCTGGGGTAGGCGCTCGCCCAGCTCTCCGTCGAGTGAGGGTTGGAGGACAGACTCAGGTCCCAGCGGTCGACCCGGTGCAGCAGATCCTTGAAGTTCAGCCCCTGCGCGGCCGCCGGATACCAGTGCTGGCCCACCCCCATGACCTTCAGCGGTGTGCCGTGGTGGGTCATCACATGGATCTGTCCCCGACGTTTGACGACCTGGTTGGGGAAGTTGACGTTGCTGAAGAAGTACGTGGCGCGGGCCATCACCGCCCAGTAGCGACGCGTGCCCGGTACGACATGGTCGATGCCGGGCGGCAGCTCGGCGGCCGCATTCTGCGATACCACCCACACACCGCGCACATGAGGCGCCAGCTCGGCCGCCTTGCGCTGGATCGCCGCCGGGTTGCAGCTCACACCGCGGTTCCAGTAGGCGCTGTAGACGGCGAGCCTGCGGTCCAGCGGCAGCAGCCGCTGGAACCGGTAGTGCAACGGAGAGAGCCTGCGAGCGAGTTGCTTGCGCAGCGCCGGCGGGACGGCCAGCAGCCCCCGGCGGATCGCGAGCGCCGCGTCGAGGGCCCGAAGCCGCGCGGCCCGGCCGCCGGTGAGCAGCCGCAGCCGCAGGGCCGCGAGGCCCTTGGGAGCCCGGTGCTCGCGCGGCCGGTGGTCCCGGTGGAACGCGGTAACCGCGCGGACGTACGCACGACGGCGGCGGGTGACCGTCGCGTATGTCTCCAGCAGTTCCTTCGCCACCAGGTCGAACAGCGGGGCGTGCACGGCGTCGAAGCCCGGCGTCCCCCGCAGCGTGCAGAAGAGCTCACCGAAATGCTCGACCACGTCGACGGGGCGCACCGTGTCCTCCGGCTCGGCGAGCTCCGGCACGTACCGCTGCTGCCGGTGTTCGACACAGGGGACGGGCAGCGCCGCGACGGTGCCCGCCGTCGCGAGCGTGCCGAGCGCGTACGTGCGGTCGCCGTACTGGCCCGGGGCGAACGACAGCTGCCCGGCCTCGTGGAACTCGCGGCGCACCGCGCGGTTCCAGCTCACCGCGGCCACCCCGAGCAACTCCGGGCGGTCGGCGAGCGTACAGACCTCGGCGCCGCCCGTCTCCGTCAGCAGCTGGAGGGAACGGCTGGGCTGGGGCGTGCCGCGGAACGGCGTACGGATATGGCCGAACAGCAGCAGGTCCGGGTCCTGCGCGGCACTGAGCCGGTCGGCGATGCGCTGCAGCGCACCGGGCAGCAGGATGTGCGTGGCCTCCAGGAACAGCAGGTAGTCGCCCTTCGCCCGCTCGGTCCCCGCGGTGCGCCGGCCGTCGGAGCCCGCCGGCTCCGCCAGGTGGACGGCGTGCACCCGCGGGTCACCGGCCGCGATCTCGTCCAGCAACTGCCCTGAGCCGTCCGGCGATCCGTCGGCCACCCCGATGATCTCGAAGTCGGCGAAGGACTGGGAGAGCACCGAGTTCAGGCACTCGCGCAGGCTTCCGCGCACACGACGGACGGGGACGACGACGCTCAGACGGGGCATGGACACTCTTTCTCGCGTTCTTGCTGCTCTGGTTGTCTGCTCTGGTTCAGGCGTGGACGGGCGCCGGCCCGGGTACCGACCCGGGGGCGGCTTCGGGGACGGAGACGGAGGCCGACCCGGGGGCGGATCCGGCCACGTCCTCGGGCACGACCTCCCTGGCGGGTGCCGGTACCGGCACCCCCACCGGGGTGCGCTGTTCCTGCGGGAGGACGACCGGCAGGCCCGCGGACTCGCCGAGGAACACCCGGCGCACGACGCGCTCGGCGGCGTTCCCGTCGTCGTACGGGCAGAAGCGCTCGCGGAACGCGGCCCGCAGCTGGGCCGAGCGTGAGCCGCGCCAGTGGCCGGTCGCGAAGATGTCGATCAGCTCGTCCTCGGTGCGGGCGACCTCCCCCGGCGGACACTCCCGCACGTCGAAGTAGGTTCCGCGCGCCGCCTGGTAGGCGTCCCAGTCGCCGGTGTGCAGGACGATCGGCCGGTCGAGGCCCGCGTAGTCGAACATCAGGGACGAGTAGTCCGTGATGAGCCCGTCGGAGGCCAGGCACAGGGACTCGACCGACGGGTGGTCGGACACGTCGATGACGCGGTGGGCCGCGGCGCCGCCGAGCGGCGCGTCACTGAAGTAGTGGGCGCGGGTGAGGAGTACGGACCGGGGGCCGAGAGCGGCGGCGAGCCGTTCGACGTCGAGCAGCGGGGTCTGGCTGCGGCGGTAGTCGCGGTGGGTGGGGGCGTAGAGGATGGCGGTGCGGCCCTCCGGGATGCCGAGTGAGGCGCGCAGCCGTGCCACGTCCTCGGCACCGGTGCGCTGGAACACGTCGTTGCGCGGATACCCGTACTCGAGCACGGTGCAGGCCGACGGGTACACCCTCTCCCACACCAGGGTCGAGTGGCGGTTGGCGGAGAGCGAGTAGTCCCACTTGTCGGCGTTCGCGAGCAGCTGCTCGAAGTCCATGGAGCGGGCGGCGGCCGGGCGCTCCTGGAGATCGATGCCCATCGTCTTCAGCGGCGTGCCGTGATGGGTCTGGAGCATGATCTGGCCGCGCCGCTTGACCAGGCGGCGGTCGAAGTTGACGTTGTTGACGAGGTACTTGGCGCGGGCGAGCGCCGACCAGTACGCGAACGTCCCCGGCCGGAGCCGCCTCGTTCCCGCGGGGACGGTGTGATGGTGGGCCTCCTGCGCGATCCAGGCCGTGCGGATGTGCGGGGCGAGCTCGCGCACCTTCTCCTCGATCGCGGCCGGATTGCAGGAGTAGCCGCGGTTCCAGTACGCGGCGAATACCGCCAGGTCCGAGCGGACCGGGAGCCGCAGCTGGATGCGGTAGTGCACCCGCAGGGCGGCGGCGAGCAGCCCACGACGGGCGTGCCCGGCGACACGGCGGGTGCGTGAGCGCAGCAGGTCGGTCGCCCACAGCGCACGGTAGACGCGGTGGCCGCCGCTGCGGATCAGCGCATGGCGCAGCCGGCCGCGCAGGGCGGGTGCGGCGCCGGGGGCACGGTGCCGGCGGCAGTGCGCGCGGGCCATGCGGAAGAACTCCGCGCGGCTGCCTTGCGGCAGCCGGCCGCGTGCGGTGGCCAGTGTGGAGAAGTGGTCGATCATGCGGCGGTAGAGGACCGGCTTCCAGTGCGCGAGCGCAGGCCGTACGTCGAGGAACGCGAACACGCGGTCGTACTGGTCGAAGATGTCGAAATGCTTGCGGCTGGTCGTGGCGAGGATGTTGCCGCCCTGGCGGCGCTGGCGGTAGTGCACGCAGACCCGGTCCAGCGTGGTGATGGTGGACGCGGCGAGCAGGGCCGGATAGGTCCAGGGAGTGTCCTCGTAGTAGCCGGGCGGGAAGGCGAAGCCCTCGCGCTCGACGAACTCCCGCTTGTACGCCTTGTTCCAGACCACCATGAGCAGTTTGAGCAGGTCCGGGCGGTCGTCGAGACGGAAGACAGCCGGTCCCTGATCGGTCAGCAGCGAGGCGAACCTGTTCCTGGCGACCTCGCCCGTCCAGTACGTCCGGGCGTAGTCGTAGATCAGGACGTCGGGGTCCTCGGTCTCCTCGAGTCGGTCGGCGATGGCCGCGAGAGCGCCGGGGACGAGGCTGTCGTCGCTGTCGAGGAAGAGGAGGTACTCGCCGCTCGCGCGGGCCAGGCCGGTGTTGCGCGCCTGCCCGAGGCCGACGTTCGCGGGGAGGTGGACGGCCCGCACGCGCGGGTCGCGCGCCGCGAACTCGTCGATGATCGCACCGCAGGCGTCGGGCGAGCAGTCGTCGACCACGATCAGCTCGAAGTCCGGACAAGTCTGTGTCAGCACCGAATCCAGGCATTCATGCAGGTAGGCCTGAACCTTGAACGCGGGCACGATGACACTGAACCGGGGCACGTCACATCCATGGGTCGGCGCGGGCAGATGGCCCGAGAACGGCCAATGGGGTGACTTGGTTACGCCGCACGTGGCATACGGGGGACCAACACGCAGTGGCGGCCCGGTTACGGGGTAACCGGGCCGCCGTCCTTCGCGCGCTCTTGTGTCAGCCGGTCACTTGACGGCCCCCGCCATGACACCGGAGACGAACTGCCGCTGGAAGGCGAAGAACACCGCCAGCGGGATGATCATCGACACGAACGCGCCGGGCGCGAGCACATCGATGTTGTTGCCGAACTGCCGTACCTGACGCTGCAGCGCGACGGTGATCGGCGCGCTGTCGGAGTCCGCGAAGATCAGAGCGACCAGCATGTCGTTCCACACCCACAGGAACTGGAAGATGCCGAGCGAGGCGATCGCCGGTCCGCCCAGCGGCATGACGACCCGGGTGAACAGCCGGATCTCGCCGGCGCCGTCGAGCCGGGCCGCCTCCAGCAGCTCACGCGGGATCTCCGCGAAGAAGTTCCTCAGCAGGAAGATCGCGAAGGGCAGACCGAACGCGACATGGAAGAGGACCACACCGAGCGTCGTCTCGAAGATCCCGATCACACCGAAGAGTTCGGACACGGGAACGAGGGCGACCTGCACCGGGACCACCAGCAGCCCCACGACGACCATGAACCACCAGTCGCGGCCGGGGAACTCCATCCAGGCGAAGGCGTACCCGGCGAGCGCGCCGATGACCACGACGAGCACGGTGGCCGGGACGGTGATCATCACCGTGGAGAGGAGCGAGCCGGTGATCGCCTCGTTCTCCAGCAGCCGTGAGTAATTCTGGGTGGTGAGCTCGGCAGGGGCGCTGAACACCTTCCACCAGCCGCTCTCCGCGATGTCGCCGCTGTCGCGCAGGGAGGAGAGCAGCAGGCCGACGGTGGGCATCAGCCAGAACAGGGCGGCCAGGACGAGGAAGACCCGCAGCACGCCGCCGCCGGTGCGGGCCGCGATCCGCGTGGCGAGGGAGTGCTTCGCCCCGACCGGGGTGCCGGCCTTCGCCGTGGTGCCGGTCGAGCTCATCGCCGGGTCTCCCTTCGCATCCTCCGGATGTTGAAGAACATCACCGGCAGCACCAGCAGAAGCAGCAGTACCGCGATCGCGCTGCCCAGGCCCAGGTCCGCGTCGGTGCCGAAGGAGGAGCGGTAGAGCTGGAGCGCCAGGACGTTCGCATCGTCCTGGGAGGAGCCCGGCGCGATGATGAAGACCAGGTCGAAGATCTTCAGCACGTTGATCATCAGCGTCACCAGGACGACCGCGAGCACGGGCGCCAGCAGCGGCACCGTGATCCTGCGGAACACCTGCCACTCGTTCGCGCCGTCGACGCGGGCCGCCTCCATGAGTTCGCGCGGCACACTCGCCAGACCTGCCGCGATCAGCACCATCGCGAATCCCGCCCACATCCACACGTAACTGCCGATGATCGCGGGGGTGACCAGACTCGGTCCCAGCCAGTTGACGCCGTTGTACGGCTCGCGGAAGTTCTCGGCGGGCAGCCGCAGCAGCGCGCCCTCCGCGGAGGCCGGGAGCGTGAACGTCCCGTCGGCTCCGGCGCGGGCGTCCGCCACCACCTTGCCGTCCTTGACCGCCTCCACCTTGATGCCCTTGAGCCCGAGCTCCCTGGTGTCGACGACGTTCGGTCTGCCGCCGCCGCCCCGGGTGAAGTCCAGCCACGCCGTGCCGTGGATCTTCCCGTCGCCCGTCTCGGCCGGCTTCGCGGGCTCGGCGTCCGTCGGCATCTTCGCGGGTGCGACACCGACCAGGGGTATCTGTACCGGAGTCCCGGCGGACACCGGCTCCTTGGTGATGAACGCACCGCCCCCGGCGGGTTCCAGCGGATGCACCGGCAGAGGACGGGCACGCGGGAAACCGGCCGACTCGGAGAACGTGTCGTGCACGCCCACCCAGACTGCGTTGGCCACTCCGCGCTCCGGGTCCTGCTCGTACACGAGCCGGAAAATGATGCCCGCGGCGAGCATCGAGATCGCCATCGGCATGAAGACGATCAGCTTGAACGCGGTGCCCCAGCGGATCCGTTCGGTGAGCACGGCGAAGATGAGGCCGAGGGCCGTGGAGACCGTCGGCGCGACGACGACCCAGATCGCGTTGTTCTTGACCGCTGTCAGGATGGTGTCGTCGGTGAAGATCTCCACATAGTTGCCGAGCTCGGCGAAGCCGCTGCCCGACTGGTCGAAGAAGGAGCGGTAGAGGGAGAACCCGATCGGGTAGACCACGAGCGCGCCCAGCAGCACCAGCGCGGGCAGCAGAAAGCCGGCCGCCACCAATTTACGTGTGCCTGTCACGCTCTTGCGTTTGTCGGCGGGGGGCGTCGGACGAGCCGGGCCCCCCGCGGTCACGGCCGACATGACGTCAGCTCTTGTACGCCTTGGCCGCTTCCGACTCCAGCTTCTGCTGGGTGCCCGCGACGTCCTTCGGGTTCTTCAGGAAGTCCTGGAGAATCTTCCACTCGCCCTTGCCGGGCGTGCCACCGAACGACTGCGGCATCTGGTCCGACATGTCGAAGCGGAAGTCGTCGCCCGACGCGATCAGCGCCTTCGCGATCTCACGCTGCACGTCGTTCGGGTACGCGGCCACGTCCAGGGACTTGTTGGGCGAGAGGAACCCGCCGGCCGCCGCCTGGATGGCCGCGGCGTCGGGCGAGGCCAGGAAGGTCAGCAGCGCCTGCGCGCCCTTGCTGTCCTTCAGCGCCACCGCGGCGTCCCCACCGGTCACGACCGGCGGCTTCGCCCCGACGGCCGGGAACGGGAAGACCTTCGCGTCCGTACCGATCCTGGCGTCGGTCTGGGCGATGTTGACGGTCACGAAGTCGCCCTCGAAGACCATCGCCGCCTTGGGTGCGTCGCCGCCGCTGAACGTCTGGGTGACCGAAGCGGGGAACTCCGTCTGGAGCGCGCCGTCCGTACCGCCCGCGATCAGGCTCGGCTTGCCGAACAGCTCGCCCAGCGTGGTCAGCGCGTCCTTCACCGACGGGTCGGTCCACTTGATCTCGTGCTTGGCCAGTTGGTCGTACTTCTCCGGGCCCGCCTGGGAGAGGTAGACGTTCTCGAACCAGTCGGTGAGGACCCAGCCGTCGGCGCCGGCGATCGAGACCGGTGTGACGCCCGACGCCGAGACCGTCTCCGCCGTCGTCAGGAATTCCTTCCAGGTCTTCGGCGCTGTCGCCCCCGCGTTCTCAAAAACGGTGTTGTTGTACCAGATCAGGGACTTGTTGGCGGCCTTGTAGTAGACGCCGTACTGCGTGCCGTCGACGGCGCCGAGGTCCTGCCAGGCCTTCGCGTAGTTCTTCGCGAGCTGCGCCTTGGCCTCCGGCCCGACGGGCTTGGCCCACTTGCGCGCCACGGCCTGCTGGATCGCTCCGACCTGGGGCAGCATCGCCACGTCCGGCGGACTGCCGCCCGCGATCTTCGTGCCGAGGAAGTTGACGATCGGGTCCTGCGCCGGGACAAAGGTGACCGTCGCGCCCGTGCGCTTCTCGAACTCGTCGAGGACCTTGGTGAAATTCTCCTGCTCCGGGCCGCTCCAGACGGCGGCGATCTCGATCTTCTCGCCGTCCAGCTTGGGCAGTTGGACCGACGCGGGCTTCTCGGTGCCCTTCGTCGGGCCGCCGTCGCCCGGCTCGTCGCCGTCCTTGTCGCCGCCACAGCCGGCAAGTGCGAGCGCGCCGATCGCCGCGAACACCACTGCGGCCCTGCCCGTACGAAGAGTTCTGTGCATCACTGCCCCGTCTCTGCCGTGCGCTGCTGTCCCGTGATCTGTTGCGAGTCACCTGTGACCGGGCCGTTGCCGGTCCGTCCGACAGGTCTACGCCCGCGGTTCGGGTGTCGCAATACCGCCCCCGGCGACAATCACCCTTTCGTGATCCCCTTGTGACGTGATGTCAGGTCAAACGGCGGGGCGGCCGGGAACAGTCCCGGGGGTGCGGAAGCGCCCCGGAGCGGTCGGTTGATCAGGAATGCGCCGCGGTCAGCGGCGCGACCGGCGCCGCGTCCACCGAACGAGCCGCCCGCTCCAGGGCACTCGCCAGCAGCGCCAGGTCCGTCGGTCCGTTGCCCAGCTCGCGCACGGGGCGGCGCGTGGGTGGATCGCCCATCCGCTCCCACTCGAGCGGAACCACAGTGGGCCGCAAGGTCGCCGTACGCGGAATGCGACCCGTCACCCGCCCGCTCTGGAACGGTGTCACCCGCCCGTCGGGGTGCCCCAGCCTGCCCCGGCCCGGCGCCGGGTCGTCCGGCCCGGGCGCCACGGGCGGCGCCTCCAGCACCACCCGCAGTCGCGCTCCCTCGGCCAGCAGCGTGTCCGAGGTGCGGTCCGGGCGCGACGACGTCGCCACCAGATGTACCCCGAGGCGACCGCCGTCCCTGGCCACCGCCTCCAGGGCCCGTACGACGGAACCGGCCGCCGGCCGGCCGGGGCTGCCCAGCGCCGGGGCCACCAGCGCGTCGAAATCGTCGACGAGCACCACCAGACGCGGCAGCGGATCCGGCTCCTGACTCCTCGTGCGCCCCCCGGGCCGGAGCCTGAGCGTCCCCGAGGAGGGTGAGTCCAGGTCGCCGCGCTGCTCGGCGGGGCTCGGCCCGCGCTGGCCGACCATGCGGTCCGCCACCTCGCGTCGCGTACGCCACTCGGCGAAGTCCCCGCCGTCGAGCAGCTCCGCGCGCCGCTTCAGCTCGGCGCCCAGCGCCTGTGCGAACGCCCGCATCCGCACCGGGTCGCTCGCTACCAGGTGCTCCGTCACATGCGGCAGCTCGGTACAGACCGCCAGCCCCTCGCCGCGCCCGCCGCCCGCCCCGTCGACCAGCAGCAGGCCGAGCCGGTCCGGACGGCCGGCCGCCGCGAGCGACGCGGCGACGGAGCGAAGCAGTTCCGTACGGCCGCTGCCCGCCGGGCCCTCGATCAGCAGATGCGGGCCCTCCTCGGCCAGATCGACGGCCAGCGGACCCCGGGGGCCCGCGCCGAGGACCACGGTGCCGTCGCAGGCCGACGCCCAGCGCGCCATCAGCGACGCCGGAGTGGCGCGAGCCAGCTCCAGCTCGTCCAGCAGCCGGGCGGACTGCGGAAGAACCGCGGCCCTGCCCGGGTGCACGCCGGCGCCCTCGGCACGCAGCGGGGCCAGTGCCCGGCCGAACCGCTCCGCCCAGGCCGCGGAGACGGCGTCCACCACGCCCACGGTGCCGTGGCCGGCCGGCTGACCGCCCGCCACCCGCATCAGCCGCAGCGCTGTGGCCACGTCCCCGCTCAACAGGGCGACCGCCCCGCACTCCCGGAAAGGCAGCGAGGCGGCGCAGGCCGACTCGTACGTCGCGGCGACAGGGGACGACGGGGAGGCCGCGGCCGTCTCCGCCAGACAGATCAGATGGATACCGGCGGCCCAGCCCACCTCGGCCAGCCGGGCCGTCGTCTCGCGCAGCGCCGCGGAACCGGGGTCCCCGTCGACGACGACAACGGTGCGCGGGCCGGTGTGGCGGGAGGCGGCATCCGTGACCGCCCGCCGGCCGGCGCTCGGCCAGCCCGTGCCGAGCGGGCCCTCGTCCAGCCGGCGCGTCAGCTCCGCGGTGCGGGCGGCCGCCTGGTCGCGGTCGTAGGCGAGCAGCAGCCGGCAGTCCTGGCCGTGCGCCGGGCGCAGATGCGGAAGCCAGCCCAGCCAGGACCACTCGCTCGTGCGCTCCTCGAGGGTGCGGGCGCGGTCCGTGCTGATGAGCACGATCTCCAGGTCGCCCGGTGAGTGCAGCGCGGCGAGCTGGGCGACGGCGGACCTGGCGAGGCCCGCGAGCCGTGCACGCGGGCCGGCGAGCCCGAGGGAGCCGGCCTCGCGCAGGGCGACGGTCACGGGCACGGACGGCAGCTCGGCACGGTCGGCGGTGCCGAGCCTGAGGACGAGGCACTCGGGGTGCTCGGCGTCCCGCTCCCACAGCCTGGGGCCGGGGCCGAGCGCGGTGAGGAGGACGGCCGCGGGATCGGGCCAGCTCTCCACTGTGGGCACTGCTGTGGAGAGCGCCGGACCGGCCGCGCTGCTCTCCTCGGCCGCCGCCCCGCCCCGGCTGCCGGCGAGGCGTCGTGCCCAGGCGCCTATGCCGCGCTTTCGCTGGGTGCGCAGCGGGTGGGGGAGGCCCTCCTGGGCGTCGTCGTACGAGCCGCCCGGCACGTCGGAGCCGGCTCGGCCCGGCGCACCGGGCGCGTACTGCGCGGGAACGCGCGCGGCGGCGTCACCGAGCGGGCTCTGCAAATGGTGCGTCGCCGCCGAGCCGGTGTGTCCGTACGGCGGGGACACGGCTTCGTGGGCGGTGACGCCGTTGGCCGGGTACGCGGTGCCGTCGGTGCGGAGCGTGGCGCTTGTGGTGCCGGGGGAGCCGTGAACGCCGGTGGCCGCGCCCGGTGCCTCACGCCCTGCCGCGTCAGGGCGTGAACGCCCCCCCGCGGTTGCCGCGGCGGCGTGGCCGTCCAAGGCGTCCCACGAGGGCACCGGCCGGGCCCCGCCGTGGTGCGGCGAGCCGGCGAGGGGCCGGCCGGTGCCCTCGACGGCCCGCCCGTGATCTTCCGGGCCGCCTTCGGCTGTCCACGCCGAGCCGCCTCCGCTTGTCCGCGCCGGGTCGCCGGGCGAGGCGGCCGGGCCGTGGGCCGCGCGCGCCGGAACGCGGAGGTGGCCCTCGCCGTCCGGGGCGGTGGGGAGGACCGGCGGCGGGGCCCCGGTGGACAGGCGGAGGGTGGACTCGCCCAGGCGCAGCAGCGCGCCTGCCGGAAGGCGGACGGGGCGGGCCTCCACAGGGGTGCCGTCGACCGTCGTGCCGTTGGTGGAGCCGAGGTCGGTGACCGTGACCCGGCCGTCCTCCGCGACCGTGACCGCACAGTGGAGCCGGGAGACGTCGGGGTCGTCGAGCGGCACGTCGGCTTCGGCGGACCGGCCGATGTCGACCCGGCCGCCGTGCAGCAGGTGGACGCCGCCCGCGTCGGGCCCGGCGACCGCATGGAGCTGCGCGAAGACGTCCGTGTCGTGTCCCTCGTCCTCGACCGGTGTCTGCAGGGCCAGCACGGCCCCGTCCACCAGGGGCGGCTCGCCCAGGGTGCGGCGCTGCGGATCGAGGCGCTCCTGTCCCGCGTACAGCACTACGGTGCCGGAGACGTCGGGGCCGGAGACGGCCGCGGCGAGGCCGGAGGCCACTGCGGCGAGCGCCGTCCCTGCGGGCGCGGTGACGACCACGTCACAGGGGCGCCCGGCGGCCCCCGACGGTCCGCCGCGCGGCGCGAGAACAGTCAGCCGGATCTGCATCGCCGTCAGCCATCCCTTCTGCGCGGGGTACCCGGCAGGGGAGTGCCCTGATCGCCCCCGCCCGGCAGGTCGGCACGCGCCACGGTCTCCCTCCCCACAGCTCCGTGCTGAGGGCATCCTCGCATCCGCCACTGACAACACGCCCGCCCCCTACCGGTAATTGATCTTGACCGGTCGGCCCATGGGGCACATCACGAACAAATCAGGGCCAAGTCCGGAAGGAAAGGCTCCAGGTCGGGTCGGGTGGGTATGCCATCCGTACGTACGGACGGCACCGATCGTGATGTTCAGTGCGCGCGGGCCCGGCAACCATCCGTACGATGCCCGCGTCTGTTCTTCGAACAGGGGCGACGGGAAGGACCTCCCCTAAAGTGGGACGGAGACCCGGCGGGCCGAAGATCGCCCGGTGGGCCGGGACCCATGATCACGATCAGCAGGGAGCGCATGACGTGCGGCCGGTAGGCAGCAAGTACCTGCTCGAGGAGCCGCTCGGGCGCGGCGCCACGGGCACCGTCTGGCGAGCCCGTCAGAGGGAGACCGCGGGCGCCGAGGCGGCCGTCGCGGGCCAGCCCGGTGAGACCGTCGCGATCAAGGTCCTCAAGGAGGAGCTCGCGAACGACGCGGACGTGGTGATGCGTTTCCTCCGGGAGCGCTCCGTCCTGCTCCGGCTCACCCACCCGAACATCGTCCGCACCCGCGACCTCGTCGTGGAGGGCGATCTCCTCGCCCTCGTCATGGACCTGGTCGACGGCCCGGACCTGCACCGCTACCTGCGCGACAGCGGCCCGCTCACCCCGGTCGCCGCCTCGCTCATGACGGCCCAGATCGCGGACGCGCTCGCCTCCAGCCATGCCGACGGCGTCGTGCACCGCGACCTGAAGCCGGCGAACGTGCTGCTCAAGACCGACGCCGACGGCCAGATGCACCCGATGCTGACCGACTTCGGCATCGCACGCCTCGCCGACTCCCCGGGCCTGACCCGCACGCACGAGTTCGTCGGCACGCCCGCGTATGTCGCCCCCGAGTCCGCGGAGGGACGCCCGCAGACGTCCGCCGTCGACATCTACGGCGCGGGCATCCTGCTGTACGAGCTGGTCACCGGGCGGCCCCCGTTCGCGGGCGGCACAGCGCTCGAGGTGCTGCACCGCCACCTCAGTGAAGAGCCCCGCCGCCCCACCACCGTGCCCGAGCCGCTGTGGACGGTCATAGAGCGCTGCCTGCGCAAGGAGCCCTCGGAGCGGCCCAGCGCCGAGAACCTCGCCCGCGGCCTGCGCACGGTCGCCGCGGGCATCGGCGTGCACTCGAACGCCGCCCAGGTCGACGCCGCCCTCGGCGTCGCCGTGCTGCTCGCACCCGACCCGACGCCGGCCCCGGTCCCCGAGACGCCGGGCGCCGCCGATCCCACCCAGGTCCTGCCGAACACGGGTGGCGGCAGCGCGGCCTACGACCCGTCCGCCGCGACCAGCGTCATGCCGCAGACCGGTCCGTCCGGGGGCACGGCTGACCCGACCGCCCTGATGCCGCCCGTGCCGCAGGGGCAGCCGGGTCCGGAGGACCCGCACCCCTGGCAGTCGCAGCTTCGGGCGGCCCGGGACCGCAACGAGCAGACGCAGGTCCAGTACCTCGACCCCAGCCAGGACCCGCTGCGCCGCCGGCCGCAGCGCCAGGCCCCGCAGCAGCCGCCGCAGCGCCAGGCCCCGCAGCGGCAGCAGCGCCCCCAGCCGCAGCCGTACGCGCCGGCCCCGCAGCAGCATCAGCCGCAGAGGCGGCAGTACGCTCCGCCGCCGCAGCAACAGCAGTACGCCCCCCCGCAGCCGCCGCCCCAGCAGCCCGCGCCGCGTCAGCCGCGGCAGCGCGCGAACCCCATGCGGATCCCGGGGCTCGGCTGCCTCAAGGGCTGTCTGTTCACGGTGCTGCTGTTCGTCGTGGCCGGCTGGCTGATCTGGGAGCTGACCCCGCTGCAGGACTGGGTCGCGCAGGGCAAGAGCTACTGGGACGCGATCGGCGACGGCATCTCCACGGTCACCAACTGGATCTCGGAGCTCGGCTCGGCCCAGGACACCGCCGACGAAATCGGCAACCAGTAATCGGCGCCAGGGCCGGTAACCAGCAGTAACTCTGTCGTTTTGTCGACTTCCGCGGGCCGATTTATCCCGCAGAAGTGGAGGTTGGTGTCATCCGGGGCACACAGGCCCCGGATGCCCGCGTACGTTGTGGGGCAACGCCAGCCGCTGAGGGAGCAGTCTTGGCACGGAATATCGGCAGCCGGTACACGGCCCACCAGATCCTGGGGCGGGGCAGCGCCGGCACGGTGTGGCTCGGCGAGGGACCCGAGGGTCCCGTGGCCATCAAGCTTCTTCGCGAGGATCTCGCCTCCGACCAGGAACTCGTCGGACGCTTCGTGCAGGAGCGCACCGCCCTGCTCGGGCTGGGCCACCCCAAGGTCGTCGGCGTCCGCGACCTCGTCGTCGACGGCAACGATCTCGCGCTGGTCATGCAGCTCGTGCGCGGCACAGACCTGCGTACGCGCCTGGACCGCGAGCGCCGCCTCGCGCCGGAGGCCGCGGTCGCGATCATCGCGGACGTCGCCGAAGGTCTGGCCGCCGCCCACTCGGCGGGAGTGGTGCACCGGGACGTCAAGCCGGAGAACATCCTGCTCGACATGGAGGGCCCGCTCGGGCCCGCCGGTTCGCACCCCGCGCTCCTCACCGACTTCGGCGTCGCCAAGCTGATCGACACCCCCCGCCGCACCAAGGCGCAGCGCCCCACCGGCACCGGCGCGCCGAACCCGTCGGGAATCATCGGCACCCCCGACTACATCGCGCCCGAGATCGTCGAGGGCCTGCCGCCCCGCGCCGCGGTCGACATCTACGCCCTGGCCACGGTCCTCTACGAGCTCCTGGCCGGCTTCACCCCCTTCGGCGGCGGGCACCCGGGCGCGGTCCTGCGCCGCCACGTCACCGAGACCGTGGTGCCGCTGCCCGGCATCCCGGACGAGCTGTGGCAGCTCATCGTCCAGTGCCTGGCCAAGGCGCCCGCGTCCCGGCTGCGCGCCTCCGAGGTGGCGTCCCGGCTGCATGACCTGCTCCCGACGCTGGCGGGAATGCCGCCCCTGGACGTCGACGAGCCCGACGCCGAGCCGCCCACCGAGCCGTACGAGGACATCGTGCGGCCCGCCGCCGGGGAGCCCCGCCGACGCGGCGCCGTCCCGCTCGTCCCTGGTGCGGCCCCAGCGGACTCCAACCGCGACACCCACACCTCGATGCGTGTCCCCGCCCCCGACGAGCTCGCCGGCGGCGCCCACGGCACCGCCAGGGCCCCGCGCTCCCCGGGCCAGCGCCGCCCCGGCTCGGCCCGCAACAGGTCCACCGCCGTGCGCAGGCGGCGCATCACGCTGGCCGTTGCTGCACTCGCCGTGGCCGCGGCCGTCGGCGTCGGCGGCTGGCTGGCCACCAGCGGCGACGACAGCCCCGCACCCCCGGGGGATTCCCAGCAGTCGGCACCTTCCGACCCCTAGGTGTTCTGTCCCGAGAGGTTGTGACGATCTTCGGGCGGTCGGGGCCATCACGGGCCCGTCCGCTCAGCCGTTACGCTGGACCCGTGGCAGTCGTCGATGTATCCGAAGAGCTGAAGTCCCTTTCCTCGACCATGGGGTCGATCGAGGCCGTTCTGGACCTCGAGAGGATGAGGGCGGAGATCGCCGTGCTCGAGGAGCAAGCGGCGGCACCGTCCCTCTGGGACGACCCCGAAGCGGCACAGAAGATCACCAGCAAGCTCTCGCACCTGCAGGCCGAGGTCCGCAAGACGGAGGCGCTCCGCGGCCGTATCGACGACCTCGAGGTGCTCTTCGAGCTCGCGGAGGCCGAGGACGACCCGGACGCCCGTGCCGAGGCCGAGACCGAGCTGGAGTCGGTGCGCAAGGCGCTGGACGAAATGGAGGTCCGTACCCTCCTGTCCGGTGAGTACGACGAGCGCGAGGCGCTGGTCAACATCCGCGCCGAGGCCGGCGGTGTCGACGCCGCGGACTTCGCCGAGCAGCTCCAGCGCATGTATCTGCGCTGGGCCGAGCGGCACAACTACGGCACCGAGGTCTACGAGACGTCGTACGCGGAAGAGGCCGGCATCAAGTCGACCACCTTCGTCGTCAAGGCGCCCTACGCGTACGGCACGCTCTCCGTCGAGCAGGGGACGCACCGGCTGGTGCGCATCTCGCCGTTCGACAACCAGGGCCGCCGCCAGACGTCCTTCGCGGGCGTCGAGGTGCTGCCCGTCGTCGAGAAGACCGACCACGTCGAGATCGACGAGTCCGAGCTGCGCGTGGACGTGTACCGCGCCTCCGGACCCGGTGGCCAGGGCGTCAACACCACCGACTCCGCGGTGCGGTTGACGCACGTCCCCACCGGCATCGTCGTCTCCTGCCAGAACGAGCGCTCGCAGATCCAGAACAAGGCGAGCGCGATGAACGTCCTGCAGGCGAAGCTGCTCGAGCGCCGCCGCCAGGAGGAGCAGGCCAAGATGGACGCCCTCAAGGGCGACGGCGGCAACTCCTGGGGAAACCAGATGCGTTCGTACGTGCTGCACCCGTACCAGATGGTCAAGGACCTGCGCACCGAGTTCGAAGTGGGCAACCCGCAGGCGGTGCTCGACGGTGAGATCGACGGCTTCCTCGAAGCCGGAATTCGCTGGCGCAAGCAGCAGGAGAAGTAGCGAAGCGCTTTGTCGACAAGGTAACTGCCGCCTACGGGGCGGCAGTTCCGTTTTATGTCACAGTTGCATCCCCGCAGGTCAGGCAAGTGACAGCATTTCGGGCATCGCGTCCGCTAACGACCTTGACGCGCTTTCGGAAACTGGGAATGGTGGCGCGCGGCATGCGTGTTTCTGGGGCGCGTGCGAACGGGGGCCACGGAGCAACGGCCCCTGAACCCGCTGCCCCTGACGCTGCTCCGACAACGAGATAGCTACTGGGGGTAGCAGCCAGATGACCAAGAAGACGCGGATTCGTGTCGCGCGTATAGCCGCCGGCGCCGTGATCGCCGCGGGTGCGTCGCTGACCGCCGCAGGCGCCGCGAGTGCCGTCGGGTTCGGGTTCGACGTCGGCCCCGTCGAGGTGTCCGCCAATGCCGACGAGAACGGCATCGCCGCCGGTATCGGCATCAACGAGGGCGACTGCGAGATCGACCCGACGATCTGTGAGCCGGGTGAGCCGGGTGAGCCGGGTGAGCCGGGTGAGCCGGGAGAGCCGGGAGAGCCGGGTGAGCCGGGTGAGCCGGGTGAGCCTGGGGAACCGGGTGAGCCGGGTGAGCCGGGAGAGCCGGGAGAGCCGGGAGAGCCGGGAGAGCCTGGGGAACCGGGAGAGCCGGGTGAGCCGGGAGAGCCGGGAGAGCCGGGAGAGCCGGGAGAGCCGGGTGAGCCGGGAGAGCCGGGTGAGCCGGGTGAGCCGGGTGAGCCGGGAGAGCCTGGGGAACCGGGTGAGCCGGGAGAGCCGGGCAACCCCGGTGACCCGATCGAGGACCCCGCCCCCACTCCGGACAACCCCGGTGGCGGTAACGACAACGACACCGACGGTGGCGTCATCGACGGTGACGCTCCGATCGGCGGCGACGGCACCGACACCAACAACGCCGGCTCCGAGCCGGTCCAGCAGGGCGAGGCCAAGGAGGAGCTGGCGGAGACCGGCGCCGCAGAGACCACGTTCCTGCTGATCGGTGCCGCGACGATGATCGCGGGTGGCATCGGCTTCCGTATGCTGCCGCGCCTCGTCGGCGGTGGCCGCGCTGTCGCCTAGGCGACACAGCCGGTAACCGGCACGTGCCGTCACCGACACATTCGGTGACGGAGTTGTAACGGGAAGGGCCCGGAGTGCTCAGCAGACGCTGTTGGTTAATTCGGGCCCTGTTGCTTCGCCCCGCTGACTTGGTCGGCGGGGCGAAGTGCTGCGAAGTGGCTGGTTCGGGTGCGGGCTCG